>JANQEP010000016.1 GCA_028278305.1 Candidatus Gastranaerophilales bacterium
ATGTAACTTCCGGGAGGAATTTCTGTAACATTTAGCTGCATAGCTTTCCCACTGACTTACCATATATATAAATAAAAACAATTTATATGAAATAATTGCCTGTTAAATTGATATTTTTTGTTAAGTTAAGTAACAAAAAATCGGTTTAAGCCGGTTAAAACTTCGCGGGTGTTATGAGATTTATGATTCCTGCCTCAAGAATTTCAGGATTGCCATTAATAAACAAAATCTTTGACCTTGAACGCTCCCCGCTGATTATGAAAACAGATGATTTAGAAACTTTCAGGGTCTTTGCGAGAAATTTAATACATTTCTCATTTGCCTTACCTTCGACCGGTGGGGCATCAAGGCGGATTTTCAGCTCTTTTTCCGCAACACCTGCTATTTCACACTTGCAGGCATTGGGAATAACCTTTACGCTCAATTTAATTCCGTCATCTGTTTTTTTTATATCAAATAATTTTCCATTGCCCATGGACACAATTAATTTATTTCTATTGTTTATACAATGTATAGAGAGTAAAATATTATTGTCGTATAAAAACAATTATTATACAAATGAACAGCAGATTACTTTTTGACCAGCTGAATTCAATAATAATCAAGCAAAAAAGGTCTGAGGAAGAACTGGAAAAGATAAAAACAGCCTTTGATTTTGCATGCAGGCTTCATGAAGGACAATACCGCGTAAGCGAAGAGCCTTATATTCTTCACCCCCTGGAAGTATCCTGTATACTGGCAGAGCTTCAGGCAGATACTGATACTATTTGTGCTGCTTTGCTGCATGACATTCTTGAGGATACTGACTCGCGCCCCGAGGAAATTTCAGAAAAATTCGGCGAAGACGTCTTAACCCTTGTTAACGGGGTTACAAAGCTGAGTAAGTACAGTTTCAGCTCAAAAGAAGAACGCCAGGCTGAAAATTTCAGGAAAATGTTTCTTGCCATGGCTGATGATATCAGGATTATCTTTGTTAAGTTAGCGGACAGACTTCATAATATGCGTACTTTGAACTATATGAAGCCTGAAAAACAAAAAGAAATAGCAAAAGAAACCCTTGAAATTTTTGCCCCGCTCGCAAACAGGTTAGGAATGGGATTAATAAAGTCAGAGCTTGAAGATCTTTCCCTCAGATATACAAACCCTGAAAAATATTTTGAAATAGCCCAGCTGGTAGCCCAGGCAAAATCCGAAAGAGACCAGATTGTGCTGGCCGTCATAGAAAAAATTGATAACAGCCTCAAAAATATGCATATTAAAGCCATAATTACCGGCAGGGCAAAGAGTTATTACAGTATTTACTCAAAAATGCGCAGGGAGCAGAAGTCTTATCAGGATTTATATGATGTTACCGCCGTAAGGGTAATAGTTGAATCCGAAAAAGAATGCTATGAAGTCCTCGGATTAATTCACTCCGCGTTTAAGCCTATTCCGGGCAGGTTTAAAGACTATATCGCAATGCCCAAAAACAATATGTACAGATCCCTGCATACTTCTATAATAGGACCGAGAGGAAAACCTCTTGAAGTCCAGATAAGAACCCAGGAAATGCATGAAGTCTCTGAATACGGTATTGCAGCCCACTGGAAGTATAAGGAAACCGGAAGGTCTTCAAAAGCCGGCTCTGAAGAAGACCAGAAGTTTACATGGCTGAGAAAGCTTATTGAATTCCAGCAGGATATTAAAGACGCAAAGGAATATGTTGACAGCGTTAAGCTTGACCTGTTTTCGGACCAGGTTTTTGTTTTCACACCAAAAGGAGATGTGATTGATCTTCCTGCTGAAGCTACACCCATTGATTTTGCCTATAGAATACACACCGAAGTCGGTCATAGATGTATCGGGGCAATGGTAAACGGGAAAATAGTAACCCTGGATACTCACCTGAATAACGGTGATATTGTTGAAATTCTTACCAGCAAAAAAGAAAATCCGCGGCTTGACTGGATTAATATTGTTGCTACAAACCAGGCAAAATCCAGAATAAGACAGTGGTTTAAAAAAGAACTCAGAGAAGAACATATTATGCAGGGTAAAAACCTTCTTGAGCAGGAAATTACTAAATCAGCACTTGAAAACTTCTTAAAAGAAGAGAAAATTCTTGAAATCGCGAAACAACTTAATTACCAGACAGAAGATGATCTTTTTGCCGCCCTGGGTTATGGTGAAATTTCGACTACGAAAATTACTAACAGGCTAAAAGTCGATGAGCTGGCTCCTCAGATAAAAACCGTCAAGCCCTCAACCAAAAAATCCAATAGGGCAATTGAAGGACTTGAAGGAATGCTTCATCACATATCCAAATGCTGTTCTCCTGTTCCCGGCGAGCCTATAATCGGCGTTGTAACCAGAAGCCGCGGTGTAAGCGTGCATAGAGAAGACTGTAAGTCCCTGAAGATTATTAATCCTGAAAGACTACTGCAAATAAGCTGGAATTTTAACAATTCAAAGAAAACGTATATAACAAAAATTTTTATAGAAGTTATAGACAGAATGGGTGTTTTCCGGGATGTTCTGGGCAAAATATCTGATAATAAGACAAATATAACGGATGCAAAAATCAAGAGGAAAAATAAAAACCTGGCAACAATAGAAATCGGGCTTGAGATTTTTGATATTGACCAGTTAAGCAGGGTTATCTCAAGTATTAACTCGATCAGTGACGTAATAAGTATAAAAAGACAACAATCAGGAATTATCAGCCGTTCAAAGGGTTAATTTTCTATCCACCATAGTGGGTAGGGATTTTTGAGAAAATTTCAGAAAATACAATTCGTGATTCGAGTTAATTAAGGGGTAAACAATAAAAATATAAAAAAGAAATATTAAGCTGGTCAGATGATATTTATTTCTTAAAAATTAAATTATAATTTTTATGTATTTCAGGTTATCTTTAAAAATTTTAAAATTTGTATAAAAATATGATTTTTATGAGGTAGGTCCATGGATTATGCTTATATCTGGCTGATAGCAGGAATATTACTTTTAATTGTAGAAATTTTTACAGCGGATTTTCTTTTTGCAAGTATAGGAATTTCCTGTCTTATTGCAAGTATCCCTGCTTTTATAGGTGCTTCTGCCGGGTTTCAGATTGCAACTTTTGCTGTTGCGGGTATTATAATTTTTGCGCTGGTGCGTCCTTTTGTTAAAAAAGTTATCCAGGGTAAAAATCATGCCGGTGAATTAGGGCTTAATACACTTGTTAATAAAAGAGGAATTGTTACGGAAAAAATAATTAATTCTAAAAATCAAGGACGTGTTAAAATTGATGGTGATTTATGGAGGGCATACTCGGAAAATGATGAAGATATTGAAGAGGGCGCTTCCGTAATAGTAAAAAGAGCTGAAAGTATAACGGTTTTTGTAGAAAAAGAATCCAAAAATCACTCTGTATAAAAAATTTTTTGAATAAAAAGGAGAAATAGTCATGTCACCAATAGCATTTTTTGTTCTTATACTTTTAATTATCTTTGTTGTAGCCCTGGTAAGCTCGGGTATTAAGATTATTCACCAGGCTGAGACAATGATAGTAGAGAAGTTCGGAAGGTTTGACCGAAAACTGGAAAGTGGAATTAATATTATAATTCCTATTTATGAAAAACCAAGAAAAATTAAATGGAGAGAAGTTAAAACTGATCTTCAGGGGCAAAATTATTATATTTACAGGGAAACTGACAGAATAGACCTCAGGGAATCAGTCTATGACTTTCCAAAACAAAGGGTTATTACAGCAGATAACGCTGGAATAGAAATTAATGCGCTTTTATATTTCCAGGTAGTTGATCCTATCAGGGCAACTTATGAAATCGCTAACCTTCCCGAAGCTATTGAAAAACTTACCCAGACAACCCTGAGAAACGTTATTGGGGAATTAGAACTCGACCAGACCCTGGTTTCAAGAGATACAATAAATCTGAAGCTCAGGAAAATTCTTGATGAAGCTACAAACAAATGGGGAGTAAAAGTTAACAGGGTCGAGCTTCAGGATATTTCACCGCCAAGGGATATTCAGGAAGCTATGGAAAAACAAATGCGAGCTGAACGTGATAAAAGAGCCGCCATCCTTGAAGCGGAGGGTGAAAAGAAATCTGCTATCTTAATAGCAGAAGGACAGGCAGAAGCAAGAATTAAAGTTGCTGACGCGGAAAGAGAAGCAATCAAGCTGGTTACCGAGGCTATAAAAGAAACGGCAAGTGACCCTGCTCACTATCTTATAGCGATTAAGTATATTGAAACACTGAAAGAGATGGTATCAGGCAAAGATAATAAAGTGGTTTACCTGCCGATTGAAGCAACTGGCGTTCTCAGCTCTATAGGCGGGATTAAGGATATGTTATCCAAGCCCGGGGAATAGCAGATAAAAATTTTTTAGCTAAATTTGACAATTTTTTACCTTTACCTGTTTTATAAACTCAGCAGCAGTTTATTTACATAAAGGTAAAACATAAATGATATCAAGATGCGGACAGGAGCAAAACCTGTCTGTCACGGATAAAAATATTATTTTCTCTCATAAAAAAGCTGAAAAACCTGCATTTAAAGGGTGGGGGAGCAGTTTCTTTTCCATGATCCAGACTCATGAGGTAGCCGGTCCTACCGTGGTTAATATTTCCGCGATGGTAATACCGAGAACTACTGTTGATTTTACCAGGAGCGATGAAGCCGGAATTGAGACTGCAAGAAGAGAAGTGACATCTCTTATAAGCTCATCCCTTTTGCCCGGGTTTTATGCGATAGGAGCAGGCTGCCTGCTGGGGTTACTCAGTAACCAGCCAATCTCTCATTCAATTTTAATGACGAATAATGACATTGTAGATGTATTAAAGAAAAACTGGGAAGATGCACTTAAACAGGGCGGAAATAAGGAAGAAATCCTGTTAAAGGCTTTGAATCGGACTATAAGCGGAGCAAAAGCGCTTACCGGGGATTCAGAAAAATTTATTTCCGCTCAGGTTTCCGAAGAAATTGCGCAGGAAATTAAAGAATTACTTGAGAATAAAGAAAACCTCTCGCGCAAAGAAAAGAAAGAGCGTTTAAATGCCCTTTTCAAAAAGGCAGTGGAATTAACCGGAGCTGAGAAGCAGGTTAAAATATTTTTGGAGGGGAAAACCGGGAAAAAAACTGTTGAAACAACCATGAAAAATTTTATAGGTGATTTATACCATATATCAAATGAATTTTTACTTAAATATGAGAGCCCCTCCAGAGTTAATGATGCTATAGAAAAATTTAAATCACTGAGCAGGCTAAAAGGAATTGCGGGATTTTCAATTGCTGTTGCTATTGCGCTTTCAACCCAGTTTATAAACAGGTATATTACCCAGCAAAAAACAGGGACAAGCGCTTTTGTCGGTCTTCCTGATTATGAAAAAATAGCCGAGCATAAAGTTAAAAAAGAAGAACAAAAACCCTCAAAATTAAAACTTACAGTGGAAAAAGCTCTATCAGTCCTTGCAATGGGCTATATGCTCGGCGCAACTTACGCATCAAGCCTTAACCCCAAAAAAGTACTAGAATCTTTATCCAGCCTGGATAAGCTTTCTGATAAGCTGAAATTCAGGGGAAAATTTGTTACGTTAAACCAGCTAAGAGCTCTGTCTGCTATTACAATTAGCGGACGTATCCTTGCTTCGGATGATGTGAATGAATTAAGGGAAACTAACACAAGAGATTTTCTCGGATTCCTGAACTGGCTGGTACTTGGAGGTTTTGTAGCAAACCTGACGGCAAATGCACTGGAAAGTAAAAATACACTCGAAGGCAATAAGATTTTAAATGAAAAAGAAGCATTTAAAGGCGGAGGCTGGTTAAAGCATAAATTCCATATAATCAAAAACACTTTATTAAAAACTGATGGCGAAATAGATGCAATGAATATAACATATAAAGTTAAGCAAAAACTTAAAACTAATAAAAATATTGCAATTGCAGCCGGATTGCTGTATTCAGTAATAACTCTCGGGTTTGGTGTAACATTATTCAATAAATACTTAACTAATAAAGTTGCGCGCCAAAAAAACCCGGAAGCTGAGGCTTTACCAAAAAATAATGAATTTAACCGCAAAACCTTTAATAAAAACCTGCTGCTGGTAGAAGAAACGCTGGGAAGTTTAAGATATAATAACAGCGTTTCTTCCCAATTTTTTAATCTTCCCCCAAAAGAATCAGTATTCGACAAACTATATAGTACAAAAAAGAACTAATTAAACGTTATTGCGAAGCATTATAAGGAAGTAATAAAAAATTTTAAAATGGGTAGGTTTTTATTCTTTATCCCTTAATACCTATGAATGCGTTGATTTATCAGCCAAGAACGAGTGAAAATCCAGATTGAGTGGACATTAAAAGATTCAGAACTTACTGAAATCACAGAGGTTACAATATGACACTTCCTGAACCCAACTTCATAGACAGAGATGCAGGTACCATTACCCGTGAATGGATAAGTCTCTACGAGCAAAAAACAGGAAAAAGTCTGCAACCGGCTCAGATCGAACGGTTGTTAATTGACGTTGGTGTTTATCGGGAGAACTTATTGCGAATAAAAATACAGGAAACAGCAAAGCAGAACCTTGTTAATTATGCATCATATCCTGTACTCTGTAATAGGTATTCTTATAAACCTCTTGTACCTTAGTCTCAAGTGAAGATAAATGTAAAGACACAGTTGGTTTGAGATGAATTGTCAGGGAGTTTGAGTCAAGGGTGTTTTTACCTGCTCGCTACTTCCCCCAGCCAATAGTATCGAACTTTTCCATTTTCTATAGTGAACTGTACCCCAGAAACTGGACAAGTAGTTGGAAGTTTCAGTTTAATAAAAAAAGAGGTACAGAATGAAAAAGAAATAATTTACAGCTGAAGAAAAAGAGAATTTATTAAAAAATCCTTTTGTTTATTCAGTAGGCAAAGTATCAGTATTTTATACACAGGAATTTAAGGAAAAAGCCTTAAAAGAATATAAAAAAGGAAAGAAAGCTAAGCAAATATTTCTAGACGCAGGTATTAATTTAGATGTTGTCGGACCTAAAAATGCTATATGCAATCTACATGAATGGCGTAAAAATACTAATAGCCTAAAATATAAAAAATGTAGAAATCTAAAAGATGCACTTGATAAAATCACATACCTGGAGGCTGAGAATGAATTGTTAAAAAAGCTAAAGGTTCTGGAAAAATATTACAGGTAAGTCCTCGTCTAAAATATGAAATTATTCACTCAACTCAAAATATCTCTATTAATAAACTATGCAAACTGGCTGATGTTAGCAAAAGCGGCTATTATTACTGGCTAAAAAATGTTAAAAATAAACAAAATCTGATTCAAGATGAAGAAGAAATTTTATTAATAGCTAAAATTTTTTACCAAAGTAAACGTAAAGCTGGTTGGAGAACAATAAAAATGATTCTTGAAAATGATTACGGAAAAATAATGAACCATAAAAAAATAATCAAAATAATGAAAAGAACAAAAGTTAGAAAAAGAAAATTAGCAATGCAAGCATTAAAATACATAAATCAAGGGAGGATTTCTTTATTGTCGGCAGTCTAATATGTATAAAATCTCCGGCAGTAATGCGGCTAATTCCGGTATGCTTAACGCAACGGCGTCAGGGCTCGGAGGGGCCGGGCAGGTTGCTTCCAAATGGTATAATTACAGGTTTCCCTCTGGAGCCCGTACTATGGCAAGTAGCGGAAATTGGGAGTCTCCAAAGTTAATCATCGACTAATTCTCTTTTTTCTCTTAAGTTTCCCTTATCATCATAGCAATACTCGCCATCCCAATGAGCCCATAGTTTCCCATCTGGATAGAAAGCATATGAAACCCTTGGACTTTTAGATACTTGAATAAGCTCTATTTCACCTGATGGGTATTTATATTTAATTGATTTATTGAGATAAGTTCCTACAGGTTTTTTAATTCTAAATACAGCAGTTAAAAAGCCATTTTTGTTATATTCATAACCATATTTTTGGCCAAAATAAGAAACAGTATAGCTTCCATCATTATAAATGGCAATGCTTTTCTCAGGCGTTTTCTTAACCCCTGACCTTAGCATTTTTTGATGTAGCTTGAAGTCAGGGTCAACAGGGGATATGCCGGACAAGTCGGGTTTTCCCGGAAGCATTTTAAACGCTTCCCGCTTTGCATCTTCAATAGTATATTTCACCTCTACTTCACCCTCAAGCTTAAGAGCATAAGCAGGAATACACAACAAACATAACAGTAGTATTAGCAGGTTTTTCATAAAGTCTATTTTAGCATAAGAAATTATTTTTCTTCTTTAGCTGGATTTAAACCGCTTTTAATACCAAAGTAAAACATTATAATTATAGCGATAAATCCCAGGGTTCCTATTATTGTTCCGATAAATTCTATTGAAGTCATTTCTATTCCTCCATATTTTTATAAAATTTTTCCAGATCTTTATTTAAGCTGATTATCAACATTATATCAATAAGTGTCAACCCGATACCTAAGACTAATAATATTATTTTTTGTACATTATCGAGGGAAACAAACAAAGCTGCCAAACCGCCTATTAGAACAACTAAAGCAGTGATTAAAGATTTTCTTAATTCTACGTGTCCATAGATTCTTTGTTTTAGACAATCTTTTTTCATCTACAAGCTCACCTCAGTCAAATAAAATCCATTTTAGCATGCCCTATTATACATCAATTTAAAATAATTCTTGACAAAAGTATTTAATGAGTATTAAACTAATAACTTATTAAATACTAATGAGCTTGAGAAATGGGAAGTAAAAAAAATTTTATAACACATAATTTGAAATTAACTTTAGAACTAGCAGAAAAACTTGAAGAGCTTTCTGCCTTAACAGGTAGAAATATGTCAGATATTGAAAAAACGGCAGTAGATGAATACGTAAGAAAGGAGCTGAAAAGAATAAAAGAAAGTCAATAAAATAAGCCCAGTGTTGGCGCACCGGACTTATTCAAATTTAAAACCAAGAAGGTTCTAAACTTATAACATTAAAAGAATATCATATCTTGATTATATTTTTCAAGCCTTCTTGGTGTGCGTTAGTTAGTACATTCAATGAAGGAGAACAAAAAATGGACACTAAATGATTTTTTACATTTTTACACCTCAAAAGGTATTGATAGCTACCAAAAACTAATCCACGCCCCTGCGTGAGAGGCGACTCATCAACACTTTCACTTGCTTGCACATTATCAAGTTTCAATCCACGCCCCTGCGTGAGAGGCGACCTGTGAATTAGAAAACAAAGAGGATTATTAAATGTTTCAATCCACGCCCCTGCGTGAGAGGCGACAATCCACCTCTTACTTTTTGCTCATTTCTAATAGTTTCAATCCACGCCCCTGCGTGAGAGGCGACGGTCTGCCCTTGTGTTTATCCTGTAGTAACTAGTTTCAATCCACGCCCCTGCGTGAGAGGCGACTTAAAACTTGATGCCCGGGTTAACTTACTGTAGGTTTCAATCCACGCCCCTGCGTGAGAGGCGACCGGATTACTAAGGTTTGACACTACCGAATCGATAGTTTCAATCCACGCCCCTGCGTGAGAGGCGACCTTCAAAGTTTTCATCCATAAGGCAGGTAACCAGAGTTTCAATCCACGCCCCTGCGTGAGAGGCGACTTTTTAAAAAATCTAATTTGTTTGAAATTTCAGTTTCAATCCACGCCCCTGCGTGAGAGGCGACCCCTGCAAAATACTACTACAGGTATTTATCAGGTGTTTCAATCCACGCCCCTGCGTGAGAGGCGACTGAAGATTTTATGTCTTCCGAAACAGACTTTAAAGTTTCAATCCACGCCCCTGCGTGAGAGGCGACAATGTAAAGTATTAGCGCAAATATTGGAAATAGTTTCAATCCACGCCCCTGCGTGAGAGGCGACAATAGCTGAGATATTTTTAAGACTAGGTACTATAGTTTCAATCCACGCCCCTGCGTGAGAGGCGACCACAATCCTAGTTTTTGTCGTAGTAACTTTATTGTTTCAATCCACGCCCCTGCGTGAGAGGCGACTTTTAGATTTTTATTATTTTCTAACTGTATGGTAAGTTTCAATCCACGCCCCTGCGTGAGAGGCGACCAATTTAAAAATTTATTACCACACTGGAAAGCAGTAGTTTCAATCCACGCCCCTGCGTGAGAGGCGACCCAGGACCAACATGGGCGCAAGTTGAATCAGAAGTGGCAGTTTCAATCCACGCCCCTGCGTGAGAGGCGACCCAAATGCTTATTAGGCAACAAAACCAAGGCAAAGGTTTCAATCCACGCCCCTGCGTGAGAGGCGACACTCTAGGGTCGCCACCCTCAAACTGCTTTCTAAGTTTCAATCCACGCCCCTGCGTGAGAGGCGACTCTGTCCATATTTATACTATATCACAAATGTTAAGTTTCAATCCACGCCCCTGCGTGAGAGGCGACCGTAATTGAGGATATACCAGCCAAGACCATCGCAAGTTTCAATCCACGCCCCTGCGTGAGAGGCGACATACGTTCCTGTGTCTGCTATACTTATTATTTTAGTTTCAATCCACGCCCCTGCGTGAGAGGCGACCGTGCCATGAGGGTGAAACCTCCCTTTCCTAATGTTTCAATCCACGCCCCTGCGTGAGAGGCGACCATTTCCATCCTGTAGAATGGCAACAATTGAAAGTTTCAATCCACGCCCCTGCGTGAGAGGCGACCGAAGATAAGACAAAAAACACAAAAGCTATAAATGTTTCAATCCACGCCCCTGCGTGAGAGGCGACCGACCTACATAGCCGAACTACAAAGGATTAAAAAAGTTTCAATCCACGCCCCTGCGTGAGAGGCGACCGTAAAATTAGAGAATATGAGCATCTGCTCATAGATGTTTCAATCCACGCCCCTGCGTGAGAGGCGACCCCGGGGTCACTGTAAACAGGCATATTACGTGTATAGTTTCAATCCACGCCCCTGCGTGAGAGGCGACCCTAAATTTATGAAACTAATTTTTAACTACATTGGTTTCAATCCACGCCCCTGCGTGAGAGGCGACCATGGTCAGAGCCTTACGCTGAAGCTGGTTATGACAGTTTCAATCCACGCCCCTGCGTGAGAGGCGACCTTTTCAGCAATTACCTTGTCCGCCATACATACGGTTTCAATCCACGCCCCTGCGTGAGAGGCGACCCTGATTTCCTGCCGACTTTTGTATCAGGTATAGTGTTTCAATCCACGCCCCTGCGTGAGAGGCGACCTTATCTGCTTGATAAATCACACCACTAGTCAATGTTTCAATCCACGCCCCTGCGTGAGAGGCGACCTTAACTTCATCACACACATGAGATATGTTTTGACAGTTTCAATCCACGCCCCTGCGTGAGAGGCGACCCAGCGGGCTTATATTAAGTGGAGGCGTAGAATGGTTTCAATCCACGCCCCTGCGTGAGAGGCGACCACCATGTGAACACAAAAATGTTCGAACATATAAGAGTTTCAATCCACGCCCCTGCGTGAGAGGCGACCTCAAGAATTCTTAGACCAAAAAATTATCGAAGAAGTTTCAATCCACGCCCCTGCGTGAGAGGCGACTTCAGCTATAAATGCCGCAAGATTGCTTGCAGTAGTTTCAATCCACGCCCCTGCGTGAGAGGCGACCCGTGTATAAATTTAATTCAGATATAATTGACTTTCAAACCTGGTTTTTGCGAAAGTAGTTATTTTACAACTTAAAACTTCTTTATAAATTAAAAACAAACGGATAATCCTCCTGCTATACTTGTCTTCGCGACTTCCCCGGGAATTTTATGTTCGCTCAGGATTCGCAATTATCAAAAAAATTAAACCGTCAAAAAACCTTCCGGGTCATAAGTCGCCTTTGCACCAACATGCTCAACCC
Organism: Candidatus Gastranaerophilales bacterium; assembly: GCA_028278305.1. Taxonomy (GTDB): domain Bacteria; phylum Cyanobacteriota; class Vampirovibrionia; order Gastranaerophilales; family UBA9971; genus JANQEB01. Next base: position 11,863 of record JANQEP010000016.1, read on the forward strand.
TTTTTTGCCAGTTTTTCCCTAAATAATAATACCTCAAACTGTCTTTTTCATTATCAATAACATCATTTAATCTCCTTTGTAATTCCTTTAGCTGGACAGGGTCCAAAAGGCACTCAAAAACCGAATTTTGTACCCGCTGACCATAATTTACGCATAATTTGGCAACTTTTCTGAGGCGTTTTTTGCCTCCTTCAGATTCTGTACTCACATCATAAGTTATTAATATCAGCATTTTTGCTACCTCCAAATAAACGGCGGATACGCATCAATATCACCTCTTAAATACCTTGCAAGCAAAAGCGCCTGTACATAAGGGATTAAACCAATTGATATCTTTTCATCTAAAAACGTGTGCACGATTTCCTCCTTTTTTCTTTTGTGCATATTTTCCAGAACTATTTTTCTTGTATCTTTATCCATTAAAACTGCTTCATTTTCTTTTACTGTAAAGTCCTTAGCGCTTATTTGCTTTCTGTTAATGAGAGACAAAGCCAGCCTATCAGCCAAGCATCCCCTTAATTCTTCCATTAAGTCCAGCGCCAACGAAGCCCTGCCGGGTCTGTCCTGGTGCAGGAATCCTACATAAGGGTCTAATCCTACTGACTCAAGAGCAGACTGAACATCATGAGCTAACATCGTATATAAAAACGACAATAAAGCATTAAAATTGTCACGAGGCGGGCGTTTGTTTCGGGAAGTCATATAAAAATCATCTTTCTGGTGAAGTATTAACTCATCAAGAACGCTGAAATACCACTTTGAGGCATCACCTTCTATGCCGCGCAATGTATCGATATTATTCGCTTCTTCGATATTTTTCAAGGTAAATTGTAAGCGATTAACCACATTTTCAATTTTTTCAGCATCAATCCCTGCTTTATGGTCGCGAATTGCCCTTTGCAGAATATTACGAGAGTTTAAAACCTTTGCTGCAATACAACTTTTAGCAATACTTAGCTGAAAGTGACTATCCTCTGAGACTTTGTACTGTTTTTTTCTTAATAAAACATTCCCCTGCATAGGTCCGCATACCCTTGCCAGGAACTTGCCGTATTCATTATGAAAAGACAACCCAACTCCCCTTGTAGCACACAAATGCATTAATGACGGACTTGCGCCTGCATAACCAAAACACACCACTCCCTCAAGTGTATGAATTGGAAGTTGCAGTTTTTTCTCTTGATTAACGCTAATAACAATGTTTTCGCCTTCTTTAGTCAAATATGAATCAGGACTGGTTACAAAAAGAATGTTTAATAATTTTCGCATTTTATTTCCCTTTTCAAGTAATTAATCGCATTTTTACCGGAAATCTTTGGTATACAAATGTTAATTAATGAACAGCTTTTGCAGTGGGCTTTGTATACAGCCTTCGGGGTTAAGCCTGTTTCATACAGCTTATGCATTTTACGGGCAAGGTTTTTTGTATGATTGCGCAAATTTTCATCAAGAATAAATTTTTCCCGGTGTTTTATTTTTCCGTAAAAGATTTCTGCTTCATTTATGTGTATATTATGCATTTCCTCAAGGCACATGCTCTGGGCACAGACCTGCACCTTGTCGCAGTCAATATTTTTGGGCTTACCACGCTTGTATTCCACTATTTTCGGTATCCATCGTCCTTTTCGTCTGGGAATTTGTATTGAGATGTGCGAAAAATCGAGCTCACCGGCTTTGGTGAACTCGATAACATCAGCAACTCCATACAAGCCTAATTTATAAGAAACCAACGGCACTGCCCTTGCTATAACCAGGTCTTTTCTTTTTTCGACAATATCAGGATTATCGGTCTTTTCATGAAGAAACTGACCTTCTATAGTCAGGACATTTTCAAGCCATTGTTTTTCTATGTGAATTAGCGCCCATTGCCGTTCACAAAAGTCGATATGCTGTATCCCGGAAAGGAGCAGCATGTCGTCTTCATTATACAAGGCAATATTCTCTTTCAATAAGCTCAACACCCTGGGGAGTGGCTTCTTTATTTATGGTTACGTCATAATCATTGAATGAACGTGGAACAGACACACATTCTTTCCTTTTAACGTCAATTAACTTGAACAGTTTATGTGATGGTGCATTGCCAAGTTCGCTCTCATGTTTGAAGATATAGAACCCTCTTACTGCCATTTTGCCTCTGGCTGCTGAGCGGTCGTGCTCAAACATATTTTCGATTGCCTCAAACAGCAGTTGCAGGTCAGCTTCGCTAAAACCCGTCTGCTGGGCGAGTTTTGCGGAAATATAGCCTTCTGCTCTGTATAAACCGTAAGGGACTATATGCTTTCTGCCCATTTCTGTTGTTTTCTTTTCAAGGTCTTTTTCGGTTGTTACAGCCTGTCTTGTGATGGTTAACTCGCTCTGGACAATTTTATCCAGGCTGCGCGCAAAGTTAAGCTGCACAGGTCCTCTTACCTGACCACAGTTGTGATCTCCCGTTGTCATAACAGCCCCAAATGTTCTTATATCGAAAAAATTGTCGCACATAAACTTTTTAGCGTCAGGATTTGCTTTTTCTTTTGATTTTTCAGCTCCTACTTCTTCATAAGCCTTTTTATGCTGGGCATTAAGGGCTATTCCTTCCTTTACATAAATTCTATAACCCTGTGCGTCTTCTTTTAATGTTTCCACGTAATTCCTGATTTTTCTTTTCAGGCAAACATCGGTAATTATGCCGTGGCTGGTTTCTGCGTCGATTCTCGGCATGTTTCCCGCGTCAGGGTCGCCGTTGGGGTTGCCGTTTTCCACGTCAAATAACACTACGAATTCGTATCTGTTTTTAATTACTTCACTCATTTTCTTTTTCTCCTTTTATTATACTGCTGCTGTTTCTTTTTTCTTAAAAAATGATTGTCTCTGGTGGTAATATCCAAGAATAAATAATCCCTGGTCTTCCATATTCAGGTGAACAGGAAAAGCATGTACTTCCTCTAAAACCTTACCTATCTCAATTTCCAGCCATTTACCCTTGCCTTCCAGCTTTGCCAGGTGGTGATTATTTAGTTTCATCAAAGTCGGGAATACTGTTGCGGATGTTGCTGAAGCTGTTGAAAAATACCTGTCTTTAATTGTTGAGTTAATGTCGCCCTGCGCATTTTCCTGAGCTCTTTCCAGCAGGGCGAATAACCTGCCCAGCCTGTATGCTGTATTTGTGTTTGTTTCATCTAACACTGGTAATACCTCCTTTTTCTTTCTTGTTAAATATGCTTTTATTACTGATACTCTTGTATGATTTATATCCTGTTCTGCCCTTATCCTGCTAATCATTGCCAGGTACAAATCGTCAGGATACTCACTGCCTGTAATTATTGATTGCATAAGCCTCCCTGAAAGCAGGGGAGCCGGTTTGTCCTTAGAAGAATTTTTTACTGTTGTTTCGTTTAAAATCACCCTCGGCGGAATGTATAGGAAACGTCCGCCCTCCAGCTCCATATCTTTATGGTGCTGTGCAAGGTTTTTCATAAAATTCCCGAACGTATCCCTGTGGAAAAACCTCACTGAAATCCTGGCATTATTTGGAGATAAGCCAAGTATATAAAATCTTGCGTCATCCTGGATTTTCCGGTCAATATCTGAAAGTTTTCTGCCCTCATTTAATGCTTCAAAACAAATTTTAATCGTCTTTTCTGTTTCATAGTCCTGTAATTTTTCAGGTTCTGTCTTTTTATCATCAGATTTTATATTGGCGTTTAACCCGAATTGAACAAGGTTATAGCAAAACTGCTCACTACTGTCTGACTGGTTATCGAATTCTGCCCAGAACACTGTTGTTGCATCGCCTATCTGGATTTTTTGGTTTGAATCACTTCTTAGCATATGGTTTAGCACAGTAGTGTACTTAAATGCTGATTCAACGCCGACCGGGGCGTTATAGCTCTGCTTTTTGCCGTATGATTCAAAGGATGGTTCATTAAATCCTACTATAGAACCTGGATTTTTAGTTGCTCCTGAAATTTTAGAATGAGTTTTTAATATTAATTCTTTTGTCCCTGTTATAAGACAAAATCCTTGCTTTTGTTCTAGCTTTGAAAGCCTATATTTTTCCCATGCTTGTTTTAAAGTTTCATTTTGGTGAATATAATTTCTTTTCCCCTCCAAAATAAATACCAATCTATTTTCTTGAGAAAGTTCCTCATAATTTGGATATATTTTTTCTAAATTTTCTTCTACTTTTGAAACATCCCAACTTTTTAAGTAATTTAAAACAGCTTTTGCCTCTTCATCTTTAATATTTTCTAATATATTAGAGTTGAGAGTTTTAAAATTCTGAAATTGTTTATCGAATAGTTGAACCTGCTTATTTTTTTCCTTAGAAAACCCCAAAACATATTTAGAATTATCACATAAAAAGTATGCTGGTGCATTTGTCCCAGAACGGCCTGGCTGTTCTGGGACAAGCATGTAATCTAATTTTTTATTATCCTCGCCAAATAAAGGAATAATATTTTTCAATTCCCCACCCACAGATAGAACAAGAGCATAACTCACTTTAACATTACTATATCCAACAGGAGGTATTTTCGATTTTTTATCCTGCGTTAGAATATCGTAGTAATCGCATAACGACTGCAATATCATCTAAAACACCTCCTTTTCAGCGGTTATAATCGTTCCTCGCTTCATTTTTGCCCTGAAAAACCTCGGCATCATATTATTTTTAAAGTCTATATCCCAGAGCATATAACCTAAATCTATTTCTTCAGGATATTTTTCTTTCATATATTCGCTCGGTGGTATGTCTTTATCCTCTTCTATAAGCTCAAAGTTAACCGGAAATTCCCGGCAGCCAAAATATGGCTGGTGGAAATATTGTCCCTGACGCATTCTTCGGCGGGCAATGTCCAGGTGCTTTGCTTCATTATCATCCGCTCCTGCTGCTTTTGTCATTTCAAAATGCGCTTCTATTACATATTCCACGTTTTTTAGCACCATAGATGCCCGTTGCTGTCGCTCTTCCTCAATAACCTGGCAGGCTTTTTTTATTGAGGCTTTGCCTGCCAGTTCGTTCCTGCGGATATTATCAAACTTAATTTCTTTAATAACGTGAATTTTGTCTATTTTCCACTCAATTGCCGGTTTCCAGTGGATAGCTTCGAGGATTCCGCGGGCAGCAGACGGGGTCATTACGTCGTAGCTCACGCGTTCAACTTTCATTTCCGGACGGGTAAAGCACGCATAATCGCCCCATACTTTTAACTTCACTCCATAAGCCATTTTTTATCTCCTATATATTACACATTCAATGTTTATTGTTTTTAAAAATAAGATTATTCTACAACATGACTGCATCAGAATCAGATATTTGTAAAAAACAAGAGGTAAATCTTTACATAAGTTATATGAAAAGCAGATTAATCAAATAGCGCTTTTGAGTCTTTATCTATTACAACACCTGTATATGGGTCATAATCATTATCCGGGTTCAGCATCACTGCTGTTAAATCCTTTATTTCCTCTTTGTTGAGAATTGCTTTATAATCCTGCTCAAATAAGTTCACTGTGTATGACTGCAGTTGCCTTAAATATTTTTTAGGAAATTCTGCGTATCTGAGCTTTTCAACCAGCCCTTTTGCCTTATCATCAACAGGAACAACCACCGAAAACATATTGTCCTTTATAAACCTGAATTTGCTTGACACCTCTTTAAACGGGAAATCAAAATTCCTCCTATTAGTAACTTTAAACAACTTCATAATGCCATTTAAATCCAATTGTTCACCTTTATAGAAAAATAAATTCCCAAAATAATCCCTTATGGCATCTGTTCCTAACAAATTATTTGAAAATTTTCTTATTGAATCCTTTCCAACCTGAGCAGGCATTTTTAATGTTCCCTGCGGCATCCCGTGTTTTTCCTCCGATTCAAACACATATAAAAAACCTTTTTCCAGCCTGCCTTCCCTGTTGCACCTGCCTGCTGACTGGGCAATCGAATCCAGCCCGGCAGGTGAGCGGTAAACTACCGGGAAATCTATGTCTACACCTGCTTCTATCAGTTGAGTTGATATAACTTTTATAGGGAGAGCATCTTTTAAGCGATTTTTAATTTCTTCAATGACTTGCTTTCTGTGCGCAGGATACATAAATGTACTCAAGTGACAGACTCCCTCCTGTCCTTCAAGTCTTTTATACAGCTCAAAGGCGTGTTTTTTAGTGTTTACAATAACCAGAACCTGCTCCAGCTCTGAAATTTTCTCTTTCAGCTCCTCATCTGACTTTTTGCCGATATATTTAACTTCCACCCTGTCAAAAATTTTATCTTTAAACAATGCATCCGGGTCCGGCATTATTTCTTTTGGAGGCGCTGAAAAAAATTTATCAAGTGATGGCTGGGTCGCAGTGCACAGCACAACCGTGCAGTTATATCTTAAAACCAGCTCTTCAATCGCTTTGGTGCAGGGAATGAGGTATTCAGGCGGAATCATCTGCGCTTCATCGAGTATAATTATGCTGTTTGCTATATTATGCAGCTTCCTGCACTTTTTCTTTTTGTTTGCAAACAATGATTCAAAAAACTGCACATTTGTAGTCGCAATTATCGGCGCATCCCAGTTTTCGCTAGCTTTTTTGAGTTTTTCAGCGGTTGATTGATTTTCATCTTCATCTTTTTTTTCTTCCTGTTCCTCAAAAATATAATTACAATGGTGTTCCAGCACGTTTTTATCACCAAAAATTTTTCTGAAAACCTGTGCATTCTGCTCAATAATACTTGTATAGGGAATTGCATAGATAATCCTGTCCTGTCCGTGTTCTTTAGCGTGCTCCATTGCAAAAGCAAGCGAAGAAAGGGTTTTACCCCCACCTGTCGGAACTGTCAGTGAGTATAAGCCCTTTTCCCATTTAGCTTTATTCTGACACTGTTTTAGGATTTCAGCCCTTTTTTGGTTTATTTCCTTTTCAGGCTCTGTTTGGGCAAGTTCTTCAAGTTTCTTAGTTAGTTTTTCTCTTAAATTTTCAAGTTTTTCACTCTCAGATCGACCTTTTCCCTCGACAAATTTCTCTGTATCAAGCCAGTCAGCATCAATAAGACAGGAATAAATCATCCTTGTTAAAAAAGAAATAGCAAAGGGTAATTCTTTTTCACTATTAATATTGTTGAACACTGAGCTGAAATCAGCCTTTAATTCTTCTTTAAGTTCGTTTTTGTAGGCTGAATAATCCTTTATATCATTATCAAATCGCCCCTCTAAATCATTTGTATCAGGTAAACTCCCATGATGCCCGGCTATGCAGTATGCCAGAATTAATTCACCAATTTGTTTGAATTTTTCTATTGATTCTATGGCTCCTGCTGTGGAGTGGTCAACTTTTTCCCCTCCATCCAGCCTTTTTTGAAACTCTTTCGAGTATTTCCCTAAATCATGAAGCAATCCCGCAATTCTGCCTAATTCCCTCTGCTCAAATTTTGAAGCAAAATTCCCGCTTTTCTCTGCTGTGTCTCTAAGGTGTTCAATTAAAAGCTGTTTTTCATCCGAGTCTTTCTTAGTATGTGCGTAATATAGCAATACACTTCCTTTCCTGTCCTACAATACATTCAGCTGCACAACAACTTTCGGTATATTGCCCTGGTTCAGCATCTAAAAAACCAGTTTATAAAATATAAGCTGGCTTTGTCAAACCCACGCTGGAAAGACACAGTTAATTTGAGGTAAGATATCAGAGAGTCTGAGCTGAGTTTAACTTCTTTATTAAGTCAAAATAAAGAGTACCTTTCGTTGCCAAACTCAATTTTTACTGCTTCTTAGTTAGAAAGTTTAATTTTCGCATTAATGATAATGGCGTTATCGAACTTTTCCTCGTATTGATATGGACTAACTTCAATACCAGCGATTATTAAACTACCTATGTACTAGGGAGATAAATTATTTTAATTTTTAGCCGCTTGAAAAACTAAAAAATATATGCTACTATAATGACTGACTAGTCAGTATAAATAAAGGTGGAATTATGTCTCCAAAAATTGTTGATAAAGAAAAAAGAAAAGAAGAATTGCTGGAAGCAGCCATAAAAGTTTTTGCCCGGAAAGGGTACGCTGATACAACTATGGATAATGTTGCAAAAGCTGCAAATGTCAGCAAAGGCACGATTTATGAGTATTTTTCAAGTAAAGATGACTTGCTTGTTGAACTTTATAATTATTTTGAAAAAGTGACCTTTTCTAAATTAGTTGAAAAAATATCGTTTGCAAAAAGTTCAAGAAAAAAAAT
>JANQEP010000029.1 GCA_028278305.1 Candidatus Gastranaerophilales bacterium
AACTTACGCATTTTAAAATTTTTCAAAAATCTATATGGAATTGTTAAAGGCGGCGCCTTTAACCACCTTTGAGGGTGGGCGGGTGGGCGATTTTTGAAAAATTTTACGTAAGAATTTTTTATTACTTCCTTAAATTGTAAATATTTAACCTGAATATGGCAAAAACTCCGGAAAAATTGTTTTTATATTAGTGGAAGGACTTTTGGCGCAGGAAAATTAGTGTCTATACAAATTACACAGTTTAATACTGACTACAGAGTCCGTGACAGAAGGCAGAATACTGTTCCTGTTGCGTATGAAAGACGTGTGAACCCGGATAGAAGGGCATCAGCCCCTGCATTTGGCTTGAATAAATTAAAGGAAGATGTAGACAGGTTTGACAGGAAAGTTCAACAGACATTATTACATGCCATGAGCCCCATTCCGACTGCAAGAAGGCTATCTTCGCTCCCTGATTCCATTGAAGAAGATAACCTCGCAAGAGCAGGGCTTTTACTCGGCATGGCTGCCGCTAACTTTCCCGGGGATTTCAGGGAAATGAGAAAAGGGGGAGAGGAATTTCTTAAAATACTTGACCAGGGCTTAAAAGACGGCATTACAAAAAATCCTTACCAGTATGAAATGAGCTTTTTCAAAGGAACATTCCTTGAACCAGTTACGAGAAAATTTACCTGGTTAAAAAGACTTGATAAAACACTGCTTAATACAGGCTTTGGTGAATTTTTACAAAAAACTTTTAATATGGGAGTTGATTTTGATGATATGGATTTAGTAAAGACCACCAGCTCCAAAATAGCGATGGACGGTTATAAATATACCGGCAATATCTTCCAACAAACGGCAGCAAGATCTCTTCACAGAATACCTGTAATTGGTTTATTTGCCAGCGCTGCCATTGAAATCCCTGCTCTCTATAAATCTGTGACAGAAACTAAAGGAACAATATTTGATAAGGCTAAAGCTTTTGGAAAACAATTAATTAAATCTGCCGGCTTTGTAGGCTTATCCACGGCAGGAATAGCAATTGGAGGAGCATTATTATTCCCGTATAGCGCAATATTAGGACTTGTTGGAATGGGAATAGGATCAGTTGCCGCTTTACTTGTCTCTAATGCATTAAATAAACAGGTCGATAAATTAGGTTAAGCGTTCGGTCTCATAAGAATCAGCACTTCTTATAAGATGAGCCTTCATATTTTCATCTTCTACTAAAGCGGCAGCATCTCTGATTTCTTCTGGGGTTGAGCCATTCAGTGTAACTCTAAGATTACCTAATTTATGAGAAAGACCTCGTCTGTCACTAAAATCTATTATAGAAGCCTCTCTTACTATTGTGTCTACTTTTGTTTCCCTTGCGTTTTCCTTAAAGCTAATTTTATTAGCTGAATAACTCGGCATTGAAAACCCAACTTGATTTATCATATTAAAAACCTCTGTTATTTTTACTTAAAAGTATAAAGGAAAAACATAAAAAAAGTTGACATTATTATATTAAATTATATTAAAAATTTGAATACTAACCCTGCTTTTTTCTCTGCTATTCACAGTATTTTTTCATCAATGCCCATTCTTCTTTACTGGTAATACCAAAAACAGACCATTTGTCTTTTTCTGAGGGATTATCATTAACTTCATATATTTTATAAATGGACATTAGTTTTTTAACCCCGGACATAGAAAGATTTTCATCCTGCATTAACCTTCTTAAAAATTTAATCCAGTCAATATCATTTTGGCTGTATAATCGCTTTCCACCTTTAGTTTCCTTTGTTCTTGCGGGTTTTATCAGGTCTTGCTCTTCATATGCCCTTATGGATTCCGGTCTTATTCCTATTAATTTTGTGGCTGCAGATATAGAATATAATGGTTCGTCTTTATCAACTGTCATTAAATACACCTCATAAAAATAGTAGTGCAAAGCATAAATTACATCTTAAACACTACTTGTTTTTATTTGGCTTTGACAATTATATATGTTATTAGGTTTATTTTTAATTTAATATAGTATCAATTAAAACAATATTTATTGACAATATAATTTTTATTTTTTAATATAAAAATAGTTAAGTTTTACCTATTATTTAAAATAAGTCTGCAAGGTATTTTTTTGATATTTGAAATGTTTGATATTTTCATTTTCTTAACTATTTTCTCCCTTATTTTTTATACCATAGGGTTTTTTGAAGGTGAAAAAAGTTTTAATAGACCAAAATACAAACTGTTTTCGTTTCCGCAAAGAACAATCTTCAGGTACATCTGTAAAAAAAGGAAATACTGGCTTAAACTTGGTCATAGCAATATAGGCTTAGTCGAAAATTTAATCTGCAAAAAAGATAGAGAGCAGATTTTTATTCTAAAAGTACCATCCGCTGATGGAGGTTTTAATATAGTTTTTTCTCAAAAAAATATTAGTCCGCCCGACTATAAGATTGGAGATTTGGTAAAATTTGCTTTACTTCAATATGACCCTTCCCTGCCATTTGAAAAACGTTGTATCGGCGTTGTTACGAAAAAAATAAAATCTGGGTGGAATTTCAAAACAATGTCATGGGAAATAGATATGAGTAACTTACCTGATTAAATTTTCTGCATTTTACTCGGTATGATAGCCGAATTGCTTAAGTTTTGAAAGGTCCTTCCTCCATTTTTTTTTGACTTTTACCTGTAAATCAAGAAAAACTTTTGTCCCCACTAATTTTTCAATATCTTTTCTTGCTTCTATCCCGATTTTTTTGAGCATAGAAGCTCTATCGCCTATTATAATTCCTTTTTGGGATTCAAACTCCACAAAAATACTTGCGGATATGTTTGTGATATCCTGTTTCTCATCAAAAAATTCAACTATAACCGCTATACTGTGAGGGACTTCTTCTTTTGTATTATTCAAAACCTTTTCCCTGATGATTTCTGAAACAATAGCTTTCAGGCTCTGGTCTGTAACTTCGTCTTGCCCATAATACGCAGGACCTTTAGGAAGCTTTCTGTAGATGTTTTTAACAAGATCATCAACGTTTCTCCCTGTTTTAGCAGAAATTTTAACCGAAGAAACAAGCTTATCCCTGAATAATTCCTTATAGCTCCTTACAATTTCTTCCCGTTTTTCCAGGGAATTAAGTTTATCCACCTTGTTTAAAACCATAATTACAGGTATTTCAGTAACTAACAGGTTTTCAATTATCCATTTATCCCCTTTGCCGGCTTTCTCAGAACCGTCTGCCATAAACAAAATCAAATCAGCATCAGGAATAGATAATCGGGCTTCTTCCAGAAGGTATTCACCGAGCTTATAGAGAGGCTTATGCACTCCCGGGGTGTCTACAAAGATTATTTGCCCTTTTTCTGACGTATAAATTCCCCTGATTCTGCGTCTTGTGCTCTGAGGCTTTGAACTTGTGATAGCAATCTTTTGCCCGAGAATTTTATTGAGCAGCGTGGATTTTCCGACATTTGGTCTTCCAATTATTACTACAAACCCTGATTTATAACTCATAAGCCTTTCTTAAAATTTGTTTTACACAGTCATTTATAGCACAAAAAATAACTCGAATTGCTAATTAACTCGAATCTCTAATTGCATACATGCAATATTTGCCAAAACCCGCCCACAGCTACCCTAAAGGAATTTTGAAAAATGAAAAAAATTTTACGTATAACAAGGGGCTGCAACCCCTTGTTCTGCTTCATTACTACTTTTTGTTTAAAGCCTCTTTTAATGCGGCTTCCAGGGTTTCTATCTTGGATTCCAGTTTTTCAACCCTGTCCTGGTTTTCTTCTGACTCAACCGTTGATTTCTCGGTTTTCCTCTTGAATTTTTTAAGTTCTTTTTTTAAGCCAATAACCCGGCTATAAGTTAATAAAACTCCCCCGATAAAACCATAAATGCCCGTTAGAAAATAAAATATGCCGGAGTTAACTTCAAAACTGTCTATAAAGGGTTTATAATTAATCGTCAGGGTATCTGCCTGATTTACAAATGAAAAATAAGCAATATCAAGAATAATTAAAATTCCCAGTAAAACTAAAAAATATTTCATGCTATAATTCCTATTTATAATAATGAACTTGGATCAATCGTGTTTAAAATAAGATAATTTTATTAAAGAAATTTATGATAATCAAATTATCTTTAAAAGTAAAAAATTTTATTAACAGGATAGAAGGTTCGAATAAATATGTCTGATTTTATTATTGCTTTTATTGTAATTATCGGCATTATTATATTTTTTGTATATTTTTTAAATAAAGGCAGAAGATACGAAATTGAATATAATAAAGGAATCGAAGCCTACCAGGCACAAAACCATGAAGATGCCGTTCAGTTTTTCAATAAAGCCACAGGTATTAATCCTGATAAACCCGATGCTTTTTACAATTTAGGTCTGGTTTACATGGACCTGGAAAAAAATTCCCAATCCGAAAGAAATTTTATTAAAGCTATAGAGCTGGGACCGGATGACCCGGATTCCTATTATAATTTAGGTCTGCTTTATTTAAACATGAAAAAATACCCGGATGCGCTGGAGCAGTTTAAAAAAGTTTTAATTATACTGCCAAGCGACGCGGAATCACTTTACCTAAGCGGTTGCCTGCTAAAAGAGCAGGAAAAGTATGCTGAAGCAATTGAACATCTTGAAAAAGCCATAAAGATTTCCCCGGATAATGTTGCTTATAACCTGGAGTTAGCAATTGCCTATGATAAAAAATCCGCTTCCGGGCAGAATTTTAAGGATTTAGAAAAAGCTGTTGACCTGTATAAAAAGACGCTTGAGCTTGATGATAATAACGAAGAAGCAAATTATATGCTCGCAATCTGCTCCGCTAAACAGGGATTATGGGAAAACTGCGTTAATTACTGCAAAAGAGTACTGGAAATAAATGATAATTCCGTAAGAGCATGCAACCAGATGGGACTTGCCATGTACTGCAATAATGATTATGATACGGCAATTTCTATGTATAAAAAAGCCATTGAAATTGATCCTGAAGAACCTGACACATACAATAATTACGGATTTGTCCTGGAAAAACAGGGTAACTTTGAGGAAGCAATCAGTATGTTTAAAAAACATACCGGTTTATTAAGGAAAAAAACATCCGATAAAGACCTGAAAGCCCAGGTTAACGGACTTGGCGATAAAGAAAATCCTGTAATAATTCAAATAAATACTATAGAAGATCACATCAGACAACTTGAAGAAACTATAAAATTAAAAAACCAGGATATATAAAAACTCAAGTAACTACTCAGTCCTATGAAGTTAAAAATCTATATGGATCAGAAAAGGCAAAGATTCGTTACTGCAGCATTATATATAGAATTTAAAGATTTTATGTTTTTGTTATAATTAAAACCTGATTTAAAAGTTTGATTTACCAGGGAGGTTTTAATGTTTTTTTACGCTGACTTGCATATACATTCAAAATATTCCCGCGCTACCAGCAAAAACTGTAATCTGGAAGAGCTTGCACTCTGGGCTCAAAAAAAAGGACTCAATGTTATATCAACAGGTGATTTTACACACCCGGCATGGTTTCGGGAAATAAGCGAAAAACTTGTCCCGGCAGGACCCGGTGTTTTCAGGTTAAAAGAAGATATTGAAAAACAAATTTTTAAAAATGACCAGCCTGTAAAATTTTTGCTGTCAGTTGAAATTTCCACTATTTATAAAAAAGGCGATAAAACAAGAAAAATTCACCATGTGGTTTTTGCTCCTGACCTTGAGGCGGCGCAAAATATTCGGCAAAAACTCTCTGCCATAGGAAATATAGTCTCTGACGGACGACCGATTCTTGGTCTGGACTCAAGAAACCTCCTTGAAATCACCCTGGATTCAGCTGAAGGATCTTATATAATTCCGGCGCACATCTGGACACCGTGGTTTTCTGCGCTGGGCTCAAAATCAGGTTTTGATTCCATTGATGAATGCTATGGAGACCTTGCGGAACATATTTTCGCCGTAGAAACCGGATTGTCTTCCGACCCGGAGATGAACTGGCGGGTTTCCAGCCTTGATAAATACAGACTGGTTTCTAATTCTGACGCTCATTCACCTTCAAAATTAGCTCGTGAAGCCACGGTTTTTAATACAGAACCTGATTATTTCAGCATTATGAAAGCGTTAAAAACAGGTGAAGGCTATGTAGGCACAGTGGAGTTTTTCCCGGAAGAAGGAAAATACCACGAAGACGGTCACAGAAAATGCGATGTATGCCTGACACCCGAGGAAACTAACAGGCTTAACGGGATATGTCCGGTCTGTCACAGACCATTGACAATCGGTGTTATGCACAGGGTTAATGACCTTGCTGACCGTAAAGATAAGGATTTTACCCCGCCCGCTACAGCAGGAAAAGTTTACAGCCTTGTGCCTTTGCAGGAAATTTTATCCGAAATTATGCAGGTCGGGGCTTCCAGCAAGTCAGTTGTCAATGCATATGAGGATATAATTCAAAAATTAGGACCTGAGCTTGCTATTTTACGAGATGTTCCGGTTGATGACATATCAAAAGCATTTTCTCCCTTACTGGCAGAAGGGATATCACGTCTAAGGGAAGGCAAGGTAATAAGAAAAGCGGGCTTTGACGGGGAATACGGGGTTATAAAACTTTTTGAGGAAGATGAACTCGTAAAAAAAAACTACATGAATTTAACCCTGGACATAGAACTTCCGGAAATCAAAAAAACCGTTCCCCAAAAAAATAACAGCAGGGCACCGGAAGCTCAGAGAATTATATTAAACGAAACTACGCTTCAGGATTCACCAGGCTCTGTCAATAAAGATGATTATCCCGCAGAAAATACGGGCATCCTTGCAGGGCTTGATACGGACCAGCAAATAGCTGCAAAAAACGTGACAGGATCGGTTTTAATTGTAGCAGGTCCCGGCTCAGGCAAGACCCGTGTGCTAACAAGGCGTATTGCCCATATGATTTCAGAAAAAGGAATCTCCCCCGAAAACTGCCTTGCAGTAACTTTTACACGTCGGGCAGCAAAGGAAATGCAGGAGAGGTTAAATTTATTATTGCCTGAAAACTCCACCGGCATTCATATTCATACTTTTCATTCCCTGTGTCTGGCTATTTTAAAGGAAATTCCAGATAAGGCAGGACTTACTCCCGATTTCAGGTTAGCAAATGAGCAGGAGAAAATTTTTATATTAACTGAAAACCTGGAAATTTCCGAGCGAAACGCACGTAAACTCCTGGAAAAGATGTCCAAAGCGAAACGAACCGGGGAAAAAGATGATTCTATTGAAAAAGAAACTGTACTATATCAGGAAAAACTTACATCAAAGGGCTTACTGGATTTTGATGATCTTATAGGTCTTACAGTAAAAGCGTTCTGTTCTGATCCTGAACTTGCCCGGCATTATCAGGAAAAGTTTAAATACATTTCTGTCGATGAATTCCAGGATATTGACGTTAAACAATACGAACTCATCCGTTTATTATCCCCGCCTGGCGGTAATTTATGCGTAATAGGCGATCCAAACCAGGCAATTTACGGTTTTAGAGGAGGAGATTCCGGATTTTTCAATAAATTCCCGCAGGATTATCCTGAAACTCTTATAATTAATCTGAAAAACAATTATCGATCTACGCAAACCATTGTTAATGCATCGAATCAGGTTATTAATTCTCAAAATATAATTGCAAAATTTGATAAACCCCATGAAAAAATCACCATACATGCTGCGCCAACTGAAAAAGCTGAAGCTGAATTTGTAGTAAGCAGTATTGAAAACTTGATTGGCGGTCATAGCTTCTTTTCTATTGACAGTAACAGGTCAATGGGCGAAGAATGTGATCTTTCTTTTTCTGATTTTGCGGTTTTATACCGTACATCCTCCCAGGCAGAAGTTCTGGTTGAAGCTTTCCAGCGATCAGGAATGCCTTTTGTAAAGTTATCAAACGACCTGCTCTGCGATAAAAAAGAAATTCAGGAATTAATAGAAAATTTAACGGGTGATAAGCCTGTCAGTACCCAGTTCATAGAGTTTTCCAAGGAATTTACCGATAAAATTGATGATCATATATTAAAGTATCTCTCTAAACTGGCTGAAAAGTGCGGCACAAAAGAAGAGTTTATTGAAAAAGTTTCAGTTTTATCAGAAATAGATACTCTTGATGAAAGAGCTGATAGGATTTCATTATTAACCATGCATTCTTCCAAAGGATTGGAATTCAAATGCGTTTTTATAGCCGGATTAGAAGACGGCATCATTCCTTTTTATCTTGCACAGGATGAAATCGAGGAAGAGAGGCGTTTATTTTATGTGGGTATAACAAGGGCAGAGCAAAGATTATTCTTAACCCGCGCAATCAAGAGAAAATGGCAGGGAACTTACCGGAATTTTGAACCATCACGGTTTTTAGAAAAGATTGAAAACGAACTTTTAAATTACAGTAAAGCTGAAAAAATCGGATTTAAAAAGGAAAAATCTCATCAGCTTACATTGTTTTAGGGTAATAGTAGCCCTGGTTTTACAGCTTCTGCCCGCAAGCACGGGGCGACAAGCCTGTATTTGCGGTAATTCAGCAAAATTAAGGGGTAAAAAATAAAAACTTACGCATTTTAAAATTTTTCAACTTTCCTTAGTCACTTACTTAAAGTAAATTTTGGACAAAAAAAAACCCTTTTAAAGGGTTTAAAATTTCTTTACAGAAAGGGAAGGAAAGGGAAATGCTTTTAGTTAGGGAAGTTTATATATTTCACTCTTAATTTTTTGTTTTTTTATTAATATGATTTTTTATCTATTTATTTAAAGTATAAATAAGCAATGTAAATTCAAACATGAGAAAAATTTTTACAATAGTTTACACTTATATCAATCTTTGAATAAAATTAAATATTAAACAAAGAAATATAAAAAAGATTCCTGTTATTCTAAAATTTAAAACAATAACCTGAGCAAAAGAAATCTCTGGTTTAACTTATCAGAAAATTTCTTTAGATCCCTGGATGCTTCGGCTGAATTGTTTATGATTTCCTTGATTTTGTCTTTTTCTTCAACGGTCAGCTCATCTAGTGAATCAGCGATTTTTGAGAGCTTTATCATCATATCATTAAGGTTAATTACGGTTGTTTCCACGCTTTGGCTAAATTGCTTATCTTTTGTCAAATCATTGACATATTGGGCAATTTCAGAAACATCTTTTGTGGTGGAGTTTATATTTAAAAGGCTTTCCTGGACTTTGGAATCTGCAATAAGCACAGAAATTTCCTGTGACATTGATTTGATTGATTCGGCTGTAGTGATAAGATTTTCCTTAAACCTGGAATCGGTAAGAATATCATTTGCGCTGCTTGACAGGACTATCATATTCTCGGAAAGACGCGTTGCGGATGAGATGAGCATTTTAATATCTTCCTGTGAAGAATCCACAATAGCAGCAACCTGATCAACTATAATACCGGCTTTTTCACTTAAATCCTTTGTATTTTCAAGTGTGAGCCTTAAATCATTTATAAACTCATGAGTAAACAGCTCGTTTATTTTATCATTTGTTTCTTTCAGGGCTAAAGCGGCTTCCAGCTGGGTATCGAGAAATGCTTTCATTCTCAGGGGTTCTACAATTGTGTATTTGGAAGTATATTCAGGCGCTTTTACCGTAACACCCTTCGGGGGAGTGAACCTTAAGTTATGCCTTTCGTCTTTCTTAACAAGCTCTGCACTGGAGTTTATCGGGATTTCCATTTCCGGGATATTTATAAAATACCGGATTTTATAAACTTTTGGAGACTTTAAAGACCTTCGCTCCGTATAAGGAAGGGATTTAGTATCCAGTATACGCGATTCCTTAACCTTACCTATTTTTATATACTTACCGCCTGCAAAAAGCTCAACTTCACTACCTTCATGGACTACGCCCCGGAAGTTTTTTTCCAGCGGGATGTAGACAGTCTCGGGAAAAGGCGGGGTTATTTCCAGGAATTTCTCTCCTATAATCCCTGATTGCTGGATGGAAATCCTGGAAGCTTCAGGAATTTCAATTCCAGGTTCACTTATTACAAATTTTACTATTACATAGCTGTTTTCACCGTCAATAATAGGGATTATTTCATCAACCTGCCCTATTCTCATCCCCATCATCTGCACGGCAGAGCCCGGTCTCATACCGTCTATGTCCTTAAAGCGGACTTCTATTTTTTCACCCATCGAAATAGAACGTCCTTTTAGCCACATTATTCCTAAAATAAGTATGCACATAGATAATATTGCTAGTATTCCGACTTTTAGCGCTGGTGACATTTTCATTTTTGGTTTTTTCCTTTATTGTGTTGATGTTATAAGGGCGGTCATTAATGAAATGCTGATATCATCGGACCTTTTTTGTCCCCGGTAATAAACTGGTAAGCGTACGGGTCAACAGAAGTTATCAATTCCGTGGGTGTCCCGCTCCAGACAATAGTTCCGTCATATAACATTATAACCCTGTCCGAGGTATGAGCGATAGTGGAAATTTGGTGAGTAACTACAATAGAGGCTGCACAGAGCTCTTTTGAGAGCTCTACAATGTAGTCTTCTATAACCCGGGAAGAAACCGGGTCCAGACCTGATGTGGGCTCGTCGTACAGGATAATATGCGGGTCTGTGACTATTGCACGGGCAAAACCTACTCTTTTTTGCATTCCGCCTGACAGTTCACTGGGATATTTGTTTTCTATGCCGGATAAGCCTACTAACTCAAGCTTTTCACCTACAATTTCCTTTATTTGAGTTTCATCATATTTTTTTTTCAGGTCTTTTCTTTCCATGA
This sequence comes from Candidatus Gastranaerophilales bacterium, assembly GCA_028278305.1. Lineage (GTDB taxonomy): Bacteria > Cyanobacteriota > Vampirovibrionia > Gastranaerophilales > UBA9971 > JANQEB01. Next base: position 10,762 of record JANQEP010000029.1, read on the forward strand.
GGGGAAAAGCTACGTTTTCAAAAACTGTAAGAGAGTCAAACAGCGCTGAATACTGAAAAGCCATGCCTATTTCTTCATTGCTAACCGAAACTTTACCGGAATCCGGCTCCAGCAACCCGCTTATAATTTTCAGGATTGTGCTTTTCCCTACTCCGCTAAACCCTACTATAGCAAGAATTTCACCCTCGCTTACGTTAAAATTTATATCCTGTAAAATTTGCTTGCCGCCGAGGGATTTATATATATTTTCCAATTTTATTAACATAGTTTATATTTTTCAGGTTTTTTCCTGCTCAACAAATTCAAGTACTCTCTGAATTTTAGTTTCGAACAAAATCATTTGTGTTTCAAGTTTGTCGATTTTTTTCAAAACCAGGTTGTTTTCGTTCTTTTTACCGGTTGAAGGCGGGATTGCCTGCTTTAGCTCAAGGATCATCTGCTTTATGTCATCCTCGCTGTTTTGATCTTTGATTCTTTCTATTTTTGCCTCTATAGATTCAAGGCGTACTTCAAAGTCATCAAATTTCCTGCAAGCTTTGTTTATCTGGTCCAGAACGTTTTTTCTGGAATCTGATACTGATTTTAATACATTGTTTGTATTATCCAGATTTTTTCTTGTGTTTTCATTATTTTCCTCTAAAAGTTTTCCCGCGGAATCAATCCACTCGGCCATTTGTAAAATTGCTTCCCTGAGTATGTCCGAGGAATTAAAACCCTTCACAGAAAGAGCGTTTAGTCCTTCAATCTTTTTATATATCTGAGCCAGGCTTTGGGAAAGATTATTAACCTGGGCTTTATTGGTCTGGTTCAGGCTTAAAGCATTTTTTTCAAGGCTTTGCCTTATATCTTCCTTTAAATTGCCCAGGGAATTATTAAGGTCTTCTTTTAAAGATCCGGTGTTATCATTTGAATTTATTATTAACCTGTTGATTTTGGAGTTAAGGTCGCTCAGGTCTTTATCAAATTCACTAAGCTCTTCGCCCATGCAGGAAAATTCGTTTCTGATCTCGTCGAGAGTCTCGTTTGCTGCGCTAAGCCGGTTTTCATTATGCAATGAACTATCACTGATACGGGCTTCCAGGCTTTTACCCAGCTCGAAAAATTTATCCAGTTTTTCAGAAAGGTTTCCGGATGATGTTTTTAGCTCTTCAAACTCGGGTTTTGTGCTGTTGATAACTGATTCCATCCTGTCTATAGCACTTTGCAGTTTTTGCCGGTCAAGTTCTTTGTTTTCCGGGTTATCCATGCTTGCTATAGCTTCAAACAGGTCTGACATTACTGTTTTTAATTCCGAAACATCATCTGACACCTGCGATGATATTCCTTTAATCTCATCAAGTCCTGATTCGAGAACTTCCCGGTCAGGGGAGTTCTGTTGAATTAATGACAGGTTTTCCCTGTAAGTTCTTATTTCTTCTGTAAGTGTATCTATTTTGTCATTTATTTCGCTTATTTCTTCATTGGAAGAAGCAAAACTCATCCGGGAATGAATGGTTTCCACTTTTTTCTGAATATCTTTCAGTGAGTGAACTTCTTCGCATAGTACAGAGATATTCTCAGACACTCCCCGGAATGATTTTGAAAGAAATGAAAGATTTTCCTTAAGCTGGATCAGGTCTTGCGGGTTTTGTAAACCTTCGAGATCACGGGAAAATTTATTTAAAAATTCGTTTAAATTCTCTGAATTATGCTCAATTTTAAGGTTTAATTCTTCCGTTATTTTCACTAACTGCTCGTTAACCGGAGAAGTCTCCCCGTTTGAATTTTTAGCGATGAATTTAGCAAAATTAGAAATCTTTTCGTTAGTATAATTAAATTTTTCCTCAAGCTGAAACAGGCTTTTCCTGATAAACTCAACGCTTTCATTTAACTGGCTTGTCTGCTGCAAACCGGAGATTTTCAGGTCAAAATCAGTTATTTTTGCGTTAATCTCATTAATTTTTGTATTAGTGGGGTTATTGCTTATTAATTCCTTTACGGAACTTACTTCATTTATAAGCGGTTGCAGGAGACTGTCGGAAATATTGTTTTTAGTGCTGTATTTTAAGTCCCGGACAATTTCTTCCAGACCCTGTTTAAGAAACAGGACTGCATTTTTAATTTCCTCGCTATCGTTTTGTTTATCCTTGATTTCGCCAAGACAGTCTTTTATTGCGGAAAGATTGTTCACAACCCGGGTATCTATACAAAAATGAACCTCATTAAACTTGTTCTCCAGGTCAAGTTCGTTTTTTATTGATTCCAGGCTATGATTCTCCACGGAATCAACCAGGATGTTTAATTTATCCTGTGCAGCCTGGAAACTCTGGTTTAATGTCTCCAGGTTATGCAGGTCATAGAACTCCTCCCTGAACGCATCCGGCAGTCTGTTCTCTTCTACTTTTGTGTTTATAGAGTCAACTTCTTCTTTTATTCTCTCAAAATTCTCTTCAATAGATAAAAAGCCCTGTCTTACTTCGTTTTCAAAGCTTTCATCCGATAGCCTGATTCTTATCTGCTCAAATAAATTGGTTATTTTTACTATGTTTTTAGTTATATACTCGGCTTGAGGCGAGCTTTTACCGAAATCCGACGCATTTTCGCTGTTTTCGTCTTTAATTTTACCCCGGAAGTCCAGGTTTTCCCTGAGTTCACGAACAATATCCAGCAGGCAGTTAATTTTTTCATTTATTTGCTCATCAGTATTTTTTTGCTCAAATGCTTCTGAAATTTTAGAGATTCCCTGGTTAATCCCGGATAAATTTTCTTCTAAAACAGATAAATTCCCGGATATTTCAGAAACAATATGGGATTTTATCCCATTAACATTCTGGTCAAGGTCTGATAATTTTTCTAAACTTACTAAACTGGAATTTTTCAGGGTTTCCGTAAGTATATCGAGTTTTTGCTCTAATCCCTGGAATTCATACTTATCTATAGCGGATAAAGATGTCCTGATTTCATTTGCAAACTCTTCAAAGCTGCGTGATTTAGATTCATCGGCTTTAAAACCAGCCATGATTTTTTGAAGGTCATTCAGGTTTTCAAGAATCTGTTTATAGTTTAAAGACACAAAGTTTATGTCTTCTTTTTCATTTAAATCTTCTTTAAGGCTTTCTTTGTCCGAAAGAGCGATTTGTCCGCTTTTTGACATTATTTGCCTTTGTAATTCCTCAAGAGAAACGATTTTTGAAGAGAGACTTTCATATTTGTTTTCTATATCATTGCTTAATTCATCTATCAGCAAGCTTACAATTTCTGCTGAGTCAGCCTGGGCAATAATGTCGATTTTTGATTCAATCCTGCTGAAAATATGATCTTCATGAAAATCTTTAATCGTTTCATGAAGATTATTAAGATCTGAAAAATTTTCAATTAAACCGGATAAGTTTTCAATCTTTTTACCGGAATTGTTAATTTCTTTTTTTAAGTTTTCCAGCTCCTGAACGTATTCTATTCCGGACTCTCTCAATTTACCTTGTATTCCCCTAGTTTTAACCACAAGCAAATCCTCAATTCCAATTGTAACCAGGTTATATAACCAAAATGATTTTATACTGCTTCAACTATCTGTTAAACAGAAAATAAATATAATATAGAAATATTTTAGTATATTTTAACAAAATTTCTTTAGGCGGTTAAAAATTTACATTATAAGAATGACCATATTTTCTAAATAGTTATTATTACCGAGATACAGGCAAATTAAATTTTTTTAAATTATTACGAATATTTTAATTTTCTTTAATTTTTATTTTTCTGATATTTTTAAATAACCCCGATTTTGTACTAAATTTCCAGGTCTTTAAAGATCAAAAGTTCATAAGGTTCATAGCCCAGAGCTTTTGCCAGTTTTTCGACCATATCGAGAGTAGGTGAAGAAATACCTCTTTCAATTGCGCTTATTGTAGTATTAGCTGTATTAGCCAATTCTGCCAGGTCTTCCTGTGACAAATCACGCTTGATTCTTTCAAATTTAATTCTTTTGCCAAATTTATATGTTAAATTTTCTTTTTCTGCATTCATTACATTATTATGTAATATTGACATTATAATATCTAATGCTTATAATGTTAAATATGCAATTTATTGCAATTAATACATTTTAAGCATAATAAGGAACAAAAAATGAAAGAAAAGTTTGAGGAAATTGAAAAGTATAAAAACTGCACAGTAATTGAACTGGGTAATATAGAGGATTTCTATAAACTGTTTGACTTAATTGACGATGAAGAGTCACTGAAAGCTTCTGTATTCAAAAATATTATCAAATCACAAAGATACAGGTTAAAAAAAATTTCGAACTTCATGCAAGAAATAGATAAATTAACATATCAAGGCTCTCAGCTGACTTAAAGTTTAGCTGACTTATTTTAATTTTTAGCCGGTTTGTTATTCGGGCTGGATAAAAACTTTTATTTCCCCGACAATTTTATTTTTCCAGTTAGTTATTTGTTTTTTAGCTAAAAAGCTTAAGTTTTCAGAAGCCTGTATTTCTTTTTCCGAGAGCCAGCCAAGTTTTTTCAGGGAATCAATGACTGCAATTGAGCGGGCTTTAAAATCAGCGTCAATTATTTTCACTATAAGAGCTTGTTTAAGCCGGGTATTAACAACAATACAAACCCCTTCCGCCGCGATTTTGGCAATAAGTTTTCCCTTAGAAGACGCTATTATTTCGCTGTCAATACGTCCAATTCCTCCTGTAATATACGGATTTTGCGCCATAGCAAGTTTTATTTGCTCATATTTCGGATTTAAAAAGAGGTTTAAAAACCCGATTCCCATATTATAATGGGGCAGTATGGGAACAGGCGCGGAGCATCCGTCAAGAGCAGTTACAGGAATGTCTTTTAGCTGGCATAAATCCTTTATATTTTGCATTATCAGCTTTTGAACCGGGTGGTTAACATTAAGGTAAGAGGGCACATCCCAGTTGTTTTTTACGCATACGGCAAGCATGCCGGCATGCTTGCCCGAGCAGTTATTATGAAGCGCTGTAGCATGCTTTTTTTGTCTTATTAATTCTTCTTTTTCTCCTGTATCAAGAGGCATATGAGGACCGCATTGTAAATTTTCAGGAGTAAGTCCTATTTTTCGCAAGATACTTTTAACTTTTTCAGTATGAACAGGCATTCCTGCGTGAGAAGCGCAGAAAGTCGCAATTTCCTTATTGTCGAACCCAAAATACTCATGCGTGCCTGAATCAATTACAACAGAGGCTTGAAGAGGCTTTGCACCCGAGCGGAAAGGAAATGGGGTATTTTCATCGTCACCGGTTTTTAAGATATAGTTAAAATTCTCATCAATGACCGAAACAAAGCCATAATGAAGTTTTTCCGGAAAATTTCCCCGTTCAGTCCTGACAAGAAGTTCGGGTTTCATTGAAAACCATTTCCCCTGTGAAAAGTTCATTTTGCCCTGCTAAAGTCGGTTTATAGTTATTCTCAGAATCTTTTTTAAGGGCTAATATGCCTTCTGTATCTTCTTTTGTTAAAAAGCCAAGGTCAATAAGTATATCAGCCAGTCCCGGACGGTTTCCCAGCGAATCTTCAATATATTTTTGATTTCTGAGAGCTTCATCGAGCTGTTCCATATTTATCTTGTTAATTTTTACAAAATACTCACCGAGCCTGATCCTGCCTGCCATATAAAGAGCTGTTCCCCTCATAACAGGCGAAGTCGGGTTAATAAGCAGGTCATTATCCACGGCATCCAGAAAATATTTTGAACATTCATAAAGACTCCAGTTGTTTGATATAGCTGTTTCAAGTATGCTTAACTCCTGAAAAGCGCCTTCCAGCACGTCATAAATTTCATTACTGAATTTTCCCGTCTTTTTTTCAATTTCCTTTCTTCCCGCATAAGTCAGCTTTGGTATATAAAGCTGAAAACATTTATCTTTAGTGATAGAGCTGAAATAACTTCTGATTTTTGAAGACTCAAATTCCTGTTTTAACTCCAGGTAAATAATCTGTTTTATCCATACAGGCAGGCTAAAAATTTCGTTTATCAGAAACTTAAATACATTTTTTGGTATTACTTTCATATTGTCTCCTAAAAGACCGGATTTTTTATCTTTCTAATTATAAACCATACCATATATTTTAGGAATCTGATAGTTAACCTGAATGACGGGTTAGTTATATTATTGCTTTTGCAGGAAACTTGACTTTTTTAAAATTAAATTTATATAAATTTAATTTTTTCTTAATAAAAAACTAATGTAATTATTTTAATTTATTTTGTAAAAAGGGGTTGACAAAAAAACTAAATTGTTAAATACTTAGAGTTAAGATATAAAGTGTTTAGTTTACACTTTTTAGAATATAAAAGACCGAAGTAAAGGAAACCTGATAATGATTACGAAACAAAAAAAGTCAATGTTAGAAATTCCAGTTGAAACTTGGAGATTAATTAAAAATGAATACTATATACAGAGCAAGTCAAAATTATATTCCATACACTGCACCACCTGATTATAACCGGTTTGTCGGAAACCGGAGGGCAGGTCCGGCTTATAATAAAAATAAGTTAAGTTTCAAATCATACCCCCCGGGACCTCCGGGAGAAAACGATAGAAAGAGTGTAGTAGATCTGGTAACAGAAACCATTTTAGTAACAGTATTTGATTTCAAAAATTCAGATGATTTAAGAGAAAGATTAAATAGAGAAGAAGTAAAACTTCAAATGATGGAACGACAAATTAATAGAGAGCCAGGACCTCAAAGACAACTAAATCAATCAGCATAAATTAAATCGGCGGAAAAAGAGATCATAAGGCAAAAAAACAAGGCAGAGAAAATGCAAAGCGGTGTTATAATATACACCGCATTATTTTTTATAAACATAAAAATCAGAATTTATGAACTTTTTGTTACATCTTTACCCCGAAATGTCATTCCGAGGAGGGCGGGCGAAAAAGCGAGAATGTAAGCAGGTAATTGTTATTCGCCCGACGTGGGAATCTGGGCAACGTCGCATTAAGCTAT
>JANQEP010000072.1 GCA_028278305.1 Candidatus Gastranaerophilales bacterium
TGTGTACAGGTTAAAGCAGCCTGGGGAAGTGCGCCTACAGGATATTTTGAACTTACCTATAGCGGTAAGACCAGTCCTGAGACTGTATATTGCAATACAACGAGCATAGCAAGCGCGGCAATAACAGGTTGCGGGTATAGCAGCGTCACGATAGGGACATATGTCCCGATAGACTGTACATACGGGCATAGCAATAACTATAACCATACTTGTGATGATATATTCAGCTTCTGGCCCGAAAGACCGGAAGGGTATTATTATAACCTGACAGCCGTAGGGGCTGTTCCGCCTGCCCCGGGTAGTAGAGTATGCCCCCCGGCAGTGGAAACAGGTAAAATATATGCATGGGGAGCGAATAATTATGGTCAGTTAGGGCTGGGAGATACTACACAGAGGAGTGAGCCAACCCAGATAACATCCCAGACAGGGTTTACATCTATTTCTGTAGGAGGGCGTCATACCTGCGGTGTAAAGGTAGACGGGAGTGCCTGGTGCTGGGGAGATAATGGTAATGGCAGGTTAGGGCTGGGGGATACTACATATAGGAATGTGCCAACCCGGATAACATCCCAGGCAGGGTTCACATCTATTTCTGCAGGATATTATCACACCTGCGGGATAAAGGGAGACGGGACTGCCTGGTGCTGGGGACAGAATAGTTCTGGACAGTTAGGGCTGTGGGATACTACACCCAGGACTGTGCCAACCCAGATAACATCCCAGACAGGGTTCACATCTATTTCTGCAGGACATGATCACACCTGTGGGTTTAAATAGCATACTACTACTTCGAGGTCTATAATAGCCTTTTCAGCAGTTTAGTGTACGCTGGAAAAACGCTGATGATAATATTTCCTTTGTTACGCTCAGAAAATATTATCATCATGAACAACATGTATAAATATTGTTTCTACCTGAATCAAAAAACTATTTTAAGAACCCTATATTCTTTTATCACACACTTTCTAACAGTCCTGAATTAAATTTAATAGAAGGTAAGTTGATTTTAAACGAGCTTATATCCAGTTTTTTCTCTCCACCAGGCAAGCAGCACGCTTGCATTGAAAATACTTGAATATGTCCCTATAGCAATACCGAGCATCATAGCAAGGACAAAGTCCCTGGTGGTTATCCCGCCGAGAAAATATAATGCGCCAAGCGTTATAAGTGTTGTTACTGATGTATTGATGCTTCTTGCAAGGGTTTGATTAACGCTTATATTAACTATTTCGTTAAATGACTTGTTTTTAGCATGAAATCTCGTATTTTCCCTTACACGGTCAAATACAACAATCGTATCATGTACGCTGAACCCAATAACCGTAAGTATTGCAGTAATAAACAGGCTGTCTATTTCCGTGCCGAATAATAAACCAAACAGTGAAAATGCCCCGCATACAAAAATTGCATCGTGAAACAGCGCAACCAGCGCAAACATAGCATAATCAATACTGAACCTCACTGTAAGATAGCCTACTATTCCTATAAAAGCAAGAAACAAAGCAATAAGCGCATTTTGAAAAAGCTCTTTTCCTAAAGTCGGACCAATTGCGCTAACCTGCAAGGGCACAAATTCCCCGAATTCCTGTTTTAACGCGGCGTTTATTTTTGCGGCATCGCTATCTGCTGTTTCGCTGTCAAGAAATCTTGTTCTGATTGAAACAACTGTCTGTATTTGCTCTGGTTTTTTTTCAGGAGAAATGAAAGGTTCAATTTCAGTTTCTTTATTTACCTGCTCTTTAGAAAGATTAGTTTCCCGCTGAATTTCAGGGGCTTGCTGCTGACCGGTAAGTTCCGGGGTTTCCCCGAGGACATTGCGGCTTTGCTGGACCTGGATTATTGCATTATCTATGCCCGCGGTTTTTAGTTGTTCCCTGATTTTTGCAACGTCTGATTTTTGCAAATCCTGCCTGAACCCGTACTGAAGCATGGTTCCGCCTGTAAAGTCTATTCCGAGTCTTAGCGGAGCATGGTTCTGGTAAGTAACCATAGAATAAATCATTATCGCGATGGATGGAATTATAAACAATAACGACAATGTTATCCATGCCCATCTATGCTTTACAACGTCAATAAAGGTTTTTCTTATATATTTATCTTTAGATTTGTTGGACATATCAGTTTTTTCTCCTCTGTTTTAATAAGCCGCGTTTGATAAACCGGCACTTATCGGATTAATCAATAACACCGAGTTTAGCTTTTCTGGGGTTGGTATCTTCAATTTTATGAGCTTTTCCTATTTCCTGGGGTTTAAGACCAAACCAGGCAGGATTCAGGGTTTCGCTGTAGCCGAAGAAAAGACGCATAAAGTTCCTGGTTACAGTGATTGCGGTAAACATACTTACAATAACACCTATGGCAAGTGTAAGCGCGAATCCTTTGACTATGCTTGTTCCAAGCAGGTAGAGGATTACACAGGTTATTATAGTAGTCATATTACTGTCAAAAATACTTGTAAAAGCCCGGTCAAAACCCGTGTTTATCGCGGTATAAAGAGTCCTTCCTATTCGGAGTTCTTCTTTTGTCCGCTCAAAAATCAGGATATTAGCGTCAACCGCCATTCCTATACCGAGAATAAACCCTGCAATACCTGCAAGAGTAAGGGTAACGGGAATTGTTTTAAATATGGCAAATACAAATAGCCCGTAAATTACAAGTGCAATATCAGCGATAAGCCCAGGCAACCTGTAATATGCAAGCATAAAGACCATTACCAGCCCAAGTCCTATTACACCTGCAATCTTGCTTTTTTCTATTGAATCAAGCCCGAGTGTCGGACCTACGGAATTTTCCTCGATAATCTTTGCGGGAACAGGAAGAGCACCGGCATTAAGTAAATTTACCATATTCTTAACTTCCTCAAGAGACCCTACACCTTCTATGTAGCCTGCACCTCCGGTTATGGCAGTCCTTACGATCGGGCTTGAAACGAGTTGCCCGTCAAAGAAGATTCCCAATGGCTCACCTTCGATTTCACTGGTAAGCTCGGCAAACTTTTTTGCGCCTTTATCGTTAAGCTCAAAGTTTACAAGCCAATTACCTGCTGCGCCGCTTCCTACAAAGGCTCTTTTTAAGTCCTTACCGGAAACCCCCGAGCTTATCCAGATTTTTTCACCTTTTTTTAAACCTTCCGCCTGTCTTTTAAACTCCAGGTTAGCTGTTTTTCCCAGGTATTCCTTTGCTTTTTGCGGATCGCTTATGTTTGGGATTTCTACAAGAAGTCTGTCTTTACCAACTCTTTGAACAACGGTTTCCGCTACACCCATTGAGTTTACACGGTTTTCAATGGAAAAATGCAGGCTGTCCATAACTTCATCGGTTATCTGCGGGACATCCTTAGTTGTCTGTGCTTCAAGCACGAGTCTTGAACCGCCTATTAAATCAAGCCCAAGCTTTGTCGGCTTCAAAATTATAACAAGAATACTTGCGGTCAGAAGGACAATAATAATTAAAAATAATAAATTTTCTTTTTTCATATCAGAGCTGAATCTCCCCGTGTTTCCAGTAACTTTTTAAGGAAAATTTTTTAAATTCCCTATAAAATAATAACCCAAAAATATTTTTTATAAGTCAAAAAGGCTTAACCACAGGAATAATATTATTTTAATACTATTTTACTAGCCTGATTGTTGTTTTGATAATCGTTAAATGCAATTAATGCGCATTTGTCATCACGAGGAGGAGCCTGCCCCGTGCTTGACATGGGGTGGTGATCTGTCCCTTTAGTTTATAAAACATATTAATGTTTGTTTGACAGATTGCTGCGTCAGGATTTTCAAGTATATTAATATTATAGAGAATCGTCTTTCTGGAAAATCCCTCCTCGCATGAATGAGCTTTTAAAAACGAAAACTCATCGTTTCCGTTTTTAACGCTCCCGCTTCGCAGGCAATGACATGCGGCGTTTATAAATTTTTAATCACACGTTTATTTTCTCAGACCATTAATATTTACTTAATTTCCTTAGTGAATAGTAGTAGCAGTAGGGTGGGTTAAAAAATTCTATTTTTTAACCCAACCTACTGCTACTTAATCGGGAATATATTCCAATAGCTCTTGAGTATTACAATCAAGAGCTTTACAGATTTTATCTATAGTATTATAGCTGATATTATTTGTCGTATCGTAATAAACACGCCTAACTGTACTTTCAGATAGACCTGTTAAACGCTGCATTTCAGATATTCTTATTCTTTTTTCGCCCATTAATTTTGAAAGATTATTTTTAATCATACTTTAAATTATACTTTCTGTCAGAAATGATTGATTTTTTCTTTCATAAAGGCTAGAATATATTTCACTTTAGCTGGTATAAATGTAATATTCCTTAAAGGAGAGAAAAAATGAATTTAGAGCAGTCGTTAGCTGACTTCTTCTTTTTCAGCTTTGCTCTCGTCAATTATTTTCTGCGCAAGATGTGCGGGAACTTCTTCATATCTTACAAATTCCATTGAGAATACTCCGGCTCCACCTGTCATAGAATTAAGATCAGGTGCGTATCTGAGCATTTCCGCCATGGGAATTTCTGCTTTTACTGTCTGGGTAGCTCCTTCAGCTTCGATTCCCAGCATCCTGCCTCTTCTTCCGTTTAAATCGCCCATTATGTCACCGACATTTTCCTCGGGAACAGTGATTTCAACATACATAATGGGTTCAAGAAGAACAGGGCTGGCTTCCATAACGCCTTTTTTAAACGCCATGGAACCTGCCATTTTAAACGCCATTTCAGAGGAATCAACAGGGTGGAAGCTTCCGTCATAAACTACAATCTGCACGTCAACCACGGGATAGCCTGCCAGCACACCTTCTTCCATAGCTCCTTTTATTCCGTTTTCAACAGCAGGAATATATTGCCTGGGGATGGCTCCGCCCACAATTTTATCCACAAATTCAAAACCCTTACCTCTTTCAAGAGGATGAATTTCTATCCAGCAGTCACCATACTGTCCTTTACCGCCGGATTGTTTTTTATATTTACCCTGTATTTTTGTATCACCGTTAATTGTTTCTTTATACGGAATTTTAGGGGTATCAAGAATAACTTCCACGCCGAATTTTCTTTTAAGTTTTTCAATAGCTACGTCAAGATGTACCTGCCCCATTCCTGAGAGGATCATTTCCTTGGTCTGGGCATCTCTTGAAGAATTTAAAGTCGGATCTTCCTCTATCAGCCTTCTTAATCCTGACTGGATTTTATCCTCGTCTCCCTTGCTCTTTGGTTTTATGGCAAATGAAATTACCGGGGAAGGCTGTTTAATGGTTTTAATGATAACCGGCTTTTTCTCATCGCACAGAGTATCGCCTGTATGAGTATCCTTGAGTTTTGCAACGGCAACTATATCACCTGTAATCGCTCTGGTTGCAGGCTCATTTTTCTTGCCTACAAGGTGGAGAATCTGACCGATTCTTTCTTTTGATTCTTTTGAAGAGTTAAGAACAGAGGAATCAGAATTCATACTGCCGGAGAAAATTCTCATTATGGTTAGCTGACCTGCGTAAGGATCAGCTATTGTCTTGAATACCAGCGCTGCTAGAGGTTCAGTTTCGCAAGGCTTGATTTCTATGTCATTTCCATTGGCATCTTTAGCTTTTACAGCTCCTTTTTCAAGGGGGGAAGGCATATATTCCGCTATGTAATCCAGCAGCTGGCTTACACCAATGTTTTTTGCGGCTGAGCCAAAGAAAACAGGTATTATTTGCTTGCTGTTAATACCGTCTTTAAGCGCTTTTTTTACATCTTCACCGGAAAGTTCCTGTCCTTCGAGGTATTTTTCAAGGGTTTCATCGTTGCATTCCACGATGGATTCCAGGGAAGCCTCTCTTGTTGAGTCAAAATCGTCTTTCATTTCCCCGGGAATCTCTGATTCCTTAAAATTCCCGCTCTCATCAGAATCAAAAATATAGCCTTTCTGGCTTAATAAGTCTGCAATACCTTTAAAAGCCATTTCCTGCCCGATGGGAAGCTGGACAGGCACGGGATTTCCTTCAAAAGCACTGCTGAGGTTCTCAAGAACCGCTTTATAATTTGCATTTTCTCTTTCGAGTTTATTTATAAACACAAAAATAGAAAGCCCTAATTCCTGAGCCTGTTTTATAAGTTTTGAGGATTGAATTTTAATTCCGTCAATAGCGTCAATTACGAGAACAATGGAATCCGCGCCCTGCATGCAGTTTCTTGCGTCAGCGGCAAAGTTAGCCGAACCAGGGGTATCAAGAAGGTTTATACGTTTATTTTTCCAGTCAAAACTGGCTAAAGAAGTACTGATAGTAGTTTTTCTCTTAATTTCTTCAGGTTCAAAATCAAGTAAGGAAGACTCCTGGTCAACTTTTCCGAGTCTTGTATTCTGTCCGGCATCAAAGAGCATGGCTTCCGCAAGGGAAGTCTTTCCTGTTCCCACGTGTGATACCAGGGCAACATTTCGGATGTCAGAGACGTTAAAATTAGCCATAAATTACCCCCGATTTAAATTACTAACACAGTTCTAATATTATAAATAAACAATTTATAAATTCAAACTTTTAATTTATAAGAGATCTCAAAAATACGGTTTAAAAATCACAATATAAAGAGCTTTTGAGGGCTTTTTAAGTTATTTTCAAGATAAAAGTAACAAAAAATTACATGAATCAGTAATTGCCGGTTTTTATTGATCTTCATGTCTTGGTTTGAGAGTCGGGAAGGAAATCACGTCTCTTATGCTCGCAGAACCTGTCAGAAGAATAATAAGCCTGTCAATTCCTATGCCAAGTCCTCCTGCAGGAGGCATTCCATACTCAAGGGACCTGAGAAAATCTTCATCAACAGTTTGCGGAGTTTCAAAATCAGTTTCTTTTCTTGATTCAACCTGCTGCTCAAATCTTCTTCGCTGGTCAATGGGATCAGTAAGCTCCGAGAAAGCGTTTGCAATTTCCCAGCCGTTAATGCGGGTTTCAAATCTTTCCACAAGCCGTGAATCATCCCTGTGAGGTTTTGCAAGAGGTGAAATTTCTCTTGGATAGTCAATTATGTGGACCGGCTGGATTAAATGAGGTTCAACCTTTGCTTCAAAAACTTTATCTATGATCAAGCCCCAGGAATCACCTTGTTCAACTTCAACACCTATTTTTTTTGCTTCTTCAGCCGCTTCAGGAGCTGAAAGAAATTCACCAAAATCTATATCAGTGTATTTTTTAACTGCCCCGATCATTGTGATTCTCTGCCATGGCGGATTAAGGTTGATTTTAATGCCCTGATAATCGATTTCCATTGTGCCTAGAACGTTTTGAGCTATCGTACTTATCAGGTTCTCGGTAAGTACCATCATTTCGTTATAGTCTACAAAAGCCTGATACAGCTCAAGCATTGTAAATTCCGGGTTATGTTTCGGAGAAATTCCTTCATTCCTGAAGTTTTTGTTAATTTCAAATATTTTTTCGCTTAACCCGCCTACTAAAAGCCGTTTTAAATACAGCTCAGGCGCAATTCTTAAGTACATCTGCATATCCAGGGTATTATGATAGGTAATAAACGGTCTTGCAGCTGCTCCGCCTGCCATAGGCTGGAGCATGGGGGTTTCTACCTCAAGAAAACCTCTTTGGATAAGATAATCTCTTACTTCTGATATAATTTTGCTTCTTTTAAGAAAAGTTTCCTTGACATCAGGATTCATTATCATATCCAGATAGCGCTGCCTGTAGCGGGTTTCCGTGTCTGTAAGCCCATGCCATTTTTCCGGCAGGGGTAAAAGTGATTTTGAGAGAATCTTAAAATTATTAACCCGTATACTCAGCTCCCCGCGCGGGGTTCTTCTTACTGTTCCGTAAGCGCCTATAATATCACCTACATCAAGAAGCTTCAGCAGCTTTATTTTTTCCTCTTCCACGTTGTCTTTATGGATAAAAAGCTGGATTTTACCGGAACTGTCAGCAAGGTCAATGAACATTCCGTTGTTTCTCATTGCCATTATTCTTCCTGCCACGTTAAAACATTTTGAGTCCTCTCCTGCGGGAGGAAGTTCCTTATATTTTTTATGAAGCTCTTCTGCACAGGCGGTTCTGTCAAAAGTATAAGGATATGGGTTTACTCCAAAGTCAATAAGATCGTTTAATTTCTGTATCCTTATGTTTCTCAGGGTTTCAAGACTGCTTTGAGGGATTTTCTGAGTCAATTTTGCCTCCGGTAATTATGATTTATTGCTTGTATAAATTTTACCGCAAAAAAAATTGAAAAATAAATTAAAGAAAACTCAGGTTGCTACCTGACTCGAATTACGGGTTAGTTATTTTTCAAAATTCCTTAAAACACCCTGGCGAAGCAGGCGGTGCTATCCGCATTTTCGCAGCGAAGCGGGAGTTACGAAAACGGAAACGTTTTCGTAACTCATTCCCTGCCGGTATCCCCTATTGGCAATTGTAATCTGCTTTTCAGGCTGCCTCAATTTTATTAGGCATTAATCGGCGCTTGCATATAGGTTTTTATCTGGTCATAGGTTAATTTTTTTTCTTTTTTCAGGGTTTTTAACGCTGATAAATATGCCTTTGCCGTATCAAGAGAAGTAAAACACGGGATTTTATACTGCTCAGAATACGTTCTCAGTCTAAAACCGCATCTTCTCACATCTTTTCCTATTGTGGGAGTGTTGATTACAATATTTATTTCTTTATTTTTGATCTTATCGTAAATTAAATCAAAATCAAACTTGTCAACTTCCCGGGATTCAATGCCGTATTCCCTGAGAAATCCGGAAGTAAGCTGAGTGGCTGTAATATCAAATCCTAACTCCTGAAATTCTCTTACAATAGGCAAAACTTCTTCTTTATGCTCTTTTTTGACAGAAATCATAACATTTCCTTTTTCAGGGAATACATAACCTGCTGCCTGGAAAGCTTTTACAAGTGCTTTTTCATAAGTATAGTCAACCCCAAGAACTTCTCCGGTAGATTTCATCTCAGGAGTCACGGCAGTATCAACGTTAGTCAGTTTCTGGAAGGAAAATACAGGGGCTTTAACCGCAAACAGTCCGGATGGTGGGAGCAGTCCTGTTCCATAGCCCAGGTCTTTCAGCTTTTCCCCTGTAATAACCTGGATAGCGAGCTTTACCATAGGAACTCCCGTTACTTTACTTATGATAGGAACTGTTCTTGAGGCTCTGGGATTGACTTCAATTACGTAAACTTCCCCGTCTTTTACCACAAACTGGATGTTCATAAGCCCTGAGACCTGAAGAGCCCTGGCAATCTTTTTGGTATTATTGATTAATTTATCTATAACCTTATCAGAAAGGGTTCTTGTCGGATAAGAACAGAAACTGTCCCCTGAATGAACGCCTGTTCTCTCTATATGTTCCATAATTCCCGGAATAAGTATATCTTCCCGATCGGAAATAGCGTCAACCTCTACTTCCGTGCCTTCTATGTACTGGTCTATCAGTATAGGATACTCGGAAGAAAGCGCAACAGCTTCTTTTACATAGGAAGTCAGCTCATCATCGTTGTTTACCACCTGCATTGCCCGCCCCCCGATAACATAGGACGGACGCACAAGTACGGGATAACCCAGGTTATTTGCGACTTTCACAGCATCTTTCAGGTTGGTTACCGCAGCTCCCTTTGGTTGGGGAATATTAAGCTCTGTCAGGAGTCTTTCAAAAAGATTCCTGTCTTCTGCCATATTTATTGATTCTACAGAAGTTCCAAGTATCTGAACTCCCCTTTTAAGAAGCTTTGGGGCAAGATTAATTGCTGTTTGCCCCCCAAACTGCACGATAACCCCCTTGGGCATTTCTTTTCTGATAACATTGAAAACATCCTCGATGTATAGGGGTTCAAAGTAGAGTTTATCTGATGTATCAAAGTCAGTGCTTACTGTTTCCGGGTTATTATTAATTATAATGGATTCATAGCCTGCATCACGTATTGCCCATACAGCATGAACCGAGCAGTAATCAAATTCTATACCCTGTCCGATCCTGATAGGTCCGGAACCAAGGACTATAACCTTTTCTTTTTTGCTAATTACGTTCTCTTCTTCATTTTCAAAAGTTGAATAATAGTAAGGTGTAGCTGATTCAAACTCCGCAGCGCATGTATCAACCATTTTATACACAGGATAGAGGTTATGAGCTCTTCTTAAGGTATCGAGAGTTTCCAGGGACTCTTTTGACAATTCCTGAATTTCTACATCAGTAAAACCCATTGATTCCGCTTTTTTAAGAAGCTCAATATTAATCGGCTCTGTCTGAAGTTTGTTTTCAACTTCTATGATGTTATTTATCTTTTTGACAAACCATTTATCAATTTTTGTAATCCTGTTTACTCTTTTTACGGAAATTCCCTTTCTCAGAGCTTCCGCAACAACAAAAATCCTTTCATCATCTACTATTTCAAGTTTTTTCATAAGCTCATCCTTTGAAAGCATGGTAAGATGATCTTTTCTAAGCCCGGTTTCCTTTCCTTCCAGGGAAATTACAGCCTTAAGAAAAGAGCTTTCAAAGTTTCTGTCAATAGCCATAACTTCTCCGGTAGCTTTCATCTGGGTTCCTAGGGTTCTGTCGGCATAAGAAAACTTGTCAAAGGGCCATTTGGGAATTTTTGTAACCACATAATCAAGTGCAGGCTCAAATGAAGCCTTTGTTTTTCTTGTTACATAGTTTGGAATTTCGTGAAGATTAAAGCCAACAGCTATTTTAGCTGCAATTTTAGCTATAGGATAACCCGCAGCCTTGGAAGCAAGTGCTGATGACCTGCTTACACGCGGGTTAACTTCGATTACCACGTATTCCATATTATCGGTATTCAGCGCAAACTGGACATTACACCCGCCTTCTATTTTTAAAGACCTGATTATATTAAGAGAAGAAGTCCTTAACATATGGTATTCCTCATCCCGCAGGGTTTGCGACGGGACAACAACTATGCTGTCACCTGTATGAATACCTACAGGATCAATGTTTTCCATATTACAGACGACTATACAAGTATCGTTAGAATCACGCATGACCTCATATTCGATTTCTTTCCAGCCTGCCACGCTTTTTTCCAGAAGAACCTGGTTAATTCTGCTGTATAAAAGCCCTGTATAGATTATATTTCTTAATTCCTGCTCATTTTTTGCTATTCCTCCGCCTGTCCCGCCAAGAGTGTAAGCGGGCCTGACTATTGCCGGGTAGCCTATTTCCTCTATAAACTCAATCCCGTCTTCAATATTATCCACAATCATGCTTGGCGAGGTAGGCTCACCGATGTCATGCATTAATTGCTTGAAGCTCTCTCTGTCTTCAGCCTGTTTTATAGCTTCAAGTGAAGTTCCCAGCAGCTTTACATTAAATTTATCCAGAACTCCGGCTTCTGTAAGTTCCACTGCCATGTTAAGTCCTGTTTGTCCTCCTAATGTAGGTAAAAGACCATCCGGTCTTTCCTTATCAATTATATACTCAAGCGATTCAACGGTTAATGGCTGTATATAGACATGGTCTGCAATATTATCATCGGTCATGATCGTGGCAGGATTACTGTTTACAAGGATAACTTCAAATCCCTCTTCTTTTAAAGCCTTGCATGCCTGGGTTCCGGCATAGTCAAATTCCGCTGCCTGCCCGATGATTATTGGTCCTGAGCCTATTACCAGTACTTTTTTTAAATTTTCATTTTTTGGCATTTTTCTTCTTCTTTTCTATTTTTCTTCAAACCTACCGTACTTAATGCTGTCCATTCCTGCCCACAGGGGATAACAACTATAAATAGTGCAATTATACCTGATATCCGGGCTGTGTTCATTTTATAATTTCCAGCTTTTTTAAAATTGATAAAATAAAAATCTTTGTTAAATAATAACATTAAAATTCAGCAAATTGGACAGTCAAGTTAAAATATTTTAACTTTTAATTAAACTGAATTTCTAAAAATGGCTAAAAACTTTGATATAACTGAGTAATCAGAGTTAGCCTGGCTTTGCTATAATTAAAAAAAACTACAGGAGAAAAATTAAAATATGTATAATATAACTTTAATTCCTGGTGATGGCATAGGTCCGGAAATTACGGAAGCAATGATTCTTGCTGTTGAGTCCACGGGTGTTCGGATAAACTGGGAAAAAGTTTATGCCGGCGCCGAAGTCATGGAAAAAGAGGGAACTCCGCTTCCTGATAGTGTTTTGGACTCTGTAAGAAAAAATAAAGTTGCGCTGAAAGGACCTTTGACAACGCCTGTAGCAACAGGATTCAGAAGTGTTAACGTTGCCCTGCGCAAGGAACTTGATCTTTACTGCAGTTTAAGACCTGCAAAATCTATAAAAGGAGTTAAATCAAGGTTTGAAAATATTGATCTTGTTATAGTGAGGGAAAATACGGAAGATTTATACGCCGGTATTGAAAGGCAAATAGATAAAAACACTGCTGAATCTGTAAAAAGAATTACCAGGGAGGCTTCAGAGCGGATTGTAAAGTTTGCCTTCGAATATGCGGCAAGAGAAAACAGAAAAAAAGTAACAGCAGTAACAAAAGCAAATATTTGCAAGTTATCAGATGGACTTTTTTTGCAAGCTGCAAGAAAAGTAACTGAATATTTTCCTCAAATTCATTATGATGAGTGCCTTGTTGATAATATGTGCATGCAGCTTGTTCAGAACCCTGAATTATATGATGTTTTGGTATTGCCGAATATGTACGGTGATATAGTTTCTGACCTTACAGCGGGACTTATAGGCGGGCTGGGAGTCGCACCGGGCGCGAACATAGGAAATGAAACCGCTGTTTTTGAACCTGTTCACGGAAGCGCTCCTGACCTTAAGGGTCTGCAAAAAGCAAATCCAACCGCATTAATTCTCTCTGCTGCCATGATGTTAAGGTATTTAGGCGAAGAAGCAGCTGCAAATAATCTTTACAGCGCCGTTAATATCGTCATGGAAAAAAGGGAAAATGTCACTGCTGATCTTGGCGGCAGCGCTTCTACACTTGAAATGGGGCAGGCTATAGCTTATGAAGTTAGAAAACTTTTTTAACCTTAAACTAAAGGGTAAAAAATAAAAACTTACATATTTTAAAATTTTTCAAAAAGGATTATTGACAGAAATTGTAGTTTAATAACTTCTGATAACCCTACCGTTTTCAATTTTTACATTATGAATATCTTCAAGGCTTTCTTTTATATTGAAATACCTGTGATCTACTTTCTTAAGCAAATCAACGTATGAAAAGTGAAAATAAATGAAACCTAAAATCTGAATCAAAAAAACCGTTGCTATTGCAATTAATATCCATCTGCTTACGAAAGTTTCAATATTGTTTATACGGTCCTGAAGAAGTTCTCTACAGGTATAATGAGCCTCTTCAAATTCTTTACTTTTGTTCAAAAAACTAGTTACATTATTATTGTTACCCAATTTTTACATCACCATCCTAAAATAGTTAACTTTTATAACCAATATAAATTTTCATATTTTTATACCATAAATATTTAATATATGATAGTTAAATTTATTTAAAAAAATTAAAAATTCTTTAAAAAACTTATCTGTTAATGAAAATAGACAAATTGCTTAATCTGAATTTACAAAATATATAGAAACGCCATATTTGCAAAAACCCTTGCGAAGCAGGAGCTTTAGCTCATTTTTGGGGCGCGAAGCAATCGGACTCTGCCGGGAATGAACATTCGTTTTCCGCATGTCCGCGTTACGCAACGGAGCTCTACCCAAAACGGTTTTCCCCTTCCCTTGAAGGAAAGAGGCCGGGGGATGGTAGACATTTTTAAATTTAACTAATTTCCTGATTAAGGGGTAAAGAATAAAAACTTACGCATTGTAAAATTTTTTTTATTCCTTACTTTTTAAGATCACTATAATTTTATGTAAGTTGCTTCTATAGTTAATTTACTTTCCTCTGCCCTGACTATTGCCCAGCGCAATGGCATATATCCTTTATTTAAGATGAAGTCCTCAATAGTTTTTACAGTTAATTCTTTTACTGCTTGCAAAACAAAACTTTTATTCTCCAGTTGCATTTAATTTCCTCCATAAAATTAATTTACCGTACTTAAATAATCCATTAAGTTTTTTACATCAGAATTGCCATATGCCCGGGGATTTATTGCTCTTAGGTTATAGAGGACTTCTTTTGCCCGGTCATATTTTTTGTTTTTGATTAAATAAAGCGCATAGTTATGAGAAAAACTAATATTTGAAGGCTGTAGTTTTATGAGTTTCTCAAACTGCCCGCAAGCCCCGGCAAAATTACCGGTATCTTTATAGACAAAAGCAAGTGTTTCTATTGCACTGGGGTAAGAAGGATCAATTTTCAGGGCTTTATTTAAGCTTGAAACAGCCTGTGTGTATTTTTTAAGGTCATGGTACGCCTTGCCCAGCTGGACCCAGCTTAAGACGTTATCCGGGTACTTTTCCGTATATTTAACTGCTTCCTGCAGCTTATTTTTAAGCCGTTCTTCCTGCGAACCCAGGACTTTTTTATTTCTCCCGGAATCAGCAACAGGTTTTTCATTCTTACTAAAGTTTGAAATATCAGGATCAAGCGTATAAAGCAGGGTAAGAGTATTTATATCTCTTTCGGAAAGTCCTCTGTCTTCATGCTGCGGGTTAGTCTCAACTCCGGCGTACATAATATCCCTCTTCTGACTGCTATGTCCCCTGATGCCAAGAGCATGCCCCAGTTCATGAAGAATTGTCCTGTAAATTTCTTTTTCAGTAAAAGACCTGCCATCCGGAGGTTTTTGAGTAACAACTTTTACATCATAGTAATAAAGCAGGTGCTGCTTTATATGAGGAGTTGCAAGACCTGCTATAAACGCTTTCCCGGTGTTTTCCAGGATTTCCCTGACAAAATAAAGCTGTATATCCGCCTCTCTGGGATTGGTGACAAGCTCATAGCTTAAAAGATTTCCATCCACACTGCCTGTCCAGTCATTCATAGCTTTTTGAGCTGCAGCATAATAGTAATCCTTATATCCTTCAACATTTGAAGATCTTTCTATGTATAGCTTTACAGGCATTTTTCCCTGGTGCCACCGGGTGACTTTACCGCTGTCAATTGCATTTTGGATATAATTATCACCAACTGATTTAATTCTTAGTTTTTGCCCTGAAATTCCCCTGTTTTTTGCGGCAGGCTTCAGCCTGCCTTTTTTAATTAAGCGGTATCTCTGAATTTTAGAAATCCCCAGGGAAGCAAGTTTAGCTTCATAGCTGAGCGGTGCTTTTTCTATAACCTTTTCATATTCCGACTGGGCTTTTTCAAAATTTTTTAAGTTTATTAAAGTCTGGGCATAGTAATACCTGCACTTTGTGTTATCGGGAAATTTTTCTAAAGCCTTGCTAAGATAGTAGCTTGCTTTTGAGTAATCATTTTTTTTATAGGCATGCTTTCCTGCTGCATAGTAATCATAGGCAAAACAGGGAATTATTAAAAAAGCTGAAAAAAATAAAATAAAACTTACATATTTCAGAATTTTGGCAAAAAACAGTTTATTCGCTTTAAACAATATATTTATCCGTCTAATTCCTCTCATAGCTTTAATATTATGATCCGGTTATTTTTAAAAACTGCTTCTGATTATATAATCGTCCATATTTTTAAAAACTTTTTAAAATTGAAGACTGAATCCAAATAAAAAACTCCATTTATGCAAATGGAGTAAGGGGAGTTTGAGTGTTAAGGAGTTGTTTTTTACAAAGATGAAATTTTTTAATTTTTGTTCCCGTAAAAACAAAAAATTTTTTATTGCTTCCTTACTCATGCAAAAAGTTAAATATTATTCTCTTGTTCTTTAAAAATAGCCGTTCTCGTTAATTAAATGAATTCTTTTTTTAAATAAAAATATAAGCTTGAACATAAGCAAAAACATTAAAAATTTTAGAAGAGGAGGAAGTATGAAAAAACATTTATTATTGCTTGGTTTAACGTTTGTAATTGCACAACCGGCTTTTTCGCAGGGGGGATGTCCTTTGGGAGGATGCCCTGTGCCTAATCAAGTTCAACCTATGCGTCAGTCAACTCAACAGATTTATCAGCAACCCCTGGCTCAATCACGGGTTTACCAGCAAGCAACACCTTACATGTCCGCCTATCAGCAACCCCTGGCTCAATCAAAGGTTTACCGTCAGGCAACACCTTACATGCCCGCCTATCAGCAACCCCTGGCTCAATCAAAGGTTTACCGTCAGGCAACACCTTATATGCCTACATACCAGGCTGCCCAATTTGTGAATCCCTATTATCCTCAAAGAACACTTTACTATAATTATGCCAGCCCTCAGGGTTTTACAGGCGCAGCAGCACCTATATGTCAACAACCAAAAAGTGGCTGGAGGGCATTTGTTGAAGATTATCTGGGATTTGACTAAAAAATAAACATGTTATTAAAGACAGGTTTTAAAACCTGTCTTTTTTAATGTATTTATAAGCCTGGTGCTATAACCGATTAATTAACCTGAATCTCTAATTAGCCAAAAGCCAGGATATGACTGAGCAATATTTGTTTGCGAAGCGGGAGCGTAAAATGGT
>JANQEP010000123.1 GCA_028278305.1 Candidatus Gastranaerophilales bacterium
AACTGTTTTTTCGCTGGGTGGAAATGTTGTTTCTGCGGATAATCAGGATAGTATTAGTTTTTATCAAAACGCAGTAAATGCCGGAGATGAATACGTTGATGAATTTGCATTAGCCTCAAAAAACGGGAAGTTTGGTTTTGTAAATAAAGAAAATAAATTTGTGGTAAAACCAGAGTATGAAGCTGCCCAAAATGCTCCGGGTGATTACTTTTTTGTATGCAAGGATAAGGACGGGCATAAATGCGCATATATGAACAAAAAAACTAAAAAGCTTCTGACGGAATTTAAATATCTTGGTTGTGGTAATGGCGTTGTTTCTGGGGGTTTTTATGATGGAATGGCAAAATTTGTTATCGTTGATGAAAACGGGGAGTGGAAAACGGGTTATATAGATGAAAAAGGGGAAGAGGTTATTCCTCCGAAATATTTCTATGGAAGTCCTTTTAAAAATGGCATAGCAGAAGTTCAATTGAATAAAAATAAACCTACAGAACTTGTTAAAATCGATAAAAAAGGCAATATCATACTATGCCCATAAATTAAGATGGCAAAAATTTCTTAATTCCTAATGACCCTGATGGTAAAATAAATTTAGAATAGTAAAGAGGAGATACTCATATAAAAGTTCAGGGTAATTTAAAAGGCTTAAAGAAAAATTTTATAAACAGGCTTGAAAAGCTTTACAGGAAAAAGGTTTCGCCTGATAAGGCAATTAGTATTGAGCTTGCCGAGTCCATGGCAGAACTCTCCCACGAAATCAATAAGGAAATCGCTGTTGTTATTAACAGGCGCGGGCAGGTTATTAACATTACTGTTGGAGATGCAGGCAGTATACAACTTGGAACATTTAAAAACGTTAGGGAAGGGCGTGCCCGGCTGTGCGGATTGAGATGTATTCATACACACCCGGGCGGTATCTCCGATCTTAGTAAAATAGACCTTACAGCACTGGAGCAGTATAGGTTTGACGCTATTGCCTGCATAGGAATTGACCCTGAATCAGGGTTCAGCAAAAAACATGGGGAAACAGTAAAGTTTGCTGATTCTATTCAGGTAGCGTTTTTAATTCCTGAAAAAGATAAAGAAGGCAATAATTTCAAAGTACTTGAACCCACAACAGTAAGGCAGGCAGGTGCTAATAATTTTCTTGAGTTTCTTGAGGATATAGAAGAGGAATTTGCTAAAAAACCTGATGCTATTGATTCAAATACTCAGGAAAGAGCAATACTTGTTAGCCTTCAGACTCCTGATATCTCAGATGAAACAGCCAGTGACTCCTTGCTTGAGCTTGAGCAATTAACTTTTACTGCAGGTGCGCAAGTGCTGGATAAAATAACCCAGAAACGTAACAATCCTGACCCTTCAACATATATAGGCAGCGGGAAAGCAAAACAGCTAGCTCTTCTGGTCCAGGAAAAAAATGCAAACATTGTTATTCTGGATTCCGAGCTTTCACCAAGGCAACAGAAAACCCTTGAAGAAATTATAGGCGTAAAAACAATAGACAGGACAGAGTTAATCCTTGATATATTTGCCCAGAGGGCAATGACAAAAGAAGGGAAACTGCAGGTAGAACTTGCCCAGTTAAAATATTTATTTCCAAGGCTCATCGGCGCCGGACTATCCTTAAGCAGGCAGATGGGAGGCGGACGAAGCGGCGGCATTGCCACAAGGGGACCTGGCGAAACAAAACTTGAGATTGACAGGCGACGAATCAGGGAAAGAATCAAAAGCCTTGAAGATGAAGTAGAATCCATAAAAAACCACAGGGATTTACAAAGAAAACAACGGAAGAAAAACAGGATTCCCGTTGTATCAATAGTGGGATATACAAACACAGGTAAATCCACGCTTTTAAACGCACTGTCAGACTCTGAAGTCCTTGTTGAAAACAAACTTTTTGCCACACTTGATCCTACTATCAGGAAAATTAAGCTTCCTAATTTGTCTGATATTCTCTTAACCGACACTGTAGGGTTTATCCAGAGGCTGCCAACTTCTCTGGTAAAAGCATTCAGGTCAACCCTGGAGGAAGTAGTGCAGGCTGACCTTATCTTACATGTAATAGATCCTGTACATCCGGCTTGTTTTGAGCATATTGATACTGTTTATGATATTCTGACCGAGCTTGATGCGTATAAAAAGCCTATAATTACAGTTATAAACAAGATTGATCTTGTTAAGGACGAGAAAACCCTGGATAAACTGCTTGAAAAAGTCCCAAACCCCGTAAAAATTTCAGCGCTTCAAAGAAAAGGGTTTGGCGGTTTACTGGGAAAAATCCAGGAAAGTTTAGCACCAGTATAAAATATGGCTGATAAAAAGAGATTTTAATCAAATTTTAAAAGCTCATACGGCTCAACTTCTAATACTCCGGCTATTTTGTATATTTTAGACAAAGGTAAGTCCCTATGAGCATTTTCAACTATGCCCATGTACGAGTTTGCAGCGCCAACTTCAAGGCTTAAATCTTCCTGGGTTAAGTCTTTGTTTTCTCGCAATTCTTTTATTTTTTGTCCAACTTTTTTATGAAAAGCCTTATTAAAAATTTTAGCCATCAGGATTGTATTTGTATACTTCTAAATCATCAAAATCAAATAAATTTTGAAAATTAATTTCTAATGCTCTTGAAAGCCTGAAAATAGCAGACAAAGAAATATCTCGCCTTGCATTTTCTATCATTCCAATATGAGAACGAGAAACATTTGATTCAAATGATAATCGCTCTTGTGTTAAACCTTTTTGTTTGCGGAGATTTTTGAGCTTATCTCCGAATTTTACCTGAAAATCCTTGTCCATAAAATAATTTTGTTATATACTGCTCACAGCGTCTACCGCTGTCAGCGTCATTTTTTATAAAGGTAAATTTATGCCAAATATGCCAAAACAAAACTTTTCAAAAAATAAGAAACTAAGACAGTTCCTTAAATCTAACTGCAAAACCCTACACCTGACAGGTGACGGGTTCGAGTACTTGCTTAAAAACCTGACAGGAATGACTTTGAGTGGGTATAGAAAACCTCAGCAGGAAACTTTTTTCATTTTATCAGGCTGTTTTAGCCTGGCAGATGAGGAAAACCTCGATATATGCAAGCTCTGCATAGAGTCCGGTGTGGAAATTAAGTTTGATGGTATATCTTTAAAGAAAAATTAAAGTTTTTCATTAATCAAAAAAGTTATAAGAATATTTTATTCGCATTTATTGTCTTTACAGGGCAGCATTGTTGTTTTAAGCCCCCATACTGTTATTACGGTTAATAAAAATATTGCAACTCCGGCAACGATATCATAATTTATCTGCATTTATACATTCTTCTCAGCTCTATCAAATGATGTATTCTCTGCTTAACCGCTTCTGTTTTGGGTTGATTCATAGAAGTCCTGCAATACAATAATTTATTTTATATTATCTTTTATTCTGATATAAATCAATTTCATTAATCAAAAAAGTTATAAATCTATTGACAGTAGATCATGTAGCAAATATTATTAATACTTACATGCCCGGCGGGAGCGTAGGCTCATTCATGCCCATGTGGCGCAGGGGTAGCGCATCCCCTTGGTAAGGGGAAGGTCACGAGTTCAAATCTCGTCATGGGCTGAGATAAGTAAAAATAGAAAACGATACAGTTAATATACAAGTATCACAAGATTGTAATTTAGAAGAGGAGTTAAAATATGGCTCGCGAAACATTTGTAAGAACAAAACCTCACGTAAATGTAGGTACAATTGGTCACGTAGACCATGGAAAAACAACATTAACAGCTGCAATTACGTTCTGCCTGGCAGCAGCAGGCGGGGCTCAGGCTAAAAAATTCGATGAAATTGATGCCGCCCCGGAAGAAAAAGCAAGAGGAATTACAATTTCAACAGCACACGTTGAATATGAAACAAAAGACAGGCACTATGCTCACGTAGACTGCCCGGGTCACGCAGACTACGTTAAAAATATGATTACAGGCGCTGCTCAAATGGATGGGGCAATCCTTGTTATATCAGCAGCAGACGGACCAATGCCGCAGACAAGGGAACATATTCTTCTTGCCCGTCAGGTTGGAGTTCCTAACCTTATCGTATTTCTTAATAAGTGCGATATGGTTGATGATGAAGAGCTTCTTGACCTTGTAGAAATGGAATCAAGAGAACTTCTCAGCCAGTATGAATTTGACGGCGACAATATCCCATTCGTACGCGGATCAGCTCTTAAAGCCCTTGAAGCTGTAACAGCTAACTCAAAAACTCAAAGAGGGGAAAATCCTGAAGTTGATAAGATCTGGGAATTAATGGATGCAGTTGACAGCGCTATTCCGACACCTGAAAGAGATATTGACCAGCCGTTATTAATGCCTGTAGAAGACGTTTTTTCGATCACAGGCAGAGGAACAGTTGCTACCGGCAGAATTGAAAGAGGAAAAGTTAAAACCGGCGAAGATGTTGAAATAGTCGGCTTTGGCGAAACAAGAAAAACTGTATGTACCGGTGTTGAAATGTTCAGAAAATCACTTGATGAAGGTCTTGCAGGCGACAACGTCGGTTTATTGCTAAGAGGCATAGGTAAAGACGATATAGAAAGAGGACAGGTTGTAGCAAAGCCCGGCTCAATTAAACCTCATACAAAGTTCAGCGCAAACGTTTATGTTCTTAAGAAAGAAGAAGGCGGAAGACATACACCTTTCTTCCCCGGGTACAGACCCCAGTTTTACATAAGAACAACAGACGTTACAGGTTCAATCAAGCTTCCTGCGGGAACAGAAATGGTCATGCCCGGTGATAACGTTGTTATGGACGTGGAACTTATCACTCCGGTCGCTATAGAACAAGGTATGAGATTCGCTATCAGAGAAGGCGGACGTACAGTCGGCGCTGGTGTTGTAGATAAAATTACCGAATAATAAAAATATTCAGAAGATCGGCTAAAAGCCGGTCTTCTGAAAAATTAAAACCAGGAAAGTAATTAAATGATAACGAGGTAGAAATATTGGATTATGGCAGCTAAACAACCGAGAAAACCAAGAATAAGAGTATGTTTAAAAGCGTATGAGCATCGTTTAATCGACGCGTCAGCAGAAAAAATAGTTCATACTGCAAAACAAACAGGTGCAGTGGTTGCCGGTCCTATTCCGCTACCTACAAAACGCAGGATATACTGTGTTTTAAGATCCCCGCATGTTAACAAGAAATCCAGGGAACATTTTGAATCACGAACACATAAAAGAATAATTGATATTCATAATCCAACAAAACAAACAACAGAAGAGCTGAGCAGACTGGATTTACCTGCCGGCGTTGACATTGAAGTCAAGTTATAAGGTGTAATGTAAGAATTTGACAGGGCGCAGGTGAAACCTGCGCCCTATTTATATAACTAAGGAAATAACAAAAATTCTTACGTAAAATTTTTCAAAAATCTATATGGAATTGTTAAAGGCGAAGCAGGCGGCGCTGTCCGCATTTTAGCAGGCGAAGCAGGCGGCGCTGTCCGCATTTTAG
>JANQEP010000147.1 GCA_028278305.1 Candidatus Gastranaerophilales bacterium
TATACAAGAAAAACAATAGCATTTTCAAAAAGCGATTATTGGCACGATTTAATTACAAGGATTTTTATTATCCAATATAATTTATCACTTAGAATCTAATCACCGCCAAAAATTTGTTGGTTAATTGGCGAGTCGAGTTAATTAGCCAAAAAATTTTTTATCCTATAAAATAATTAGGTAACAAAAAATTTTTACTCCTTATTTTTTGGGTTTGGTGAAAGCCCTGCCTGCACACAAAAGAGGGGGTGGAAATAACAAAATTTTTTGTTACCTGCTTATAGTCAAACACAGGGAGAGTTATAATTGTCTGATAACCTGGAAAAATTAGATGAAACAGAAATAAAACGGGCATCCGACAAGTTTAAGGACATACTTTACGAAGTAAGAAAAGTAATTGTCGGTCAGCATAATATGGTTGAAAAAACCCTCATTGCCATACTGGCAGGCGGGCATGTGCTCTTAGAAGGCGCGCCGGGACTGGCAAAGACACTTACTTTAAAGACAATTTCAAAAATAATTAAAGCGGATTTTAAAAGAATCCAGTTTACTCCGGATTTACTGCCGGCTGACCTGACCGGAACAAGGATTTTTAACCAGAACCAGTGTGATTTCTCAACTTCTTTCGGACCGATTTTCGCTAACCTGATACTGGCTGATGAAGTTAACAGGGCACCGGCAAAAGTTCAGAGCGCACTTCTTGAAGCAATGCAGGAAAAACAGGTTACCATAGGCAAGGAAAGCTTCCGGCTGAATGAGCCGTTTCTTGTTATGGCAACACAGAACCCTATAGAAACCGAAGGTACATATAGCCTTCCTGAAGCTCAACTTGACCGGTTTATGTTTAAAATCTTGGTTGATTATCCTGATGAAAAAGAAGAAATTGCTATGGTTGAGAGGATGATTGGTAAAAAAATTCCTGAAGTCACTACTCTCTTGGACGGCGAAGCTGTTTTGAATTACAGGAATATTGTAAACACAGTTTATGTTGATCCTAAACTTATCCATTATATAGTGGAAATTGTCACGTTAACCAGAAATCCAGGTAAAAATGCCGGTTTAAAAGGATTAAAGCCTTTTATTCAGTATGGATCAAGTCCTCGTGGTTCGTTATCAATTACACAGGCATCAAAAGCCCTTGCTTTTATGGATGGAAGATCTTATGTAACCCCGAAAGATATTAAATCAGTAGTCAAAGAATGCCTGCGCCACAGGATTATCCTGAGCTATGAAGGACTGGCGCAGGGAATTGACCAGGATTTCATAATAGATAAATTTTTAAAAGAAATTGAAGCTCCTTATCCGGAAACTTCAAAAATTTGATTACATAAAATTTTAGGTAGTGCTCAAATGTTAACTGATTCATAATTGTCATGTCGTATCGAGTGCGGGGCGACACCAGTCATTATCAGATGTGGGTGGGGATTTTTGAAAAATTTTACGTAGAAGTGGTCTTAAAACAAAAAGGTAATGAAAAATAAATTATTTAACTCGAGTCGCCAATTAGCCAAAAGCAGGGATATGACTATGCAATTAGCGACTCGAGTTAATTATCATTATATATCAATTCATGACCCGGGTGCACGGAAGTTGGCTCAGAGATAATCACGTCCAGGGAAAGGAGTTTTTCCCTTAAAACTGCTGTATCTATATCATGTAAGCTGCAATTCCGCGTTATGCCGATACCTGCCGCAACTCCTGCTGCCTGACCCGTTGCCATGCAGCAGGGAATTTCCCTGAACATGTCAAGAAATTCATGTTCTACTGAAATACTTCTTCCGCAAAAAATAATATTTTTAAATTCATTAACCAGCAGGCATCTGTAAGGTATTTCAACCGAAGAATTCCCTTTTCCCCTATAATTAGGCGCCCTGCAGACAGTATCTTTAAAACAGGCTGAGAGGTCTTTTTCTTCGAACCTGTAAAGCCCCCTGATTCTCCTGGAATCCCTGACTCCTATTTGAGCTGCGGTGTCCGCTATATAGCCGTTTTCAAAGCCGGGAATATTTTTTTTAAACAATTCCATGAGTTTATGTATTTTTCTTCTGGTTAATATTTCAGCCCGGGTTAAATCCCCGCAGTCCGTGCAATCTGTATTATCTTCATGCACAAGGTTAAACCAGGCTTCATGCGGATTTAACGTACGCACCCAGCCCCCTGTTTTTACTGTAATGCCAGCCTGTTCAATTAACTCATCATAGAATTTTTTATTATTTGCCATAAACTCCCTGGCTGTCTTTTCATTAATTCCGCCTGCCCTGAAACCCAGAGTAACGGGTTTTAATCCGGATTTGGACCGGATATCGTAAGGAATATTACAATATTGTGCAAGATCTGCGTCTCCTGTTGCGTCAATAAAAATTTTCGCCTTTATTGCCTGTCTTCCTGATTTTCCTTCAGTAATTACAGCCTGAATTTCACCGTTTTCCGTTATAACTCCTGCTGCATACCTGTGATAATACAGGGAAACATTGTTTTCTGCCAGTTTGGCATCAAAGAGCAGTTTCATATGCTCGGGATTAAAAAGCACGTGATTGCCAAGCTTTTCTGCTGCATTCATCCGGAATAAATCATCTGTAAATTCCCGGCATAATCCTTTTATTATCGGGTTTTTACCGTCGGTCAAACCCACTATAAGTATTACAAGCCCGCCCGTTGCCTGACCTCCCGGGTATCCGTATCTTTCAATTAATGCGGTTTCAGCCCCGGTTCTCGCGGCGGAAATTGCTGCACTGACACCTGAAGGACCCCCGCCAAGAACAGCAACATCGTATTCTTTGATCACCGGGATATTTCTTGATGCTTCTTTTATAAAAGTTTCCATCTTTATATTTATCGCCGAATGTTTCATTGATACCTGTTTTTTAATTCTACAATTTTGCTGCGGGATAAGGAAGTTTTTTTAAAAAACACCTGAAGGAAAAACACCGGTTATTAACCGGTGTTTTTATAGAATTACAAAATTTTAAACCGATATGCTGTAAACAATTCTTAAAATAACATCCTGTGCTACTCCCAGAAAGATAAAGACAATTATCGGGGAAAAGTCTATGCCTCCCATTGGGGGAATCATTCTTCTGAACGGGGCAAAAACCGGCTCTGTAAAATCGTTAAGAAATTTAAACGGCTGTTTATACCAATCAATATTAGGAAACCAGCTTAGTAAAATTCTTAAAAGAAATATAAGCCAGATTATCTGGAATAATTGCTGTATGGAATTATATAAAGTCAATGATCTTTTCTCCTCTGCATTTTAATTAAATACGGGAATGCTCGAGTATATTTGAGCATCCGCAATTAAGTCTTTCATCGGGAATCTGTTCAATCAGTGCGAATAATAAATTTCTAAGCTTTTCATTATTCCTGTTGAAAACCTTGATTACCTCTGAATGGCTTACAGGCTCAACGTTTCCTACAAGCCCGGAGTCATAGTCGGTAATAAGCGATATATTAAGTGTGCACATCTCAAGTTCACGAGCCAGGAATACTTCCGGGTACTGGGTCATATTAATTACTTCCCAGCCCTGTGCCGTGAAAAACCTGGATTCTGCCTTGGTGCTGAATCTCGGTCCCTGAATAACAACTACCGTGCCGGTTTCATGGACTTTAATCCCCGTATCCCGGGCTGTTTTAACGGTCAGATCCCTTAATTCCGGACAGTAAGGATCAGCCGGGCTTACGTGTGTTGCAATAGGACCGTCATAAAAGGTATCTGCTCTTCCGTTAGTCATATTCACAAACTGGTCGCAGATAACGAAGCTTCCCGGTTCAACGTGTGTCTGCAGGCTTCCTGCTGCACACGGACTGATTACCCTGGAGACCCCGAGCGCCTTCATTGCCCAGACATTAGCTCTGTAATTGATTTTATGCGGCGGAATTGAATGATTCCTGTCGTGTCTCGGCAAAAAAGCAACTTTCTTGCCCCTGATTTTTCCCAGTAAAACCTTATCGCTGGGCGACCCGTAAGGTGTTTCTATGTTGATTTCTTCTTCTATGTCAATAAATTTATAAAATCCGGATCCTCCGAAAACTCCTATATCCGCTTTTTGCTCAGGCTTTTTAAACATTATTTCTCTCCCGTCACTCTAAAATAGGCTGCTTAAATATTTTCCCAATTCATACGCGATAACTCCGGCTGTGAGTATAGCAAAGGTAATTGCGGGAAAAATGAAAACTGTAAGTTTATCCATTTCATAAACCTTATTTTTTACTTTCTATAAAATTTTAGCAGAAAAACAGATTTTATATCCTGATATATCTTATTACTTATTAGGAATATGCTCAAAAAGTTCCCCTACGGATATTTCAAGTGCATCACAAATTTTATCTATTGTTTCAAAACCTACGCTTTTAGTCCTGTCATAATACAGATTTATTATTGCAGTCTGGCTTAAACCCGTCATTCTCTGTAACTCAGACATACGTATTCTCTTTTTGCCTAATATTTCTGAAAGTCGATTATTTATCATGCTATGAATAATAGCATTAATTTTTTACGGTTGACTTTTACTAGTTTATAGAATAGTATAGCAGTTATGTAGAATTGTATTTTTGTAATATTTTTAACAAAAGGAGTTTGAAAAATGAGCAAAAAGAAAAAACTGGCAAAAATCAATAAAGCAGCTTCAGGAAAAGCTCTTGAAATAAGGGCTGTTTTAGAAGCTTTATCAGACCTGGAACAAGATTGCTACCCTGCAAACGTGTTGATTGGAATAGCAGAGGAAAAAGTTATTAAAGTATTCAATAACATTGAGACAACCAGAAAAATTTTAAAACTAACCGATTAAACTTTTCTGCAAACTTTTATGAACACAGGATTTCATTTTTGTTGAGTTCATAAATTAGCCTTAAACCTTCGAGGGTAAGGTTTTTATTAAAATGATCAAAAGGTCTTTTCATATGCTCTGTAATGACTGAAGAAAACCCTCCTGTTGCTATTGTAGTCACAGGAGTCTGCAATTCTTCTTCTATCCTCTTAATTAAACCGTCAATCATTGCGGCATGACCTACGACAACACCGCTAAGCATGTTTTTAATTGTGTTTTTGCCTATTACACGGCTAATATCTTCGATTTTAAGCTTGGGAAGCAGGTTTGTGGAAGAACTAAAGGATTCGGCTGACATCTTAAGACCCGGGGCAATGATTCCGCCTATAAACCTCTTATCTGCCGTTACCACATCAAAATTTGTTGCCGTTCCGAAATCCACCACTACAGCAGGGGTGTTATAAAACTCATAAGCGGCGCAGGAGTTCGCTATTCTGTCGCATCCCACTTCCTTTGGACTTTCAACATCAAGTATAATACCTGTTCTGGTCTTTGACGTAACCATAAACACGGGGATGTTAAAGTATTTTTCTACGCTTGCCCTGAATTTTTCGGTAAGAGAGGGAACTACGCTGGATATAACAGCAAAATCAAGCTTAACCGGGCTGAATTTAAAACTTATAAGATTATAAAGTATAATTCCGTATTCATCTTCTGTTTTATCCTTATCAGAGCAGAGCGACCAGTACCCGATAAGGTCTGAGCCGTCATAAATCCCGATTGTAATATTTGTATTTCCTATGTCTGCAGCTAAGAGCATATTTTAATCCTCTTTAATACGTATTTTTAGCCGCTGAATAAAATTTAGCAAGTCGGGAAAATAATTTATACGGATTCCTCATTCATATACCGGTCTAAAAGAGCCCTGGTCGCTTCATACTTTTGCTCTTTTAATTCCTCAAATCTTTTATCTTCCTTAACCTTTGTATTATGAACATCAAAAATATTCTTAGCTATAATACCGCCCAGGACAATGAAAGTTCCCCATCCCAGGTAAGGTCTGAGCGCATTAGGAATCATTTCAAAAGGCTTAAAGATTTTAGCAATAACTTCACTTGAGTTTTTCATTCTGTCTGTAACCTGGTTAATCAGGACTTCAGGTGTCTTTCCTGTAAGAAGTTCAACACCTTTTCTATAACCTTTAATTGCGGCTACACCAACACCAACGGCAGAGCCGACTTCACCTAAAAAAGTAATTGTAGGGTGGTCTTCTTTAAACTTTTTTAAACCGGGCACGTTATCATAGACTTTTTGAAGAGCTTTATTATAAAGCCATACAGCACCGGTAAATACTCCCCAGTCAGAACCTGTACTTGCAGCTCTTGCAACTTTCTGGCTGGCTGTACCGCTATGAAATGCCCCCCGGGCAATGCTGTCTACAAAAGGAATAGAACTTCCCACTACGCTTGTAATTGTTCTTGTAGGGTCATTATTATAATCTTCATTAGCTTCATGTCTGGCTACTGCTCTTAGAAAATCATCCGGAGCGTTTGCCATAGCCAGCATTTCTCTTGTAATGCCGGTATTACTTCCGGGTTTTTCGTCAATATTCGGAGTCGGATGTTGCCCTGTTACCTGGGCTGTTTGTGTTAATACGCTTCCTACTGACATTTTTTTAACCTCTGGAAATCTTATATGCTAACTTGCTAAATATAATAAATACCATAAAAATTAAAATTGCCATCTATATTTTAACAAATTTTTTAACTTTTCCTATCTCTCTTTATTAACAGGTATTGAGAAGCTTGAAATTTAAATTAACTTTTCTTAATTTTTTGGTAAGGAACAATCAGCCATTTCAGGCTGATTGGGCTCAAAAACGAAAGGAAAAATTTGCATTAACTACTTGACATTTAACACACAATCTTCGCCTGCTAAAATGCAGACCCACTCCCCACCATAGTGGACGCCTGCTTCGCCTTTTCTAATTCATATATATTTTGAAAAAATTTTGTAATGTAAAATAGAGAAATTTTTATAGGTGGCAACTTGAGTTCTTTAAAAATTAATATTTTTTTAATCTCTATTTTTTTAAAATTTTTTATTATAAAATAATACGGTTAAACATTAACGTGGCAGGAAAAATCCGCTATGACCACGAAAGGAGAAAATTATGCCAACAATCACAAAAAGAAAACAGAAAATTCTCGATCTTCTCGAAGATGTAGAGCAGCCATGTTCAGGTATGGCAGCGATTCAGGCTTTAAAAAAAGTTTCTAAAGAGCTGTCAAAGTTCGATGAGACCCTTGAAGCTCATCTAAGACTTGGAATTGAGGTAAAGCACGCTGACCAGCAGGTCAGAAGTACTGTTGTACTCCCGGAAGGAACAGGTAAAGAAACACGTATTGCTGTTGTTGCAAAGGGTGAGAAAGTTAAAGAAGCTGAAGAAGCGGGTGCAGATATCGTAGGCTCTGAAGACCTGGTAGAAAAGATTCAGGGCGGTTTTTTTGAATTTGATAAACTGGTTGCAACTCCTGATGCAATGGGAATGCTCGGTAAACTGGGTAAACTTTTAGGACCTAAAGGGCTTATGCCTAACCCCAAGACCGGGACAGTTACTTTTGATATAAAAAGCGCTATTAAAGAACTTAAAGCGGGCAGGGTGGAATTCAGGGCAGACAAGCAGGGAATGGTTCACGTTCCGCTCGGAAAGATGAGTTTTACAGAAGAAGCTCTAATGAAAAACTTTGCGGCTCTTACTGATGCTATCATCAAAGCAAAGCCTTCAGCCGCTAAAGGCACTTATCTAAAGTCAGTTTATCTTGCCAGTTCTATGGGACCGGGAATTAAAATTGACACAAAACAATTACCATTTGAAATTAAAGAATATATATTATAAAAATATTAATCCGGAATATAATGGATAAAGAATAAGAACTTACGCGTTTTAAAAAATTTTACGTAAGAATTTTTTATTACTTCCTTAATTCCGTTCAGTTTTTTGGGGATTCCCGATATTTGCTCCCAGAATAGCCGTAAACATCCAGAATAACATCTGTATTTGCGGACGAAAAAATATTGTATCAACCAATCCATGAACCATAATTCCCAGGATACTTATCATACAGCAGGAAACCAGGATTTTTTGCCCGATATCTTTACTGTTAATAATGGTTTTCGCGCTTTTTAAAAATATTGCGGCAATAAGCCATAAAAAAGCAAAAAGAGCGAAAATCCCGCTTTCAACCATGATTTCAAGAGGTACGCTATATGCTGCCAGGGCATCAAACCCGGTTTTCATATAAAGTCCGTAAGTCAGCCGAAAAACTTCATTTCCCGGACCAATCCCGGTTAGCCAGTTGTCCAGGAACATTTTAGCTGATGCTATATACACATTCAGCCTGAATGAGTTGCTGGAATCCTCCCTGAAAGCAAAAATAGAAGCAAC
Organism: Candidatus Gastranaerophilales bacterium; assembly: GCA_028278305.1. Classification (GTDB taxonomy): domain Bacteria; phylum Cyanobacteriota; class Vampirovibrionia; order Gastranaerophilales; family UBA9971; genus JANQEB01. The sequence continues at coordinate 8,212 of JANQEP010000147.1, forward strand.
TCTATGCTGTAAAGCCGGATTGGTCAGGATTAAAAATACAATTCCCACAACCCCGAGCATTACCATATAAATCCACAATTTTTTCAGCCGCCGGTTTTCAGGGAAATCATGCCATATTACGTGACCAAAGACCAGTACAAACGCGCTTAACACCGCCCCTAACCCGAGGTACGCGCCCCTGGACCCCGTAAAAACTATGGCTGAGAGAATTGAGAGAAAACCAGCCAAAAAAATAATACTCAATCTGAATTTTTTCCTGTATGCAAAAAGAAAAAACATTCCTGCCGCACAGGAAATCGCAGATATAAGGTATCCCCCGAGCAAATTGGGATTATAAGGTTTAAGCGTCCCGTAAACCCTTGTCATAAGCTGTTCGGGGTTCAGGTAAGACTTATCCTGCCAGTTTGCAAGTGCTTCTATTCCGGTAAAATTTTGTAAGATCGCGGGCAAGGATTCAGCAAACGCTGTGACGGCTATGATTCCGATAAGATAATATGACCAGGACGGCTTGTTTTTAAGCATGTTAAAAAATACAAGATAAGATGCAAAATACACCGCCAGCTTCATAACCCCTTTTACAGCAGGCAATAATAAGTTTGAAAACCCTGCACTAAGAATAACCAGGCTGATGTATATGAATATCGGGACATCAAAAGTATTCAGCGAGAATTTTTCTCCTTTTTTCAGGCAAAGTTTTACCAGAAAGACTAAAAAACAAAGCCCGACAAGTAATCCTATGAGTTTTGAAGACGCAAATGTCAGCGATATCAATAATAAACTGATTAAAATAAAAATAAAATGATCGATCTTTGAGATAAACCAGCTGTTATGAGCTACTTTTGAAAATAATTCCTGGGTAAAACAGAAAAACCTGTTTACCAGACTCAGAAAAAAGCTCTCTTTAAAACACCAGAAAACAGTTGAATCTTCTGCTATATCCATTTTATTTACTAACTTAAAGAAAAAAGATTCTCTGAACTGCCTCATAAATAAGCTATTCCCGGCTAGTTTTCTTTATCCTGACGTCTGACACGATTCCGCTGAGGCGGTAATCATAGCCTTCCAGCGTGATGGGAAGCCCGATCTTGATTTTATTTCCACCTACAATAACCCCGTCATCAGTTATAACGGCTTTGTCCGCTACTGTTACAAGAAAGTTATAGGTATTCGGGAAAGCGGGGTTTTCCACTGCAATTGCTTTTTTAGGATTTTTAGGGTCAGGAATAGTTATCATTTCAGGAGACCGCTCTGATTTTACTATGTCCAGCTTTGTATAAGGTACGTTCCTGATTGTGATAAAAGTTTTATCCCCTGCCTTGAATATATCCCCGTTTCTGGAAACTTTTTCACCTCTCAGTATAACATCAATTTCAACGCCTTGTTTTTGAAATTCTTCCTGTGTAACATTAGCAAGCTGCCCTGCAGGGAAAAATATCCCGATAAATAACGTTATCAGCAGTATTAATATTACTGAAAGATCAACTACGTTTAAAACTCCGAATAATTTAAAATTTTTTGGCATTGTAAAAGTCTCCCCGATAGAATCTAGTGAATGTTAAATTCCAGTTTTTTAATATTCTCAAGGTTTATCTCTTGCAGGTTTTGAACTAATTCCTCCCGGCTTGTGAAAGCGGCGCCGAATTTTCTTACAACAAGGCTGGCTGCTAAATTTCCTATAATAGAAGCTTCAGAGGCTTCCGCACCGGCGCAGAGCGCTAAAAGAACCGCAGCTGCAACCGTATCCCCCGCACCTGTAACATCGAAAACTTCTGTTCTGTTGAAAGCGGGAATTTCCGTAATTTTTCCTTCCTTTTCAAAGAGCGCCATTCCGTCCGAGCCTCTAGTAATAAGTATTTTATCAGAATTAATTTTGTTTAAAAGCTCCTGTCCTGCTTTTAGTAATGTTTGTCGGTCTTTTATTTCATATCCCAGGGCTTTTTCAGTATCAGGTTGGTTGGGTGTAATTAATGCCGCGCCCTGAAACCTGAATAAATCATCCTGTGAGTCTACCACAACCGGTTTTTTGTGCAGCTTTGCGGCATTTATAGCTTCATCTATAATTTTTTGGGTAACCATGCCTATTCCGTAGTCAGAAATCAGGATTCCGCTGAAATGGGGCGTAAGCGCCCTGATTTTAAGGATAATTTTTTGCTCTACCTCCTCTGAAACAGGTTTTCTGGTTTCTCTGTCAATTCTTACTATCTGCTGGGTCACTGACTGAGCTGAAGATCCGGAAACCCTGGTTTTAGTGGTGGTTTCTCTTGTTTCATCCGCTATGATATTTGATACGTCAATGTTTGAGTCTTCAAGTGTTTTTTTGAGAATTTCCCCATGGTAATCAGCGCCAATAACCCCAAGTACTGAAACCTTTCCCCCGTTAAGTTTTGATATATTATTTGCGGCGTTTGACGCTGCTCCCGGAAGATTATTGGTTTTGGCATGCTTTAAAATAAGTACAGGAGCTTCTCTTGATATCCTGTGACTTTCCCCGTAAATCATTTCATCAAGGGCAAAATCCCCTATTATTAGTACGCTAACTTTATTTAAATTTTGTATAATATTTTTTATATTCTGTTTACAAAACAAGGCTGACTCCGAAAAAATTTTTACTGATATTTAATAAATTATTATAATATTATTATAAATACCTGTAATATAAAATATAGGATATAGATAAACCAGATAATATACAGAATTATAAAGGTTAAAATGTCGGAATTTAGAAAAAATTTAAAAAATACAGAAGAATTTAAAAAACATGATGTAAAAAAATTCGTATTTCAATTATATGATGAAAATATTGATTTTCTTGAGTTAATGCCTTCCGGACAGAAAAATAATCTTATTAACCGGCTGATTTATAATTACAGGGCTGAAGATGCCCAGGAGAAAAAAAGAATTAATTTCAGGAACTTATGTAAGAAAATAGCAATAACAGTTGCTCTGGTTTTAATTGGACTGCCTTTACTTGTTTTTCTGGTTAATTTCTCTTTTGAAGTTACGCTAAACAGCTACTCTGAAATGGAAAAAAATTTTGAAAAACTTTTTGATTAAGAAGTTTTACATAATAAATATTTAAATTTTAAACAAAACTTATTGAATAAATTATATATTTTATTTAATATATCGTTTATGAAACATATAATAGCCGGATTGTTAATATTATTGATAACCTCTACTTCCGCAGCAGCCAAAACCCTTAATTTTAAAGGCATTCTGGAACTGGCGATAAAGAACTCTTATGACTTGCAGATTTCTGAAATTGATATAGGCATAAGCGAAGCCGGGGTTAAAGAAGCCCGCTCAGAATACTATCCCGCTATAAACCTTGGCTACAACGCAGGATATGACAGGGACCTTTCAGACGGGGGGTCTACAGTTACTCCTGTCGGCGATTCCGTAATTCTTAACAATACCAGGTACCAGAGCTCAGCAAGCGTGGGGCTTCAGCATAATCTTTTTGACTTTGGGATAAAAGGTAAAAAATTAAAAATTGCAAAAAAAGACCGTACCCAGAAAAAAACCAGTTATTCAATAAATTTGCGGGATTTAAAGCTGGAAATTGCTGATATTTATACCCGAGCTCTTTTAAATTACAAAGAATACACTACTAACAGGGAGCTTTTAGCCCTAAATACAGAACTTTTCTCAATGCAGGAAAGGTTATACGGGGCTGGCAGAAATCCAAAGACCGATGTGATTGAGCAAGCGCTGAAAGTGGCGAGAATTATCAATAAAATTGATGAGATCCGTACAGAATTCCTCAAAGTCCTTGAGGAATTATCTTTTTATACAGGTGAAATTTATGACATCGAGGGGCTTTTAATCGAATATATGAATAAACCCGGTATTGAGTATGTGAATCTCGAGAAACAGGTTACCCAAACTAAGGATTTAGCGGGTATAAATGGGACAAAGTTCGAAATAGAAGCAGTAAAAACCGACTTTCTGGATACTGAAAACCTGCCCGAGTACAAATATTATCAGCTTGAAATAGAAAAAAAACAGGCAGAACTTGCTATACTAAACCGCCAGCGGCTCCCGCATTTTAGGTTTTACACCAATTATTATCTGTACGGCGCTGACAGGAATGATTACTGGGCAACTTTCGCGGATTTTGAAGACACAAACCTTTCATTCAGGATTTCATCAAGCCTTCCCGTGTTTAGCGGGTTTAAAAATACTGCTCAAAGAGAACGTGCCCGGCTTGAAATCGAACGTTTAAAAAAGCAGAGGGATAAGAAAGTTGAGGAGATAAAAAGCTTTTATCAAAAGATGTACCGGCAAACCAGAAATTTTGACTCTGTTTTACTCAACCAGGAAAAGTCTTTAGAGCTTGTACAGCAAAAAATTTCAATGCTCGACAGAATGAGCGAACAAAAATTAATAGATAAAATTTCATATTTGACTCAGAAAGGGGATCTTGTCTCTCAAAAACTTGAGCTTGAACATAGCAAAATAAATAACGAGGCAAACGTTTATAAACTGAACATCCTAAAACAGACATCCGGGGAGGAATTATGCAAACAGGATTGATATGTTTTGAGTTAATAGCAAAAATAAACCGGATCAGTGTTGATTTGCGCTCTGTTGCCCGGGAATACGGACTTACCGGGGCTGAATTAACCAGGGAAGAACTGGTAAGAATTATCAAAAATTTTGAATTTAAAGCAAAGATTAAAAACCAGACTGCCGATACCCTCGCCAAAATCCCGGATAAATATCCGCTTCCTGCAATAGTACAGAAAAAAGACGGAACGTTTTTCGCGCTTTTGAAAATCAATGCGGAATCCAAAAAGGTTATAGTGTTTGACCCTCCTGAAAAAAACACAAAAGAACTTACTTTTGATGAATTTTTCCAGGTTTCTGCAGGGGAATTTATTATACTCAACCATAAAATAATAAACTCCCAGGTAAAATTTGGATTTAAATGGTTTTTCAGGGAAATTATGCAGTATAAACGGGTCATAGCAGAAGTTATGACAGGGTCTTTTATTATCCAGTTATTCGGGCTTGTAACCCCGTTATTCACACAGGTAATTCTTGATAAAGTGCTGGTGCACCACAGTATGACGACTCTGGATGTCCTGGCATTTGCGTTTGTTGCTATTATAATATTTGAATTTCTTTTAAACCTTGCCAGAAAGTACATTTTCATTCATACAACCAGCAAGATTGATGCTAAGCTGGGCGCTAAACTTTTTCGTCATCTGTTTGCACTTCCGTTTGTGTATTTTGAGAACAGAAAAGTCGGAAATATTATTGCCCGGGTACGCGAACTTGACCAGATAAGGGATTTTATCACTAACAAAGCGGTTACTGTTCTTATTGACCTGTTTTTCTCCGTGGTCTTTGTGCTGGTAATGTTTCTCTACAGCGTGAAACTGACTTTTATTGTACTGGGATTCGTTGCCCTGATTGCAATTTTATACCTGCTGATTACACCGGAATTAAGATCCCGTCTTGAAGATAAATTCCAGATGGGCGCACATTCCAATTCCTACCTGGTAGAGTCAGTAACCGGGATTCAGACTGTAAAATCGCTTGCTATCGAGGGTTCTATGCAGAAAAAATGGGAAGATTACCTCGGTAATTATGTTAAATCAAGTTTTCGCCTCGGTAATATGGGAAATATCTCTTCCGCATTATCAGGAATGTTTCAAAAAGCAATGACAATAACTATTCTCTACTTTGGAGTCAAGCTTGTCCTTGAAAACAAGTTAACTATAGGGCAGTTAATAGCGTTCAATATGCTTTCAGGGCAATTTACAGCGCCGATTTTAAGGTTAGTCGGCTTGTGGAATGAGTTCCAGCAGGCTTTACTGGGAGTTGACAGGCTTGGAGATATCCTTAACCATCCTGTAGAAATCCAGTCTGACAAGCTTATAACCCTTCCTGAGCTAAAAGGCGAAGTCAGGTTTGATAATATCTGTTTTAAATATACACCGAACACTCCGAATGTTTTAGAAAACCTCAGCTTTGCAATAAATCCGGGTATGAGCGCGGGAATTGTCGGCAGGAGCGGCAGCGGTAAAAGCACGGTTACAAAGCTTATACAGAAACTCTATACTACCGGTGAAGGTGCGATTTATGTTGATGGGATTGATATTCGCCAGATGAACCCGATGTGGCTGCGTAATAACATTGGCGTTGTTCTTCAGGATAATTACCTTTTCTCGGGAACCATAAGGGAAAACATAGCTCTTCCACGTCCTGACGCACCAATAGAGCTGATACTTCAGGTATCACAGATTGCAGGGGCGCATGAATTTATTTCCCAGCTCTCAGAAGGTTATGATACACTGGTGGGAGAGAGAGGTTCAACACTTTCAGGCGGGCAAAAACAAAGAATTGCCATTGCAAGGGCATTGATTACAGACCCGAGAATCCTGATTTTTGATGAGGCGACCTCTGCCCTGGATTATGAATCCGAACGTATAATTCTGGGAAATTTAGATAAAATTAAGCAGGGCAGGACTATGTTTGTGATAGCTCACAGGCTTTCAGCCGTCAAATCCTGCGATGTGATTATTGTTCTTGAAAAAGGCAAGGTCATAGAATCCGGAAACCACGATAAACTTATACAGAACCAGGGTTATTACCATTATCTTATTAACCAGCAGGAAGGAAATGCAACAGGCAGGCACTAATGATATAATTGGTGTTGGTATTAATACCGGGGAAAATATGATGACTGAAAAAGATAAAATCATACAAAAATTGAAAGAAGTAAAACCTTTTTTAGAAAAAGAGTATTCCGTGGAGGAAATCGGGATTTTTGGCTCTTATGCGCGAGAAGAACAAACAGAAACAAGTGATGTTGATATACTGGTGTCTTTAAGACAGGGTCATTCTATAGGTTTAATAGAGTTTTGCGGTCTAAAAGAATTTTTATCTGATATTTTAGGAATAAACGTAGATTTAATAACAAAAAAGGGGATCAAACCTACATTAAAAAAATATATCTTAAATGAGGTTTTATATTTATGAAAAGGCACTACAGGCATTTTCTCGAAGATATAGCAGATGTTTGGGATTCTGGAAGATATTAGTGAAGATGAATAAAATACGGGAAAAAATAAAGTTCCCCCTGGAGAAAAAATGTTAGATAAACTGAGAAAACTGGCGGATAAAGCCGGGGAACTTCTTAAAGGAGATGATTCGCACGAGTTTAAGCCGCTGTTATCGGAAATTGAGGACAGACCCGCAAGTCCTCTGGGGCTGTTTGTATTCTGGACAATAGTTGCGCTGATCGTGTTTTTTGGACTATGGCTGTTTTTCGGCAAAGTTGATGTTGTGGTAACCGCCCGCGGAATGGTTATTCCTGACGGGGAAATCAAGATTATCCAGCCTCTGGATACCGGGGTTATAAGAAAAATTTCTATAAAAGAAGGTGACTTTGTCCAAAAAAATGATGTCTTAATGGAAATTGACCCGTCCAGTACAGAACCGGCGCTGGAAGCCAGGGAAGAGAATCTTAAAAACCTTGAAATTGAAGCAGAAAGATTATCCGCGCTTGCTTCCAGAAGCCCGTTTCTTCCTGACAGAAAAAAATATAGTGAAGAGCTGATAAAAAACCAGACTGATATTTATAAATCCACTCTTGCCGGTTATAATGAAAAGCTTAAAACTTCATATACAGAGCGAAAAAACTATGAAAACCTTCTTAAATCCAGTGAGAACAGAGCAGCAAGACTTAAAAAAGTTCTGGATATCATCGCAAAAGATGAGTATATTGAGGAAATCGATAAAATTAAGAGCTATCGCTCAGAAATAGCAAAATTAAATGAAGAAATCACTTATATAAAAGAAAACTTTAAATCAGAAACCCTGCAGGAACTTGCTGAAAAACAAAAACAGGTAACACAGCTCAGGGCAGAAGTTGATCAGGTAAAATTCAAGAATACAAAGCAAAAAATAACCGCGCCCTGTGACGGTCACGTTGATAAAATCTTTATGCATACAATTGGAGGTGTTGTACAGCCTGCCCAGCAGCTAATATCAGTTACACCTATTGATGTGCCGCTGCTCGTTAAAGCAAAAGTACTGAATAAAGATATAGGTTTTGTAAAAGAAAAGATGGATGTAAAAATTAAGATAGATACGTTTAGTTTCCAGAAATACGGGCTTCTTAACGGCAAGGTTATAAATGTTTCCAAAAGCAGTATAATGGATGAAGAGCTGGGACCTGTGTATGAAGTTTTTATCCAGCCTTTGCAGACAAAGCTTATAGTTGAAGGCAAGGAAGAAGCAATTTCCTCGGGAATGAGCGCCAGCGCTGAGATAAAGACCGGTAAGCGCAGAATCATAGAATTCTTTATATATCCTTTGATTAAATATCTTGATGAAGGCATAAGCGTCAGATGAAAATACTGTTTTTACATAGAAATTTCCCTGCTCAATTCAGGCATCTTGCGGCATATCTCGGGAAAGATAAAGGGAATCAGGTTTTTTTCCTTACAAACAGAAAAGACAGCTATAATATTCCCGGGGTTAACAAGGTTCTCTATGGTTTGCACAGGGAACCAAAACAGGAAACCCACCATTATCTGCGTTTTACCGAAGAATCTGTGCTTCATGGACAGGGTGCGTTAAGATCAGCCCTGCAACTTAGAAAAAATGGATTTATCCCTGATGTTATAGTCGGGCATTCCTGGGGACCGGTTTCTTTTATGAAGGAGGTTTTCCCGGAATCAAAGATAATTGCGCATATGGAGTGGTTTTATAACGCTGATAACAGTGATATTGATTTTATTTGCGCCCCCCAGGTTGATACAAGGGCAAAGACAAGGTATAAAAATTCTCATCTCCTGGTGGATTTATATACCTGTGACCGGGCAATTACGCCTACTAAATGGCAACTTCAGCAAATACCCCGGGAATTTCACGGTAAAATTTCCGTAATTCATGAAGGAATTGATACTGAATTTTTTCGACCTGATGAAACTGCTGTATTTCGGTGGAATAACCGGGAGTTTACAAAACAGGATGAAGTCATAACTTATGCAACACGCGGGATGGAGTCTTACCGAGGGTTTCCGCAGTTTATGGAAGCGGTATCTGAAATTCAAAAACGCCGTCCTGATTGTCACGTAATAATAGCAGGACAAGACAGGATTTGCTATGGATCAAGGCTTCCTGAGGGGCAGACCTTTAAAAAATTAATGCTGGAAAAATATAATTATGATACGGACAGGCTGCATTTTACCGGAAGCCTGCCTTATGGTGAATATTTAAAGCTTTTGCAGATATCCTCGGCACACGTGTATTTAACCTATCCTTTTGTACTTTCCTGGTCAATGCTGGAAGCCATGTCCTGCGGCTGCACTGTCCTGGCTTCTTCCACACCGCCGGTTACCGAGGTAATACAGGATGAGGCTAACGGATTGTTATTTAATTTCTTTAAACCTGAAGAGATAATTGAAAGAATTGATTTTATTCTGGATAATAAAAGACTTTTAGAACATTTAAAAATAAATGCCCGAAAAACTATTGCAAACAAATACGATCTAACAAAAATGCTTACAAAACAGGTAGAGTTTATTAATTCCTGCATTTTATCTTAATCTACTTAAGCTCTTTATCCTTTTAAGACCACTAATAAGGCAGCATGAAAAAATTCTTATATAAAATTTTTTGTCACATACTTATCTACTTAGTTATCTTTATTTGCTTTTACAAAAATTTACATGATTACTGTTAATTTTTTATATTTAAGATATTTATATAACTGAAAGTACCAGGAAGAATTTTTAATGAATACAATTACAAATAATAGCCAATTAAAACTAAATTCTTTCCCGAAAAAAAACGCTAAAAATAAGCCTGGAATTATGTAATGCTCTAGCCTAAACTGATTTGGTAATGAAAAAAGATCAAAAATTGTCATAATGAACAGAAAAAAAGGAGAATCATTATGGCAATTTTA
>JANQEP010000075.1 GCA_028278305.1 Candidatus Gastranaerophilales bacterium
AATATTACAATGAGAAAAAGGCAAAGGTTTTCAAATGGACTTATCAGGGGAAAGTGCTTGCTAAATAATATCATATTATTTTTAAATTAATGCACTAGCATCATACCAGACATCCAATAAATAAGAGATTTTCCACCACCCGTAGGCATAATACAAAGTGTATTATCGTTATTTAAAACATTGGATATGACATTTTTTTGAAATTCCTTAAGTTTAAATTTACTTGCAAGTTTGGGAAAATTTAAATTAAAAAAGTCATCAATACCAAGCATTTCCATCTCCAGATTCTTTTATTTGCTGTCGCAAGAATGTAATCTCTTTTTCATGTTGGTTTGCAACAAAAGATAAGAAAGCATCAACTATTACATAACGATTATCTGGATCAATATAAACTTCATTTTCTTTTGCCTTTTGATTTAACATTTTAGATATTTTATAGGCATAAAATGAAAATAATTCATATGGATAAAAATAATTTTGCTGAGTAATATTTTTCTTAATATCAATCATTAAAAATTCAGAATCTTGTTTACAATTAAACTTTTTCTTCTCTGTTAAGTACCAAAGAGCCCATACAGCTGCTCTGCTACGATTTGGAAAAATTGCTGGATAAACTTTGTACAGCATATGGCTTTTTATGCCACCGCCGATAACACTGTATACTATATAATCTTCTGTATCCAGGTCACTTATTTTTAGCTCTTTATACGTTTTAATATCTTCATATTTGTTTTTATCGTAAATATTTCTATAGTAATTTTTACCAAATGAGTTTAAATTAGTTACTTTTTTAAGCAACTCTGTAGGTTCAGAACGACTAAAAGCACTCCGGTATTTATCTAATTCTTTAGCTTGCTTATTGTGTATTGTAGAGTGGATAATAGGACACTCATTTTTAAGAACTGTAGATTTAAAATATTGAGGATCGTCTTTATATTCTTCAAGAGCCTCCTCATTAAAAATATTAAAATATTTTTCCCTGTCTTTTTTAAAATCTTCAAGCGATTCTCTTATAATATTTTTAAAATTTTGACTAATATTAATATTATTTTTTGCTTTAAAGTTTTGTATACCCCAATTTTCTGCTAATTTTTGAATATCTTTTTCCGAAGCAATAGAACCAGCCTCTTGAGATATAAACTCAGCAAAGTATTTTGGGAAATTTGTTTTTATAGTCTCAAGAACTTTTTCTACATGCTCATTTTCATAACAAATATCTTCTACTGATTTTTCTTTTTCGCATGTGTACATATATACTCCTTTTAATATTTTTCATATCACATCCAGCCTATATAACTGCTTAATGTTCATGATTCTATCAAATTTTTATAACTCCCAAAAATATCTTTATAGTCATCAAGTAATTTTTTCCAGCTCAGCACTTTTTCTTTTTCGCCACGCTGCATAGCAAGTATGCGATGCGATGGGGATTTTTTTACGGGTTCTGAAAAATCATAATATGTTTCATATTTTGTTTTTTTGCCTTTAAACTCTTTTTTTACTTTTGAAACAATTTTACCTTCGTTATAAGTCATTTTTCGCAGATATCCCCTGATATCAGCCCTGTCAGATATTTTTTCGGCAATAATATCTTTAGCGCCAGACAGTTCGTCCTTGCTTGGAGGCGTGCCTTTATAGGGCTGTTGTGCAAGTATTAGGTCGGCCAGCGGCTCAAGTCCTTTTTCCTTTGCAATAGTGGCTCTTGTGCGTTTTTTGGGTTTATACGGCAGGTAAATATCTTCCAGTTTTTGTTTTTCAGTGCAGGATAATATTTCTTTTTCTAGGGCTGGTGTTAATTTGCCCTGGTCTTTAACAGTTTGCAGGACTGTCTGTTTTCTTTTTTCAAGCTCTGTATAGTATTCAAAGCGCTCCTTTATGTTTTTTATCTGTGTTTCATCAAGGTTGCCTGTCTTTTCTTTCCTGTAGCGCGCAATAAACGGGATTGTGGCGTCGTCTTTTAGCAGTTGAATTGTGTTTTCAACAGAATTCTCATTTATTTCCAGCTCTTTGGCTATGTTTTTAGTTATTGCCATAATTTATCCTCCATTTTTTATTTAAATAAAAATAAAAAATGCAGTAAAGTTTTTTGTATAATAATCTTGTATAAGTTTTTAACCCTGAGCGGGAAAGGGCGGAGGTGCAAGCGAATGGATAAAAGTCAAAATAATATGGAAAACATAACTAAGACTTTCGCCCAGATAGCAAGATCAATAAAACCCTTTGAGGAATTATCTCCTGAAGAAAAAGAGCAGGAACTAAGGATAATGAAGTATTCCTTAGACAAACATTTTGAAATTAAACAGTTGGAAAAAATTACAGAGCTTAAACAAATAACAGAAAATAATATGAAGGCAGCAGGAAAACAGTTTTGGGCATCAATTATCATATCCCTCACTGCCCTTGTAATTTCAGGATTTTTCGCTATCAGAAGTGAACTTGCATTCACTAAATGGCAGGAAGATCAGTTAAAAATACTTAAACAACAGGAACAGGTATTGAATAATATAAATATTCAGATCGGTACGCTGATTAAAGACCTTAAAAACAAACCCGAAAAAGAAATTAAGCCACAAGAGCCAACGAAGAATGTCGAGGGACAGGGTAATGGATAATAAAGAACAACTACAAACCACTAAAAAGCCCAAAAAACCGGACATAGAAATCAAAAGCCTTGATATAGATAAAGCAGAATATCAGGAAATCGTTTTATCAAACTCTAATGCGCCGAGCAGTGGGTGGCATCGGGGACGGCGGAAGTATATATGACCACCGCACTTCAACAAAAACCTATAGACATTTTGCAGACTGTTTTCGGCTACAAATCCTTCCGAGGCCAGCAGGCAGAAATAATCGAACACGTCATTAATGGCAGGGATGCCCTGATACTAATGCCGACCGGTGGAGGCAAATCCCTCTGCTATCAGATTCCGGCTTTGTGTATGGATGGACTTGTTGTTGTAGTTTCACCACTTATTGCCTTGATGCAGGATCAGGTAGATGCTTTAAAACAGCTGGGAATAAAGGCCTCCGTGCTGAACTCCACACTGACCAATGGGGAAGCATCATATATTGAGGAATTAATGCTGTCTGGTGAGATTGATATAGTATATGTTTCTCCTGAAAGGCTTAATACAGAAAGATTTATTGCTCTTTTAGGTCAATGTAAACTTGCTCTTTTCGCGATTGATGAAGCTCATTGCGTTTCCCAGTGGGGACATGATTTCAGGCCGGAATATACGGAATTTGCTAAACTCAAAGATATTTTTCCTGATGTTCCCCGCATTGCCCTGACTGCGACAGCGGATGAACTTACAAGGCAGGATATAATTAAACACTTAAGGCTCGAAAATGGTCGGGTATTCAGCTCCAGCTTTGACAGGCCCAATATCCGATACAGGGTAATGCCAAAAGATAATGAAAAAAAGCAGCTCTTGAACTTTATTGAAGCAGAACATAAAGGCGATTCAGGTATTGTTTACTGTATATCCAGAAACAAAGTTATGGTAATAGCCGAATGGCTTAAAAATCAAGGGTACAATGCACTGCCCTATCACGCAGGACTTGATAACAGGTTAAGAAAACACAATCAGGATTATTTTATCAAGAACGATGGCGTGATTATGGTTGCTACGATTGCCTTTGGGATGGGAATAGATAAGCCGGATGTCAGGTTTGTTGCGCATATGGATTTACCCAAAAGCGTTGAGGCCTATTATCAGGAAACCGACAGGGCAGGGCGTGACGGCTTACCTTCAAATGCATGGATGGTTTATGGCGCAGAAGACATAGTTAAATTAAGAGGTTTTATTTATAAATCTGAAGCTGATGATGCGCATAAAATGATTGAGCATCAAAAACTCGACAGCCTGCTTGGTTATGCTGAAACAATGAAGTGCAGAAGACAGGTGTTGCTTGAATATTTTGGAGAAAAAATCGCCCAATGCAATAACTGTGACACCTGCCTTGAATCTGTAACAGGTTTTGACGGAACAGTTGCGGTTCAAAAAGTGTTGTCCTGTATTTATCGCACTGGCCAAAGGTTTGGAGCAACACATATAATAGATGTTCTTACAGGAAAAGAAAATGAAAAAATAAAAGGCTTTAATCATAATGAGCTCAGTACTTTTGGAGTAGGCCAGGAATACAATAAATCACAATGGAAATCTGTTTTCAGGCAAATTATCGCATCAGGCCTTGTAAATGTTGACTTGGAAGCATACGGCGCACTAAAATTAACGCCTAATTCCAATAAAATTCTGCGTGGGCAGGAAAAAATATTTCTAAGAAAAGAAACCATTAAGGAAAAACCAGCAAAAACAAAAAAGGTAGAAAGCAGTAAACGCTCTGTATTTACAAACCCGGCAGCAGAAGAGCTGTTCCAGAAATTAAGAGCACTAAGGCTATCGCTTGCAAAAGAACAAAACGTGCCTCCATATGTCATTTTTCATGACAGCAGCTTAATTGATATGATAGTGGCTATGCCGAAAAACTTATCTGAAATGGGAAAGATTTCAGGAGTCGGACAAAGTAAACTGGAACGATACGGTAAGGCATTTCTTGAGGTCATTAAAGAACAATGCTAAAAACAAAACGCAAAACATACGGCAATACCTGGTGGGGCCGTGTTTGGATAGAAGCCCTTGAAAGGATAGACTCCAACAGGCTGGCAAGAGGTAAAACCTATGCCAACACCGGTAGGGTAAAAAACATAAAAATTGATAAGGGTAAAATTTCGGCCAGCGTAAAGGGTTCATATTATGACTCTTACCGCATAAAAATAAATCTTGAAAAGTTCACCAAAGATGAAATCAAAAAAATAAAAGAAATAATTGCACAAAACTCCTCTATTGCAATTGAACTCAGTATGGGCAACCTGCCAGAATCGCTGTTGGCACTGATAGAAAAAGAAAAAATAACGCTACTGCCAAAAAGATGGCGGGATTTAAAATCAAGCTGCTCCTGCCCTGATTCTGCCAATCCCTGTAAACACCTTGCTGCTGTATATTATATACTTGCAAACGAGATAGACAAAGACCCTTTTATACTTTTTAGCATTAAAGGGTTTGAATTTGAAAAACAGGAAGAAAAACAACATAAAGAACACCCCCTGAAAAGCAAATTCATTGACATATCAGAACAAAAAACCAGAGAAACAGATATTAATATTGACGATTTTGAGTTTTCATTTCCGCAATATGATATAAGGCCTATGTTGTCGCTGCTTCCTGACAACCCGCCGTTTTTCAACGAAGGCAATTTCAAGACTTTTGTCGAAAATATTTATAAAATAGTGGCCCAAAAACTAGAAACAGCAATCCCTGAAACAACAAAACCGCCTGCTTTAATAAAAAATGAATTCCAGCTTGAGTTTGTAAAAGACGAATACAGCCCTAAAAATATTTTCAGAATAAAAATAGTCCCTGATAAAGAACATTTTGAAGTGGACAGACAAAAAATAATTGAGGAAATCCCTAAAACAGACTTTATCTCAGAAAAAGCCTTTTTGCCCCATAGAACTAGAGCTGTCCTGCCTCTGGAACTAAAATCGGGACTTAATTGCTTTTTATCTCATCCGGTAGATATTGACTATGACATAGCCTCAGAGGGCTTTGCGTTTTTAAATATACTCTCATCTATGGCTCTTGGAATGGTAAGGGCTAATTTATACTTGCCGGAAGTGGTTTTTGAAGAGGACAATGCCTTTTCAATACGATACATCCCGTTTGTTAAAGATGAAATAATCCAGGCGCAGCTTGAAAAGCTAAAACAAATAATGCCACCATACATCTGCTATCAGGAAAACAAATTTTTATCAGATGACGGGGTGTTTGACCTGCTGTCAGTGTTTATTACCCATATCATAAAAAAGATTATACATGACCAGCAAGGTCCACTAAAAGACAAAATAGTCCCGGTTTTTGCCTATGATTATTTGTTCAGGGCAAATACTTTTGCTGAAAAAAATATAGCCCAGAGCATTGCAAACTGGCTGGAAAAGCTATACATAAGAAAAAAAGACATTTGCCCGCTCATCAGGATAGAAAACCTTGAAGATGAAAACTTCGGCATTTTTGTTGATGTTGTTAATAAAAAGAACTCGCTTGAACCTGTAACAGAATACAAAAAGCTCAAAGATAAGACAGAAATATCCAAACAGCTTATCATTGCAGGTGAATATTTTCCTGAGCTGAAGGAAATAGTCGATAAAAACGGCAAAACAGTCCCGGTCGTCCCGATTCAAAAGATTGCAGAAATATTTTTGAACACCATAGCCATTTTTAATGTTATGGGAATTGAAATAGTGTTCCCCAAAGAGCTTAAAAAACTGGCATTCCCGCAATTACAGGCAAAGGCAAAGCTTAAAAAATCCATTGAAACAGGCGCAAGCTATGTAAATCTTGATGAAATGCTTGATTTTTCCTATGAAATAGCCATTGGTAACGAAATAGTCCCCTTAAAAGACTTCCGCAAACTGGTCAAACAAACTGAAGGGCTTATTAAATACAAGGAGCAGTATGTACTCTTAAAGCCTGAAGAAGTCCAGAATATCCTGAATAAACTTCAAGACCCCTTTCCTGAAATGTCATCGTCAATGCAGGCATTATACACAGCGGTTTCAGGCGAGATAAACGGCATAAAATTCCAGACAGATGCAGCCTTACAAAGGGTACTTGATGATATTACAAAAATAGAGGAAGTAAATATCCCCGAAAACCTTAACGCAACCCTGCGCCCCTATCAGGAAAGAGGTTTCAGGTGGTTGTATTCAAACGCCAAGAAACAGTTTGGCTCGTGTATTGCCGATGATATGGGGCTTGGAAAGACAATTCAGGTTATAACCCTTCTTTTACAGTACAAAAATGACAACAAAGATACTAAACCCTCGCTTGTAATCTGCCCGACAACATTGATCGGCAACTGGGAAAAAGAATGCAGGAGGTTTGCACCGTCCCTAAATTTAAATATCTATCATGGCTTGGAAAGGCAGCTTAAAACAAAGGACGTTGATATTTTAATCACAAGCTACGGTACTTTCAGGCGTGATGTAAAAAAATTTAGCGCAAAGGAGTGGAGCTTCCTGATAATTGATGAAGCCCAGAATATTAAAAATTCAGAAACCGCCCAGACAAAGGCCATAAAATCATTAAAGGCCGATAACTACATTGCAATGACGGGCACCCCGGTTGAAAACAGGTTAACTGAACTTTGGAACATCTATGATTTTATTAACAAAGGCTATCTCGGCAACATGAACAGGTTTAAAACAGAACTTGCCAGCCCTATTGAAAAATACAAGGACAAAGACGTAATAGAAAAGCTTAAAAAAGCAACTGCACCGTTTCTTTTAAGACGGTTAAAAACTGACAAGTCAATTATTTCAGACCTGCCCGATAAAATCACTTTTGATGAATACTGCTACTTAACTAAGGAACAGGCAGCGGTTTACCAGAATATTGTCGAGGATATTATGCAGCAAGTGGAGAAATCCGACGGTATCCAGCGAAGAGGGTTGATTTTTAAGCTGATAACCGCATTAAAGCAAATATGCAACCACCCCGCGCATTATGCTAACAAGGGCAATATAAACTCAGACCTGTCCGGCAAATCCTCAAAAGTCCTTTCCATAATAGAAAACATACTTGACAACAGGGAAAAAGCATTAATATTCACCCAGTACAGGCAGATGGGAGATATTTTGCAGGAAATAATCAAAAATGAACTAAAAGAAGAAACTATTTTCTTCCACGGCGGAGTGTCAAGGAAAAAACGCGATGATATGGTCAATTCTTTCCAGAACGACAAGAGAACAAGGCTGATGATAATATCCTTAAAAGCGGGCGGAACCGGTTTAAATCTAACTGAGGCCTCAAACGTTATCCATTATGATTTATGGTGGAATCCGGCAGTTGAAAATCAGGCTACTGACAGGGCTTACAGAATCGGTCAGGATAAAAATGTCATAGTGCACAGGCTTATTACGCTTGGCACGTTTGAAGAAAAGATTGACGAGATAATAAAATCCAAAAAAGAACTTGCGGATTTGACTGTTTCAACAGACGAGAGCTGGATTACGGAAATGTCTAACAAAGACCTGCGGGATATATTTACGCTTTACAAGAAATAACTGGAAATGAAATTAACGCAGCACACAACCGCAACCTGCTGCCGGAAGTGCATCAGCAAATGGCACGGTTTTAATGGATAGAGAATCATACGTGAATCCTGGTAGCTGAGCCACATTCATAATTTTGTTGGGGGGCGTGGGGGTGGGAGGTTGCGTTAGGGGTGGTGTGGGGAATATTTTTAAATATAAACTATTTATTTGTTATTATAATAATATTATTAAAAATCCAGGGTTCATTATGCCTACAGAAAGAGAAGATTTACATAACAGAGTAATGCTAATAAAAAAAGCATTAGATGAAAATAAAATTGTTATAGCTGAACACCTTGTTGCTGGTTTTCAGGAAAGTTTATCAAAAATAAAGTTTGCTAAGGATGGGATAGTTATTCCTGAAACTGTAGATGGTCGTATTAGGTCAATGTCTTTACCTTTAGTTTATCAGGAAGATAAGGCTAAAATCAAAAATTCAATTTCTTTAGCTGAAATACAACATGCTTATTTCGAATGCATAGAAGAATATTTTGGTTTTTTATACAAAGATATGCTTAAGTACAAAGCTAATCCTGAAAGTTTTGCCAGTGAATTTATATCCCACGAAGAAAATGTACAAATGGCAATGAAATTTATTCCTGACTTTATAAATTCAGTAATTAAATTTTGGGAAGATGTAGGGGGAATTGCTTTTTTTCACCTGCAAGATTTACAGTGTCTAAAAGCTAATTTTGGTGGAGAGTTATTTCCTTCTTATGAAAGAAACATTGCTTCTACAGCGGGATTATATATAGATACTATAGTACTGCCAGACCCTTTCGTTAAACTTAATACCCTTACAATAACTTCAACTGCCCCAGAAGGGATTGTATTCTTTTTTATAAAAAACTGCTTAACATTGCTTGGTTATAAAAATTTAGCTTTAGCTGAATTAGAAGTACCTATTATTGTGATTTTCCCATATAAGTTTGATATGGATCATACCATAGGCGATAAAATAAGGAATCAGGCAGAAAAAAATACTTTAATACATTCTTCACTTCTCTTTGATAATAATTTTGCCTCTTTAAATGAGGTTCGAGAGTTTTCGAAGAAAATAACTACAGTAGATAAATTAATACTAGAAATAAAAAGACCTGATTTGCTTTTATTCGCTACTGAGTGGGAAGGAACGTTTGAAGAAAAAATTCAAAAACATCTACGAGAATATGCACCTATAAGTAAACCAAAACATGTAGAAGTTGAATTCAGTGTAGGAGAACATATTTTAAATCATATGGTTGGCAGAATGTTACAAGCAAATGATATACTGCAAAGAAGTGTTGAAATACAGGGTATACCTCTAATAGAGGCCGAAACTTCTTGGGAACACTTTAATTGGATGCTTAAGTATAGCAATGCAAAAGATTATCTGGATATAAAAAACAAATCCACTGATTACCATGTTTTGAGGGCATTACAATCCGGCATAGACGAAGAATTTTGTTGGCTTGGCAATATACCACCTGAAACATTGATTGAGATAAGAAAAAAGGGTGCTATAGATGAGATTAGAGAAATCATTGGAACTGGTATTACAGATATAATTCAAGAGGAACCAGAAAATTTTTCCAAAACTAGTGCTCAGTTAAGCTAAAGAAATAGAACAAAATAGCTTTCTTCACGTCTTGAAGAAAAAAGACGAGAGGAGAGGATATGAAAAAAAGCGTATTA
>JANQEP010000074.1 GCA_028278305.1 Candidatus Gastranaerophilales bacterium
ATCCCCAAATCTCCATTATGGAAGTTTTCTACTGTGATGCTATCATTGATAACCAACTCAGAGCCGTCAATTCCGTCCCATTCGTATACATTATTTCCACTTACGTATTGGTTAACATCAAAATATTTCCCGCCTGTGAGGGTATCTCCGTTGTTTTGCCTGTACCTGTTGCCATAACAAGAAGAGCTTTTCTTTTTTTATCCTTAAAATCTTCGCAAACACGCTTAATTGCTTCTAATTGGTAGGGTCTGCCGGATATATCGTGATTTACAGAAACTGTTTTTAAATCCTGTTTTGATTTACGCCTGTTTATTAAAAGCTGTAATTCATCTTTTTTATAGAATCCCTGAACTTGTCTTGGCGGGTAGTTCAGGTCATCCCAGATAAAATGCTCATATCCGTTTGTATAGAATATTAGTGGGCGTTGATTAAATTTCTTTTGCAGGCAGTCAGCATAAAGTTTTGCCTGTTGCTTGCCTACTTTAGCGTCTTTTCTTGTTCTTTTAGCCTCAACTACCGCAAGAGGAAGACCGTTATCACCCCAGAGAACGTAATCTACAAAGCCTATACCTTTATTATTTGGCATTCCTTCTACTTCGTATTCGCAAACACCGGGTTCATTTATATTCCAGCCGGCTTCTTTTAGCAGGACATCAATAAAGTATTAGTGTAAAATCCTTAACACCTCTGGTCAACGGAAAAACAAGCATTATGCAGGTCGTTATGTCATTGGCGACTCAAAAAACAAGATTAAGTGCTGAAGGTGATATTGTCGTAGATGTTGGCGAAGATAAGGATTCTGTACCGAGCATAAGCCTTAGATCAGTGCTTTCAAAAGATGGTGTTGATATTGCAGGGCTTTCGCTTAAAAACATTGCCTTAAAGCTATTTAGCCCGATGAGCACGGACTCGTTACTTGAACACCCTGAAATTGGTTCAAAATTAAGCGTTGCCGGTGATATTTATAACGCAGGTAATTTTTTTGCTTCTATGGAATCACCTGTAATGATGTGCTCTGGGGGCTTTACTCTAGAGGCTGATTTTGATAAAGACAATATTAAAAAGTTTTGTGGCCTAAAATATGGGCTATTTAGCAATGAAGCCCCGTTCATTGCTAAATAGCTGGCTGCTGTGTGGCGTAAATCATGAAACCTGAAATCAATTAATCCGGCTTTTTCAACTGCATTTTCCCATTGCCGTTTTAACTCTAAAGGTTTGTTTCCGGTCGTCCCCGGAAATACATACTTGGTGTTTATTCTTCTTACTTTTTTATGTTTTTCTCCGCAATGCTTACACGTCTTACTATCCATAATAATAATTATAATCCATTATTAAATTTCAGTTTAAACTCCCTGATATTTCGTCTCAATTTAGGTGTTTCTTTACAGCGAGTTCTCTGGAGTTTTTATCAACTTCTAAAATGTCATCAAAAGACGGATTCTCTATAACATCATGCCGGTCCAGCACTCTGGCTACAATTTGGGCAATATCTGTTAATTTAATTTTTCGCTGCAAAAAAGCATAAACAGCTTCTTCATTAACCGCATTAAGTACAGCAGGATATGTTCCTCCTTTTTTACCCGCTTCATAAGCCAGTTCAAGACATGGGAACTTTTTTAAATCGGGTTTTTCAAACTCCAGCTTTGCAATCTCTGTTAAATCAAATGAATTTGTCTTTATACCGGAAAACATTTCAGGGTAAGTAAGAGCAAACTGGACAGGTATATGCATACTCGGCAGTCCTATCTGGGAAATTACACTACCGTCGAGGAATTCTACTGCTCCATGTACTATGCTCTGGGGATGGATAATGACTTCTATGTTATTGTAGTCAATACCAAAAAGCCAGTGCGCTTCTATAACCTCAAGTCCCTTGTTCATAAGCGTTGCTGAATCAACTGTAATTTTATCACCCATAGACCATCTGGGATGAGCTAATGTAGTTTCAATGTCAGCATTGTTAATTTCTTCAATCGAGCTTGTTCTAAAAGGTCCTCCTGATGCTGTGAGAATAATTTTGTTTATTTTTGAACTGTCTTTTCTCCTGATACACTGATAAATTGCGGAATGCTCACTGTCTACAGGAATTATTTCGGTATTATTTTCTCTTGATAGCCGGGTAACAATATTTCCTGCGGCAACAAGTGTTTCTTTATTAGCAAGCGCAATATCTATTCCGTTTTTTATAGCGGAAATTGCAGGTTCTAAGCCGTTTAAGCCTGTAACTGCAATCAGGACAATATCATTTTCGGAATTCCCGGCGATCTGCTTCAACCCGTCCTGTCCCCATAGGATTTCAGTATTTTTTATTTTCCTGCCAAGCTCAATCGCAAGTTTTTGAGTTGCGACCGATACAACCTGCGGCTTATAATTTGTTATTTGCTGCTCTAAAAGCTCAATATTTCTTCCGGCAGAGAGCGCAAAAACATTAAATTTTTCCGAAAGCCCGTCTATAACCTCCAAAGCCTGTTTTCCCACAGAGCCTGTCGAACCGAGTATTGAAATTGTTCGTGTCATATTTTAATAAATTCTTATAAAATTAAACAATCTTTCTTGCATTTGATATTATTATACTTAGAAAATACAGGAGATGGCTAAATGATTATAAAAAAGCTTACTATCGGAGCTTTTGCTTCCAATAACTACCTTGTCATATGCGAAGATACAAAAGATGCTGTTCTGATCGATGCCGGCGGTGATTACAAATCTACAATACAGCAGATCAAGGACTCAAAAGCCGGTTTAAAATATATTTTTTACACACATGCTCATCTTGACCATATTTCAGGTGACCGGGAACTTAAAAAGAACCTTCAGCTCAAAACTTTCCTTCATAAAGATGACCAATTTCTTGTTGAAATGTTTAAAGAACAGCTAAAAATGTTTGCAATGCCTGAGCTGGATGAACCTATAATAGATGAAAACATCAATCACGGACAGAAGCTCGATGTCGGGAATTTAAAATTTGAAGTTATACATACGCCCGGGCATTCCCCGGGAAGTGTATGTTATCTTGTTGAGGATGCGCTTTTTTCTGGTGACACGCTTTTTGCTGATTCAGTGGGAAGAACCGATTTACCCGGAGGCTCTTATGAGCAGCTGGAAGATTCCATTTTGAACAGGTTATTTACACTTGATGAAAATATTAAAGTATACCCCGGACACGGGTCTTCAACATCTATTGGTTATGAAAAACAAAATAATCCGTTTTTCGGATTAAATTCAAGGATTTGATCATAATGAGAATAAAGATTTGCGGCATAACCGGAGTAGAAGATGCCCTTTTAGCAGAAGATGCGGGCATATGGGCTATTGGTTTTATTTTTATGAAAGACACTCCAAGGCATATAACTCCCGAAACCGCCCGGGGCATAGCAGAAAAGATTTCAGAAAAAACAGAGAAAATAGGTGTCTTTGTTAATCATTCCATTGATGAAGTTAAAGAAATTTCCGGGTTTGCGGGAATTACAAAAATCCAGCTGCATGGTGAAGAAACACCGGAATTTTGCCTTAAAACAGCTGATGTGACAGGAAAAGAAGTTATAAAAGCATTTAGAATAAAAAAAGAAAATGATCTGGGCAGCGTAGAATCTTATAAAAATTCAGTTTCCTATATCCTGCTTGATACTTTTTCCGAAAATCAATACGGGGGTACAGGCAGGACTTTTGACTGGGAAATTGCAAAAAAGGCGCATAAGTATAATTTACCGCTGATTCTTGCCGGCGGGCTTAATCCTGGTAACATCAGGGCAGCTGATAATATGGTTAAACCCTTTGCCCTGGATATTTCAAGCGGGGTTGAAAAGTCAAAAGGCATAAAAGACCCGGAAAAAATTCGCCGGATAAAAATAGTGCCTTGATTCATTAAGGGGTAAAGAATAAAAACTTACCCATTTTAAATTCTGACAGGAATTTTATTTTCCTCTAAATATTGCTTTAAATCCCTGATTTTAATTGTATCAAAGTGAAAAATAGATGCGGCAAGCGCCGCGTCAGCTGCTCCGTAGTCGAATACTTCGTTGAAATGATTCATTACAGGACCGGCTCCTCCTGATGCAATCACAGGAAGGTTTGTATTCATAGAAACCTTCCTTGTTAATTCAAGATCAAACCCTTTCTGAGTACCGTCAGCATCCATTGACGTCAAAAGAACTTCCCCGGCTCCAAGTTTTTCAACTGTCTTTACCCAGTCCATGACTTTTATGTCAGTTTTTTTTTGCCCGGCGTTTACATACACATACCAGTCATCTTTTTCCCTTTTAGCGTCTATTGCTATAACTATACACTGCGAACCAAACGCTTTTGAAGCCTTTTCTATGATTTCAGGGTTTTTCACGGCGGCAGTATTTAGTGATGCCTTATCAGCCCCGGCAAGCAGGATGTTTCTTATATCATCAATGGTTCTTATACCCCCGCCGACTGTAAGAGGTATAAACACCTGCCTGGAAACGTTTTCTACAACATTTCTAATGGTATCCCTGCCTTCATTTGTGGCTGTAATATCCAGGAAAACTATTTCATCCGCGCCCTCTTCAGAATACCTGGCAGCTAAGCTTACCGGATCTCCAGCGTAGCGGAGGTTTAAAAAGTTTACGCCTTTTACGGTTTGTCCGTCTTTTACATCCAGGCAGGGAATTATTCTCTTAGCCAGCATGGCAAAATCTCCTGACTTAATTTTATATCCTTGCTATTAAAGTAAATTATATAATAAGGATGTAGCAAAAAATACCGGGTAAAATTTTAGGTAGTGGTTAAATTCTTAGTGATAAATTGTAATGTATGATAAAAAGGTATGTTACAAGGTCGTGCCAGTAATCTGACTTTGAAAAAGCAAGTGTTTTTCTTGTATAACGTGCTAATCTTTGCTTTCCATTTGATGTATGAACGTTTTTTAATAAATTATCGCTGTCTTGCACATCTTCCAATTTTTTCTTTCATAACTGTTCCTCCTTTATGATTTACAGTTATTATTTCAGGTTTTAACTTTTTTCATTAAACTTTTAGCCACTACCAAAATTCTTGCGTAAAATTTTAAAAAAAAATCAGCAGTCTTATATTAACTAACCCGGGTTGTTAATACACTATGAACAATTTTTAGCATTTACTCGTTTATTAAGCAGGAAAAAACAAAATCACTATAAACATAGAAAAATTTGTGGAAATTTATTAATATTTAACTATACAATATTTCTATAGAATGATTTATTAACCCTGGTGTAATTACTGCAAAGTTTGAGATATATTATAATTATCTAAAGTAAGGGAAAGGAGAATAAGTTAAATGAAAAACAGCATTAAAAAACTTACATTAAGTTGTCTTAGCGGCATGGTTCTTATTTCTACGACTACACCGGTTATGGGACAGAATTACGCGGACCCTTATGTTGATGATTATAGCTATGATTATAGCTATGAGAACCCATCAAACCAGGGACAGACCTATCAGCAAAATAATCCTGCTTATCAGACACAATATCAGCAGAACCGGGGTTACAGGGAAATCCCTAATCATCATAGACAAAATACAAGCCAGTATTCCGGTCAAGGTAATTACACTCCTCAATCCGCACAGAATTATAACCATGTTCCTGTTCAGAATAACTATAACCTTCCGCCGTTACAAGGACGGGTTGTTACAGTACCCCCGGGAACAATGATTCCCGGCGCTACCGCTAACAGGACACTAAGCAGTAAAAACCTCAGAACAGGTGATAGAATAAGCGTTTTAATGAATGGTCCGTTTTATTACAACGGCTTAATGGTACTTCCGGCAGGAACAAGCATAACAGGAACCGTGGTTATGGCAGAAGCCGCAGGAAGAGCCGGTAAAAACGGAAAACTTATGATTGTATTTAACCAGGCAAGAACTCCTTCAGGTCAAGCTATAGGTCTTTCCGGCAAAATAGCTACTGAGGACGGTTCAGGAATCTTAAAAGGCGGTACAGGTATGGACCGTGCAAAAGAAATCGTTAAGGATACAGCTGTAGGTTCAGGTGTAGGAGCGCTTCTCGGTACTATATTCGGGGCTGTTTCCGGAGGTCAGGCAGGAAAAGGCGCTGCAATCGGTACAGCAATCGGAGGCGGAACCGGCGTTGCTAAGACCATCTATGACAAAGGAAAAGATGTTGTTATCGAAGCAGGAGAGCAACTTAACATAATCCTTGACAGCGAGCTTAGAACCGGAAGTGAACCGGCTCAACAGCTGCCGGGATTAACACCTGATTATAATTACAGATATTAGTAAAACGTGTAATAATCTTAAATTCCCCGGCTAACCGTCATTAACTAACAGTATAACCGGAAGTAAACTCATATCTTATTGGTTAATTGCCGTTAAGGCTTATGTTATGATAAACTTTACTCAACTTAATTAAAATATTAGCTATTTACGAGTTGTATTATTATAATTTTAAAATATAGCTTAATTATTCCATTTTGAGAGATATTAATGAACACTATTCTCGGGAAAAAACCGGAAAATGAAGACCTTAAAAAGCAAAAAGAACAATTGTCAGCTGTTTTAAAGGATGATAACAGTGAAATTCCTTTTGAGAAAGCCCTGGTAATTTCCACTGTTGCTCATCCTCTGGTTGCTTTTCTTTTCTGGTTATTTGTAAAAATTCTAATCTTTATCCTGGCTTTTTTAGGAATAGCCCTGCCTCTTTTTATGAAGCCGGAACCTAAAGTTAAGGATATTGAGTTTATAATTGTAAACAAACCCGAGCAAAAACCGATTAACAAGAAGACAAATTTAAGATCAGACAGAAACTCAAGGGCAGGAGGAAAACACGACCCCAAAAGAAAGATTTCCGACCCGGAACCAATAACAAGTAATGCAAAACCACAACAGGCTACTCCTCCCCCTAAAAAAGCAACAACAAAAGTTCAAAAGAAACCGGCATCTCCTCCAAAACCAAAAGCACAGGCGCCAAAAGTTCCTCCAAGACCAACACCGCGTCAAAAAGCATCAATACCCAGGGTACAAGCGCCAAATCCATTTTCAATGCCGGTACCGGTGCCAAAAAATACTCCAAGACCCAGACCAACTGTAGGAGGACCGATTACAAGCGGACCTATAGGTCAATCAGCTCCAACTTCCGAACCTGCACCGATTATGTCAGCAGGAAGCAGCGGGCAAAATACCATAAGAAGAAATCCAAGCTATTCAATGGGCGGAGGGAATCCCGGAAATCCGGGTCCCGGAAATCCTGACGGCAGACCGGGTGTTGATGCAATTAAAGAACCTGATTTTGGTCCTTATATGAGAGAATTACAAAGAAGAATTAAAAGAAGATGGAATCCCCCCAGAGGCAATAAAAGCAAGAGAGTTGTACTTCTGTTTAAAGTCAGCAAAGACGGAAGATTACTTTCTTTAAAGGTTCACACACCTTCAGGACAACCTGAATCTGACAAGGCAGCTATTCAGGCAGTGAAGACAGCAGCTCCTTTCAGACCGCTTCCTCCTGAATACCGGGGTGATGACATAGATATTCAGTTTACATTTGATTATAATGTATTTGGTATAGGCGGTCAGCAATTCTAATGTATTTAAAAATGTAAAGTTAATAGAAAAAAGAGGATTATAACTATGGAACTATTTATTCACGCAATGAAACAAGACTGGGCAGTATTATTACCGATATTTATCTGTTCTATTCTGATGGTCGCAGCTATAATTAACAGGGTTTCCTTTTACAACAAGAATAAAAGGGATGTAATCCAGTTTATCCAGAGACTGCAAAGAGAATTAAACAGAAACAACCTGGAAGGCGCCCAGATTTTAAGCGCCCAGTTAGGCGGGGTAATCGGGGATGTGGCAGAGGAAGGTATCAGGGTACTTTCCGAGCAGAAAAAGGAATTCACAAGGTCATTTGACATTTCCACCAGCCTTGCTGTCAGAAAACTTGAAAAACATCTTATGATTCTGGGAACAATAGGCGGGGTAGCGCCGTTCTTAGGGCTTTTTGCCACTGTTGTAAGAATTCTCTATACATTCCAGGATCTTGCAACCCAGGGTAACCAGAGTGCAGCTGTGGCATTAGGTATAGGTTCAGCACTTATAGCTACGGCGATTGGTCTTGGCGTTGCTATTGTAGCCGTTGTTTTCTACAACTCTTTCCAGTCAGTTGTCAGCAGATACGAGGATGACTTCCAGCTTCTCAAACTATTGTTTTTAAGCTACGTTGACAGCGATACATCTATGGAAAAAAACGTAAAGCAGGCAACTGAAGGACAAGATCCCCAGGAACAGCCTGTTCAGGCTTCTCAAAAAACTTACGGACCGCAATTTTAAGGGAAAAAATAAATGGCAATACAATCTTCAGGAAAAAAAGGTGAAATATTTAGTGAAATTAACATAACTCCTTTAACAGATATATTTCTGGTGTTGTTAATTATAATGATGGTTATAGCACCGATGTTCCAGGCGCTTGACCAGGATATTTCCCTGCCGTCAATTAACAGCGGCTTATCCGTAGATGAAAATGAAATTACTGTTTCCATAACAAGAAATTCCAAATTTTATGTAAATTCCGCTCAGACTGAAGAAGCAAAACTTTCTGAAAAATTAAAGGGGCTTCTTGAAGAGACAGAGGATAAAAAAGTAGTAGTTAAAGCTGATGCACAGACAAAAACAAAGGAAATTATGAAAGTTATGAGAGCAGCGCAGCAAGCGGGTTATGAAAAGCTGACTGTAGCCGGTGAGCCGCTTAGCAGAAAGCAGCAAAAAGATCTTGAAGAAAATAATACTGCCGAGCCCGCTAAAGATCTTTCAAAAGAAGAATCATAAAAATCCGGATTTTACCCTATAACCCAGAGGAAACAAAATGAGCACTCAAAATAAAAGAGATTCATTCAATGAAATAAATATAACCCCGCTAACAGATATATTCCTGGTTCTGTTAATCATAATGATGGTCATAGCGCCTTTACTGGACCAGCAGGGACTGAATTTAATGATTCCTACCGAGCATGAGGCGCAAAAACAGGAAAAAGAGCCTAAAATTATCACGGTTAATGTGTCTGAAAAAGGAGAATACACCTTAAACGGAGCATCTGTTGACGAGGAAAAGCTTTTAAGCCTTCTTGAAGAAACTTACCAGGAGCAAAAAGACGGATTGTTAATCAAGGCAGATCAGGAATCTACCCATGAAGCCGTGGTAAAAGTTATGGATGCCGCCCAGCAGATAGGCATTCAGAATATTTCGGTTTTAGAAAATTAAAATCTGATTACCCCTTAGTTAATGGGCATTGTGCTGCTGCTATAGTTATCTTTCACGCTGAAAAAATACATTTTTAGCCTGGAGAAAAATCCCTGCTGCTCAGGCGGAATATGATAAGGTGAATATTCGGGAATTGACTTATCCCTGCTTCTATATGTCTGTCCCACTTTTTCCCTTAATTTATCGGGATTTTCCCTGTACAACCCGGCCGCATAGTCAAGTTCAGGGTCTTTTACTCCGTTGTTATGAGCTATCCAGAATTCAATGGATGCCTGGTAAGCATCCTGTTCTTCCCTGACAGAAGTAAGTCCGTCTTTATCCTTTGCATGAACAGCCTCATGAATTATATAAGCTGCGGTAATTTCCGGAGCTGACCATATATAGTCACTTGTAATAACTATTTTTTTATTATGGTTTTCGTATTGAGCAATATTTTTATGCCCTGCAAGTGAATCCGTTTCATCAAAGGTTATATCCAGATCCTCGAGCCCTTTTGTTAAGTTGGGTGAGGCATGTTGATTTACCAGTTGCAGTGCTTTTTTTAAGTTATTTTTAGCAATCTGTTGCTTTATTTCTCCTGCTTTTATAGGGTTAGTAGCAGCAAGCATTAAATTTTCAAGTTTTTTAAGGGACCTGCTTGCAAAATCATACTTAGGGTCAATTTTAACTGCTTTTTCATAAGCTATTTTTGCAGCTTTATAATTTCCCTGCTCTGTAAAACATTGTCCTAGCAGGGATTGAGCCTCGATTTCATCGGATTTTACTTTTAAGAGTTTTTGGTAAATATCAATTGCCTGAGCCATTTGACCTCTTTTTTTGTAGACTTTTGCCAGGTTATAGTATGGCTGCACATAGTCAGGATTTGTGTTTATAGCTTTTTTATAATAAAAAACAGCTGTGTTATGCTCTTCATTACGGGCGTGCTCATCACCTATAATTTTAAATTTCAGGGCTAATTGCCTATCAATAAACGAGGAAGAAAAAGATAATTTATCGGAAGTTTTTCTTCCCAATAATGCACCGGGTTTTTGGTTATTACCGGCAACAGGTTTATTATAAGGAGTAACCCCTGGCTGAAGCTGCAAATTGATCATTTTTATTCTTTAATTTTCCTGAACCGTATACAAAAGATAAATTTCAAGACTTAATGAAAATTTTTTCTATTTTAATATTAAATAAACATTAATAAAAACCTTTTTAACCTTTTCTATAAAAACAGATGAATAAAATTTTTTGCCTATTATCTTTCTATTTATAAATATTTATTAAGATGAATTTAAAGGGTAAGGAATAAAAACTTACGTTAAAATTTTTTGTTACTTCTTTAGAATAAAGAATCAGGGGTTATTTTATGAATTTAATGTGTCCCAGAGACAGCAAAATTTCCGGTGAAGTAAGCCGGTTAAACTTTTCTTCATCAATATAATTGTTTTTAATCAGGTATTCTTTAAGTGAAAGATCGGTTTTTTGAAGCCCTTTGGCAATATGGGCAATTTTATTATAGCCTAATTCCGGCAGCATGGCGGTTAATGTGGCGTAACTTGTTTCAACGTGTTTATTCAGGTTTTTAATATTCGGTTTTATGCCGTCAACACAGAGCTCTCTCAGGGATTTATCGGCATTAATAAGTAATTCCAGTGTTTCAAGAAATGAAAAAGCAAGAAGCGGCAAGTTATGATTAAGTTCAAACTGCCCGCCCGCTGCGCACTGATTAATTATCACATCATTTCCCAGGGTTTTTATCCCGACCTGAGCTGTCATTTCCGGAATTACAGGGTTGACTTTGCCCGGCATAATCGATGATCCAACCTGTACCGCAGGCAGGAATATTTCAGACAGTCCGGCTGTAGGACCTGAGTTCATAAGCCTCAGGTCATTGGAAATTTTTATGATGTTAACGGCATGCG
The DNA here is from genome assembly GCA_028278305.1 of Candidatus Gastranaerophilales bacterium. Lineage (GTDB taxonomy): Bacteria > Cyanobacteriota > Vampirovibrionia > Gastranaerophilales > UBA9971 > JANQEB01. The sequence goes on from JANQEP010000074.1 coordinate 11,129, forward strand.
CTTTTAAAATCCCGCTGACCTCACTGAAAACATCGAGGTTCTGGGTATTTTCCAGCAGGTTTTCAGCCCGGGCAAGACCGATTCCCGTTAATTCCCGGAGTTTTTCAATCACGCTGAATATGTATTTTCTCGGCGCTGTAAGCCCTGTTCCAACCGCAGTTCCTCCGAGATTTACCACACGCAGGCGTTCTTCGCATTTATAAATTCTCCACCTGTCCCTGGAAACTGCTTCCGCATAGGCAGAAAATTCTTTTCCCAGGGTAATAAGAACAGCATCCATAAGCTGGGTTCTGCCTACCTTTACTATGCCGGCAAATTCCTTTTCTTTAGCCTGAAAACTTTCCTGAAGAGCTGTAACCTGCTTTTCAAGTTCCCGCAAAAGAAATATTGAAGCTGTTTTTAATGCTGTAGGATATACATCATTCGTTGACTGAAAACGGTTAATATCTTCTATAGGATCGATAAACTCGTATTCGCCTTTGTTTTTGCCGTATAGTTCAAGCGCACGGTTGGCAATAACCTCGTTTACGTTCATATTTAAAGATGTACCGGCTCCTCCCTGGATAGGGTCAACAACTATCTGGGAATCAAATTTGCCCTCTGATAATTCCTCGCAGGCTTTTATAACAGCTTCTGCCTTTTGAATTTCCCATATACCAAGCTCCTTAATGGAAATTACACAGGCTAGCTTTATAAGGGCAAATGATTTTATAAATACGGAATTAATCCTGTACCGTGAAATATTAAAATTTCCTAGCGCACGGCTGGTATGGATTCCCCAGTATGCATCCTGCGGAATTTCCATAGTGCCCAGTGAGTCAGTTTCCTTTCTATACGACATTTTATCCTTCTTTGTAAAAAAATGTTAAGAAAAATATTTATTTTAGCAATATTTATATAGTATATATAAAAATATATACTATATAAATAAGGAGGACTTTATATTATGTATGGTTTCCCTACCAGCTCTAATTATAGTATGAACAATTTTTTCAATCAATTTGGCGGTATGAACTCATTAAACAATTTATTCAGACCTCAATCTAACTTTAATTTATTCGCTCCGCAATCTTGCTTTTTCCCGTGGTTTCCATTTCCGCAGCAGGATTTCACTAATAAAGTAAATTACGAACTCGATGACCCGCAAAAAAGGTATAAAAGCCAGGATATTCTAAATGCTTTTGATACAGATAAAGACGGAAAAGTTACAAAAGCTGAATTAGCGCTTCTTGCAGGAAAAGACGGAAATTACGGAACTTTTTCCGGCAAGGATCTTAAAAAAATATTTGCATCAGTTGATGATACTCATAATGAAAAACAGGGAATAGCTATTTCATCTGATAGTAATTTTGCTGATAAAAATGTAAAAATGAGCATAGATGATGTTTATAAAGCATTAAATACAAATAAAGACGATGAAATAAATATTGAGGATTTTAAAGGAAAAGATTCCGGGCTGATAAATAAAAAAGCCATGTCAAATTTGCTGGATAGATTTGACTTTACTAAAAAATCCAACGACTCACCTTTCTCAATGTTTTTCTCTATGTTTTTTAATAATTATTTCTATTAAAAAAAAACCTGGTTAATTAATTTTAAATCACTAATATTTTATCTTTAAACATACAAAGCGTGAGTGTAATAAATTTTTTAAAAAACATTTCAGTAAAAAAGAAGAGGTTTTAGCTCTTCTTTTTATATAGAATGTAAGTAAATTATTTATCGCTGCCGCCGTCGCTGCCGCTGTCGCCGTCGCTGTCGCCGCCGCTGTCGCCGTCGCTGTCGCCGTCGCTGTCGCCGTCGCTGTCGCCGCCGCTGTCGCTGTCGCCGTCGCTGTCGCCGCCGCTGCCGCTATCTGTACTCGTATTATTTCCGGTATTATCAGCGCTTTCGCCTGTAGTACTAGTATTATCAGTTTCAGCTGTGGTTTCACTAGTTGTTGCCTCAGACCTAGCTGCTGCAGTTTCTGCGTCCGCTTCTGCCACATCAGCAACGGCGTCTCTTGCTACACCCTGGGCTTGATCAGCAACTGCTCTTGCTTCAGCCGCCTCTTCACCAAGTTGATCAACTCTTTCACCTAGCTCACCAACTTTGTCAATATGTTCTTCGGTTTCCGTCTGTGCTGCTACGTCTATGGCTGTATTTAGGTCCTCTTTGGCTTGTTCTAATTCCCGTTCTTTTTCTACGGCTTTGGCTTGCGCTTCAGCAGCCCTTGCAGACCTGTCCAGAGCAATGTCTTCCAGACTTGTGCCTGCTACCTCATCGCCCCATGACCTCAGGTCATTGGCAGTCTCGTGGAAACCCGCAAAGTCGGCTATACCGGCTAAGCCTCTAGCCGCGAGTCCTGCCGCGCCTCCTACCAGGTCACCTATTCCGCTTCCTAGACTACTGAGCCCACGACCTACTAAAGTATCGTTAAAAAAATCGCCTTCAAATTTACCGTTAGCTCCGTAAATACCTCTATCTCCATCTCCTCTTTCAAGAATTGGTCTTACTGGAGCTGGGCTTATAGGAAATATGCTTGGCGGTTCCGGACTTCTATAAGGATAACCGTTGCTCATAGCCGGATTAGCTATTACATGTAAGCTATATTGATGGGGTCCATACATCATGTTAATACCGTTGAAAAACATACCTATTTCTCCTCCTCAAGAATTTTAAAATAACACTATTACTTTCACCTCTTATATTTATAAAAACAATCAATGCTGTTTCTTTGCTTTAAAGTTTTCAGGAAAAAACGTATTAGCAAGCAAAAGTGTTGCTATTACTTTAATTGAGAGATTTTTAATTTTATTTAATATTTCTTTACAATTACCATAAGCTATAACTACTCAGGTACTGCATAGGTAAAATTCTTCAAAATCCCCATCTCTCCCACCCTTAGAGGTGGTTAAGGGACTTGTCCCTTATTAGTGGTCTTATAAAATTTTCGTGTATTGAAAAAAATATATATTTTAACCACACGAATGACAGGCGGCGTTTATAAATTTTTAATTATACGTTTATTTTTTCAGACAACTAATAATATATAAAATCCGCTATTTTAAACCACCCTGATCGGTAATTTTTTGTTCAAACAGCTGAAAAGTGGGACAAAAATCCTGATGTGTCTGGTAATTTCTATGATTTTCTTCTCAAAGAGTATGATGATAGAATTGATTTAATCAATAAATTATAGTTTTTAAAAGGGAATATAAAATGACAGAAGAAATTCAAATAAAATTGCCGGACGGCTCTACTAAGGAAATACAGGCAGGTTCTACTGCTGAAGACCTTGCAGGCTCAATAAGCGAAGGTTTAAAGAGAAACGCTGTTTCCGTTGAGATTAACGGCTCTATAAAAGATCTCTCAACAAAGCTTCATAATAACGATACTGTCAGGATATTAACGTCAAAAGATCCGGAAACCCTGGAAATTTTAAGGCACAGCACTGCACATGTCATGGCTCAGGCAGTGCAGAGGCTTTTTCCTGATGCAAAAATTGCCATAGGTCCTACAATTGAAAACGGATTTTACTATGATTTTGATATTCCCGATCACTCCCTTAGCTCAGATGATCTTCCAAAAATCGAAGAGGAAATGAACAGAATCATCCAGGAAAAACAGACATTTGAACGCCGGGAAATAAAAAACGTCCAGGAAGTGCTGACTGATTTTCGGGAAAAAGGAGAGGTATATAAAATAGAGCTTTTAATGGAATACGCACAGCAGAATCCGACACTTTATATGTGCAAAAAAGACGGGCAGGAAATCTGGAATGATTTTTGCAGAGGACCCCATGTTCCGCATTCCGGTTTTATTAAGGCTTTTAAGTTATTAAGTACAGCCGGTGCTTACTGGAGAGGAGATGAAAATAATAAAATGCTCCAGAGAATTTATGCTACCGCGTTCTGGACTAAAGAAGACCTGAAAAATTACCTTCATATGTTGGAAGAAGCGGAAAAAAGGGATCACAGAAAACTCTCTAACAGGCTTGACCTGTTCAGTATCAATGATAAAGTTGGTCCGGGACTGGTTTTATGGCATCCTAACATGGCTTTAATCCGCGAGGAGATAGAAAACTACTGGCGGCAAGAGCACAGAAAAAGAGGTTACCTGATAGTTAATACTCCCCATATAGCAAAAAAGCAGCTGTGGGATATTTCAGGACATACAGAATTTTATGATGACAACATGTACTATCTTAACGTCGAAGAAGATAAGGATTATGTCCTGAAGCCGATGAACTGTCCTTTTCATATGCTGATATATAACTCTAAAAGGCATAGCTACAGAGATTTACCTATAAGAATGGCTGAGCTGGGAACGGTTTATAGAAAAGAAAGATCCGGAACTCTACATGGGCTTTCGAGAGTACGTGGATTTACACAGGATGATGCCCATATATTCTGTACCTCAGATCAATTTGTTCAGGAAATTCATAATATCATTGAATTTGTAGATGATACGCTTAAGCTTTTTGATATGACTTATGAAGTCGAGCTGTCCACCCGTCCTGACGACTTTGTAGGTGAGCTGGAAAACTGGAATCATGCGGAAGCCGGGCTTAAGGATGCCCTGGATCAAAAAAATATAGAATATGAACTAAATGAAGGTGACGGGGCATTTTATGGTCCGAAAATCGACTTCAAAATTAAGGATGCAATAGGCAGGACCTGGCAGGCTGCCACTATTCAACTGGATTTTAACCTTCCTATACGCTTTAACCTTAAATATACAGATAAAGACGGAAGTTTGCAAACGCCGGTTATTCTTCACAGGGTAATTTTCGGTTCCCTGGAAAGGTTTACAGGAGCTTTAATAGAGCATTACGCGGGAGCATTCCCGGCATGGCTCTCACCGATCCAGGCTATGATTGTCCCGATTTCCGATAAGCATCTTGACTTCGCTGATTCAGTCCATAGAAAAATGAAAGAGCAAGGAATAAGAGTTGAGCTGGATGATAGAAGTGAAAGCATGAACTATAAAATCAGGGAAGCGCAAAACATGAAAATCCCTTATATGCTCGTAATTGGAGATAAAGAGATCGAGGCAAATTCTATTGCTCTTCGGGCAAGGGCAAAAGGACATGTCGGAATGGTTAACGTAGATGAATTCATTTGCAGCCTGGTAAAAGAAATTGAAACAAAAGGCAAACAGGGATTATCAACGGAAATTTCCGCCTGAATATAAGGATATGAGCTATAAACAATTAGAGATCCAGATTATTCACCTCGAGTCGCGAATTAGCCCAAAACCAGGATATAACTATGCAATTAGCGACTCGGATTATTTAGCTCTGACTAAAAAACAAAAAACGAATATAATTTAAATATGAAAAAAATTTTGTTTTTTACTCCGCCCCCGGGTAAAATTAGAGATGTAAAACAGCTGGATTCCCGGTTTTTAAGACTTGGAACTGCCTATATAGCTGCTTATTTGCGGGAAAAAGGGCACCAGGTAAAAGTAATTGATGCTCTTGCCCTGAATCTTGATATAAACCGGGTTAAAGAAAAAATAAAATGGGAAAATCCTGATTACATAGGAATCGGAGTTTTTACAGAAGAAATTTTTCAGGCTTACGAAGTGTTTAAAGCAGCAAAAGAGATTAGCAAAGATATATTAACCGTGTTTGGAGGCTCTCACCCCTCTGCGATGCCTGAAAATACCCTTAAGGAATTCCCGCTGACTGATTTTGTCGTCTATGGCGAAGGTGAGCAGACTTTTCTCAGGCTGGTTAACGGGGATTCCCTTTCCGATATAGACGGACTGGCTTACAGAGGTGAAAGCGGGAAAATAATAATCAATAAACCTGCCTGTCCCATAGAAGATCTTGATTCAATTCCCTATCCTGCCTGGGACTTATTCCCTTTAGAACAGTATAAAGGCAGGCTTGTAACGAATTTCAACAGGAAATTAAATATCCCGGTTCTTGAAATCCCGGTCTTATCCCTGAGAGGCTGCCCTTCCCGGTGTAACTTTTGTTTTAAGGTATACGATGGGCTAAGGTTTAGATCTCCTGCAAAAGTAGCGGACGAAATAGAGTTTATGGTTAATACCTACAAGGCTACCGACATATTTTTTTCTGAAGGTACATTTCTTGCAAACTCAGAGCATGGCAAAAAAATATGCACAGAAATTATTGACAGGGGTTTAAACAGAAAAATATCCTGGATAGCAGAAACCCGGGTTAATGCGGTAGATGAGGAATCTTTAAAGCTTCTTAAAAAAGCCGGGTGTAAGGAATTATGCTATGGAATTGAGTCAGGAGATCAGGAAATCCTGAAAAACTCCGGCAAGGGAATTACTTTTGAGCAAATGAAAAAAGCTGTGAAACTTACGAAAAAAGTCGGTATCAGGGCTTGTTGCTTTTCTATAATAGGACATCCCAATGAAACCAGGGAGTCAGTAAACAAAACCATTAACCTGCTTTTGGAGTTAGACTCTGATGTGATGAATATTGCTATTATGATGCCGTATCCCGGAACAAAAATTCGGGAAATGGCTTTAAAAGGTGAAGGAAACTATCTTTTACTGTCAAATGACTGGAATACTTATACAAAACAGGAAGGCGGACCCCTTGAGCTGGTAAACCTGTCTTTAAAAGATATTCAAAAATTGCAAAGCCGGGGATATATCAGGTATTTTCTTAAGCCTAAAAGAATTCCCTATATTTTAAAACACTTTTCCCCGGGGTCAATCTTTAAAATCACTACAGACCTGCTTAAAAAAGCTTTTTAAGATAATGTACAGGCTCTTAAAGAGGTATGAAAAAATTTCACCTGTTACAAGGGCTTCATGTATTTCGTGATTCAGGTTATTTAGATGTCCTTATAAGCATTGTACCTTTTATTAATTGAACAAAATCTTCCGCTTTAAGGCTTGCTCCGCCTACCAGGGCTCCGTCAATATCAGACTGGCTCATTTGCTCTTCAATAGTAGAAGGTTTTACGCTTCCTCCATAGAGAATCCTGATTTTATCAGCTGCATCCCGGCTGGAAATTTCTGCTACCGTATCTCTGATAAGTTTAATTACCCTGTTAGCTTCCCGGGATTCGCAGGTTTTACCTGTTCCTATAGCCCAGACAGGTTCATAAGCAATAACTGACTTTGCTATCTGCTCTTCTGCAAGGTCTTTTAAGTCGACAGTAACCTGGTTTTTAACTACTTCATCGGTCTGTCCGGCTTCTCTTTGCCCTAAAGTTTCTCCGCAGCAGATAATTGGAATTAAGCCGTGTGCAAGAATAGCTTTAGCCTTAAGATTTACAGCTTCATCGGTTTCGCCGAAATACTGTCTTCTTTCGCTGTGTCCTGCTATTATATAAGTTACACAGATATCTTTAAGCATAGGGACTGAAACTTCTCCTGTGAAAGCCCCGGAATCTTCCCAGTAGCAGTCCTGTGCACCAAGGTAAATGCCCTGACCATGTTCTAATATATCAGCTACAGACTTAAGGGATGTAAAAACAGGGCTTACGATTACTGTTGGTATCTGGTCTTTATCAAAGTCCATTATTTTTACTTTAATATCTTCTACTAGCGCAATGGATTCTTCGACAGTTTTGTTTAATTTCCAGTTTCCTGCGATAATCGGCTTTCTCATATGTGTTTCTCCTTATTTATAGATTAACTTAAAAACTTTGGATGATTAAGTATAAAACACAGAATAGCAACAACATTGAACGTTGTAAACAATTATTACACTTGCAGTTCATTACTTATTAACCGGCTTAATTCAATTAATGATTCAGGATATTTATTTTTACCCGGTTGTATAATAATTTTTTTTTTCTATAATGCTAGACTTTTTAGAATAATTTAAAAGGAACCAAAAATGTTTTTAAGGGGTAAACAAAAAATTCCTGAGCATTTTATAAAAATTTTTGCTATACAATTAATTCCGGTTTTAGTAATGTGTTTAACGACAGGAGATATAGCTATGGCTGATTTAAAAGAAAAAATGTCAATGAAAGCGCCCACTTTAGAGGCAAAAGATTTTAGTTATTTATTTGATAAACTGGAAGGTTTTAGTAAAAACCAATTAAGCCAGCATAATGAGCTATATGAAAAATATGTGGCTAAAGTTAATGAAATAAACGGAAGACTTACCAATGCTGATGTGATGAGCGCTAATCAGAATTATTCTGAGTTCAGAAGTTTAAAAGTAGAGCTTGCCCATAACCTTAACGGCGCTGTGCTTCATGAACTTTACTTTTCCAACCTGACGCCTGAATACCAGGATCCTCCCCGGGAGCTGGTGGAAATGATTGAAAATGACTTTGCCAGCTGGAATGATTACATCGAAGATTTAAGGGCAACAGGCGCTGCTTCGAGGGCAGGCTGGGCAGTTACAGGCTACAATTACAGGGATGGTAAAATTTATAATTTCATAATTGACCAGCATAACATTCATGTTCCTTCTTATGTAAGACCTCTTTTAGTTATGGATACCTGGGAACATGCCTTCATGATAGATTATGGAATTGATAAAAAAGCTTATATGAAAGCATTTTTTGCCAATGCAGACTGGAATGTAATGCTTGAGAGGCTAAAATCAACTCTTGAGACAGATGATTTACTGGAAAAGTCCACCCGATAAATTTTTTTCATATCAGGAGGAGGTTTTGCCTGTTACATAATCCACAATTTTATTTTGCCAGCCTGATGTTTTTTCTATAAAAATATGAGCGCCTTTGCTTTTGCATTTATCTTTGTGCTCTTTTTTATTGGATGCTGACATGACCACTATTTTTGTATCCAGCCTGCATAAAAGAGAAAGCTTTTTTATTTCATCAATCAGGATAAATCCCTCCCTTTCCGTAGGAATGAAGAGGTCTACCACAGCATAGCCAAAATCTTCCGTCTTATATTTTTTTATTGCGTCAAAAAGCTCTCTTGATGTTGTTACCTCAAACCCGAGTTTCTTGAATAGAGCTGCAAGCTGCATTGTAACAATACCAAGATCATCCACGACCAGAACGGTTTTAGGTCGGGAAGAATCATCCGCCTCCTGTGATTCAGCAGTCATTTCAGCCGGGTTGGCACTGATAGAACCAGCTTTTTGCAGGGAATTTGCCACATTAATTTTACTTTTGATTTTTTCCAGTACGCTCTGTAAACTGCCCGGCTCTATATTCTCAGGAACCTGAACATCTGCAATATTATAGAGGTTTGTTATAAATTCATAATCAACTTCTATTGAATTCCTACCGGCTTGACTTTCATCAGGCTGTTTTTGCTCTGTAGTTTCCGACGGGGTTTCCTCTGAAGCATTGTTGTCTGAAACCTCATCAGACTGTATATTTTCTGATTCTGTATTATCGGACACTATTACAACTCAACTTTTTAAATAGGCTTTAAATATATTTATTATTCTATCCTGTTATTTAAATATATTCCAGAATTTTTTTAAAAAATTATTTTTACATTTTACACTTAAAACGAATTTTAATATTTTAATCAAGTCAACCTCACTCAGGTCATAGTGAATCTTCAACTGGTCAAGATAGTTGTTTAAGGCTTTCAGAGCCAGTTGTTTTTTTCGGTAATTCTTCCGGTATTTTAGACACTGCTCTGTTAAGTAGTTACTATCAGACATTTAAATCATTTTCCTAACCGGTTGATTATCATCTTCTTACTATCTATAAGATTATAGGTTTCTCCGATTCGTTTCATCAGATTAAAGTTTAATATTAACTCAGCAATAAAAAACTCTTCTTCAAGAATTTTTTATTAATGTTTTAATTCATATTTACTGAGGAAGTTGAATAAATGAAGATATTTTGGGAAAATTTAAAAAATAATCTTAATAAAATAAGTCTCTATAAGAATTTAAAAGAAAATACCGATGATAACACCCCTGTTAAGGGCAATATGCAGTTTGACAGGACTGAAAGTTCTAATAACACTGAAAATAAGGATAAGAATGTAAGAACAAAATTAAAAATTATTTATATTGTATTGTTTATTTGGGTTTTTACAATAGGTTTTTATTTTACGTTATTTTCAGGTATTTCCCGGCTTGCGGATAAAGTAGGCAATAAAATTCAGCTAACCACAGAAAATTCATATGAAGTCTATAAACCCGGAATTGATATAATAGCAAACCTGAAAAGCACCAGGTATCTTAAATATATTCAAAGGCTGTATGTGCATCCAAAAGAAGAAAATAAAATGATGATCATGATAAAACCAAACTACTGGGGAGTTATTAGCCAACAGGACAAGAATGATATAAAATCCGAGGTTTTAAGAAAATGGAAAGAAATATATAAAAATTCCGGTACTGATGAAACTCTTCAGCCCGAGGCAATCTTTGCAAACAGCTGAGAATTAAAGTTTATCGCGAATGTTTTTTCCGCTGGAGATCCGTTTTCTTAGCAGGCTGATTTTATCTTCATATTCATCAAGTTTTTTAATATCATCCCTGATACGGTTCTGGGATTTAATACATTTTTCAATGTCTTGCCCGGTACATGCACCGTTTTCTATCAGGATATTTCCTAACTTTTTGGAAGGATCCCTGCTCTGCTCGGCAAGTGCATCTTTAAGCTGCTGAAGAGTGATTACTTTATTTTTTACAAGAATATTACCGAGTTTTGTAAGCTGCTGGTAATTTGATTTTTTTTCAAGAAAAGAAGAACACAGATCAACAGGGCTTTGATCGTCGATTCTGGTTGCACCTGTGATAAGTCCGGATTCCCTTAAAGCGTTTGCCATGACTTCTGCCGGTGTTATTCCAAGCGGGGTAAAAGTATCCATATTTATACCCGTGATAGTTACTATATTTTCAACATGCTCAAAAACCATATACTTTTCCCAAATAGTCCCTATAAAAATATTTTACAGTAAAACAAAGACTTATAAAACAATAAAACGGGCGGACATTTTGAAAAAATTTTGTAATGTAAAATAGAGAATTTTTTATAGGCGGCAACTTGAGTTTATTTTATCAAACTTTGAAAAACTCTTTCAATATTTTCTTCTTTCATAAATGTCTCACCAATAAGAACCCCGCAAACTCCGTATTCTTTCAGAAATTTTATATCAGAGCCGGTTTTTATGCCTGATTCGCTTATAATAAAGGCATTTTCAAAATTTTTGTCTTTTATTAAATTCACTGTATTTTGCAGGTCAACTTTAAATGTTTTTAAATCCCGGTTGTTTATACCAATAATTTTAGCGTTGATTTCAAGCGCAAAATCAAGCTCTGCCTGATTATAAATTTCCAGAAGAACACTGAGTCCCAGTTCTTCCGACAAATTAAAATAATCCTTAAGCTGGTTTTTATCCAGGGCAGATGCTATTAATAAAATAATATCAGCTCCGATACTCCTGGTCTGGTAAATTTGAAATTCATCAATTATAAAATCTTTTCTTAAAAGAGCTAAGTCGGAAATTCTCCTTATGTCTTTTAAATATTCTATTTTTCCCTGAAAAAACTTTTCGTCCGTTAAAACGGAAATCGCAGCAGCTCCTGCTTTTTCGTAAGCCCGGGCGATTTCAAGATGGTTAAAATCCTCTCTTATAACCCCTTTTGAAGGCGAAGCTTTCTTGATTTCAGCTATAAGCGCGATTTCATTTTTTTGTTTATAATCCCTCAGCATTTTACAGAAATTTTTTGGGCGGGGAAGTTCTTTTATTAAGCATTCAAGCTCGGCAAAGTCCAGGGCTTGTTTTTGGTGTAGAACTTCTTTTTTTTTATACTCAATAATCTCTTTTAGAATTGTCATTAAACTTTAATCCCGGACTACTTTAATCTGGTCCGGAGAATTAATAACAATTTCTGGTTTTCCGTTGCAGATTCTTACTATTCCTTCTACAACAACTTTTTTATTTTCAAAATACTTATCAGGCTGGTCAATTCCGGCATCTATGAATGCGGGAATGTCTATATTATAGATTACAGCACTGAGGGACGTATTAAAATTCTTACCAAAATTAAGAAAAATTATCCTTGATTTATCGGTTATTTCAGAATTTTGAATTTTGCCTTCTATTCTGACATACTGGCTGGTATTTGATATTATCCGGATAAAATTATTTGCATTAATACTCGCTATGCTTGTTGATCCGGATAATGATGCCGGTGTTAAAAATAAACTCAAAAAAACTGTTGTTATAATGCTAAATTTTTTCATTTACTTTTTTCTGCTCAATTAAAACCTGAAAATAAGATAGTGCTTTGATTTATTAATTTTAAAAGTACTTTGTTTTTTTATCTACCCCCTACCTTCAAAGGGGGACTTTGGAGTTTTTTGGTCTCGCTGCCCTCGCTTCGCTCGACCCTGTATAATTAATGAATCAATCTAATAGTTACTTTTTTAAAATTATACTTATTAATTTATTTTAAGTCATATTTTTGAAAAAAACTTAATACATTTGCATTATGTTCTTAACATATCTTAAAGTGTCACATACGCTTTTTCTTGCCTGCTCGCTCCCGGTTTTTATTACTTCATGAAAATAATCCGGATCAGCTTCCAGTTCTTTACGTTTTTGCCGTACATTTCTAAAACGGTCATTAATGATATCAGCCAGTTCCCGCTTGCAGTCAGCACATCCCCTGATTGCGTTTTCGCACTCATATCTTTGTTTTTTAACAGTTTGCTCATCCGCAAAAATTTCATAATAAGGACAGACAACTTCGCACAGGTCAGGATGACCGGGGTCTGTCCTTTTAATTCTAGAGCGGTCTGTGATTGCGCGCATTATTTTTTTAGCTGTATCTTCTTCAGAATCAGAAATTTTTATGTCATTATCAAATGATTTTCCCATTTTCTGCCCGTCAATCCCTTTTAACATAGGAATTTCCGTAAGCTTTGGCTGGGGTTCTATAAAAAAATCAGTTTTATAAATATGGTTAAACCGCCTTGCAATGTCGCGGGAAATTTCCAGATGAGCCAGCTGGTCTTTTCCTACAGGGACTAAAGATGCGTTAAACTGTAGAATATCAGCTGTTTGCAGCACAGGATATCCCATAAGCCCATAGCTTACTATTGCTGATGTATCTTCTGTTTCTTCTTCTTTATTTCCCCTGAGGGCTTTTATCATATCCTTAAGCGTAGGGTCTCTCTCCACCCAGTTTTGCGGGGTTATCATACTTAATAAAAGATGAAGCTCAGCTGTTTCAGGAATCAACGACTGCACATAGATTACTGATTTTTCAGGGTCAATGCCTGATGCTATCCAGTCTATAACTAAATCTGTTATGTTTTGTCTTAAATCTTCCGTCCGATCGTACTTTGTAGTAAGAGCATGCCAGTCAGCTACGGCAAAATAGCATTTATACCCATCCTGGAATTTGATCCAGTTAGTTAAAACCCCCATATAATGACCTATATGAAGCTTGCCTGTTGGTCTCATCCCGGACATAATACGTTTTTTTTCAGTTTGCAATTTTATTTCTCCTGCATCAAGTTTTTATTACGTTTTTACTTCCTTAAATATATGTTTTTATCTTAATCAAAATAACGCGGTATAAGTTTGAATTCCCGCTTAAGCATGGATTTCTCAATGATTGATTAAAAACTTTTTTAAAATTATTCGTCTTCATCCTGAACAAGGAGACAACCGTTTTCATTATACTCAGCTACGCAGTTTTTACCCATTTTCTTGGCAAAATAAAGTGCTTTATCAGCGCAACCCAGAAGCTCATCCCTGCCATGCGAGTCAAGGGGATAATTTGAGATACCTATACTTATAGTGGGGCTGATTTCTTTTCCGGCTTCGGTTTTAACAACAATTTCAGAAATGTTTTTTCTTAAGCGCTCTGATATTTTTTTAGCATGCTTTTTGTGTGTTTCCGGAAGTATAAGCGTAAATTCTTCTCCGCCATAGCGGCATGGCAGGTCAATTTTTCTTATGGTTGTTTTTATGACATTAGCAATTTTTTTTAGCATCTCATCACCCATTTGATGCCCATAAGTGTCGTTTATGGATTTAAAATTATCTATATCCATCATCAAAAGTGAAATAGGGTGTTTATATCTTGCAGATCTCTTAATTTCAGAATCAAGCAGGTAATCAAAATGACGCCTTATAAACAGTTTGGTAAGCCCGTCTGTTATAGCAAGCTCATAAAGCTGGGCATTGCTGATAGCAATAGCAGCCTGGTTTGCCAGGGCGCCCATAAAGTCCAGGTCATCCTGGTTAAAGAATTTACCTTCCTTTTTATTTGATATGTTTATTACTCCGATAGCTTCTTCTTTAACGATCAACGGAAGACAAATCAAGGATTGTACACGTGATACTTCTGAGGGGAAAAACCGCGGATCGTTTTCTCCGAGGTTTGTTATTATAGCTTTTTTACTTGCAAAAGCATCACCTGCTATTCCTTCACCGATTTTAATCCTTGTACACTCAACCTGCCCGTCATTAATCTTTTTTTCAAATTCTTTATCAGGCAAGCCATAGACAACTTTTACAACAAGCTCTTCTGATGAAGAATCAAACAGCATTAAAGATCCTCTTTCTGCTCCCAGTGTCTGTATTGCTTTTGCAAGAATTATCTGGATAAGCCTTTTCAAGTCATCGATAAAATTCATTGCCTGACCAATATTATAGAGAATTGAAATATTATGCAGGGTTTTTTGCAGGTAAATTAAATTTGCTTCTTTTTCTTTTTGTTTTTTAAACTTATATATTACAGGGTTAAAAAAGTTTATTAAATTTTTCAAAAAAGCAAAATCTTTATCATTAAAAAGCTCTGCTGATTTTTTTTCTCCCAGTGCAATGACAGCAATGACATTTCCCTGGGAAACAAACGGCAATAAAACCTGTGCGTTAAGCTCAAACAGATCATATGTTTCAAAAAACGGTAAATACATCCTTTCTTTATCTTTATTAATCAGGTTTACAGGGGTTCCTTCATTAATTATATGCCATATTCCTTCACCCTGGTTTTGAAATTCAAAAGAATAAGGTGATTCAATGTTTTCATGAGAAATTATTCTGTAAAGACCTTCATTTTCTATAAAAAATGCTATATTTTTCAGTTTAAGATTTTCTATAATGAAAGAATTTAATTGAATTGCAAGTGATTCCAGATCAGACACGGCATTAGTAATACTGGTAAACTCAAAAAGCTTATTCAGCATTTCAAGTTCATTTTGCAATTGCGTAACCTGATTTTTTAATTGATTATCCTGGTTTATACCTGACATAAAAGATCTTTTAAGGGTTTTAAAATTAATAGCATGTTGTTTTTATAATAAATTTAATTTATAAAAAAGTCAAAAATAAAAATATCTGTGCCTTTATCGGGTTTTATATATTATCATACCGCTGTTAAGTAAGATTTTGAAAATATTTAAGTGGGTAAAGAATAAAAACTTATGCATTTTAAAATTTTTCAAAAATCCCTCCTTGCAAATGACATGCGGCGTTTATGAATGTTTAAAACACGTATGTTTATTTTATTCTTCCAGGCTAAGAACAGCCATAAACGCTTCCTGGGGAACTTCGACCTTTCCGACAGATTTCATCCGTTTTTTACCGGCTTTTTGTTTTTCAAGAAGTTTTCTTTTTCTTGTAATATCCCCGCCATAGCATTTATCAATAACATTTTTTCTCATAGCTTTTACATTAGTCCGGGCTATAACCCTGCCTCCTATGGCTGCCTGGATAGGAACCTCGAACATCTGGCGCGGAATTATTTCTTTTAGCTTACTTGCGAGTTTTTGCCCCACGTAAAATGCGCTGTCTCTGTGTACGATGGAACTCAGGGCATCAACAATTTCCCCGGCAAGGAGAATATCGAGCTTTACCAGATCAGACCGCTTATAATCGCTAAATTCATAGTCCAGGCTTGCATATCCTTTTGACCTTGATTTTAGCTGGTCATAGAAGTCTGTAATAATTTCACTGAGCGGAATTTCATATTCAAGGTCAACCCTTTTATCGTCTATATAATTCATATTCTTGAATATACCGCGTTTTCCCTGCGCAAGGTCCATTAAAACACCGGTATAATCATTCGGAGTAATAATATTTACTTTCACATAAGGTTCTTCTATATACTCAATATACTGGGGCAAAGGGAAATTAGCCGGGTTATCAACATTCAAAACCTCACCGTTTGTCCGTATAACATGATAAACAACGCTTGGAGCCGTTGTGACAAGTGAAAGCCCATACTCTCTTTCAAGCCGTTCCTGGGCAATTTCCATATGCAGCAGTCCCAGAAAACCGCATCTGAATCCAAAACCAAGAGCAGAAGAAGTTTCCGGCTCAAAAACAATGCTGGAGTCATTCAGCATAAGTTTTTCCAGAGAATCTTTAAGCTCATGATACTCGTCATTATCAACCGGATACATACCGCAAAATACCATAGGCACTGCCTTTTTATATCCCGGCAATGGAGTTTGAGCCGGATTATCCGCTAAGGTTATGGTGTCCCCTACAAGCTGGCAAACTTCTTTTATGGAAGCCGTAACATAGCCTACTTCCCCGGTTTTGACCTGTTTTACGGGGGTTCTGAACGGCTTCATGTAACCGAGTTCCGTGACTTCAAAACTTTTTTTATTTGCCATAAATTTTATTTTTTCCCCATCTTTCAGGCTGCCGTCAACTACCTTAAAGTAGGCGATTGTACCGAGGTATGAATCATAAAAACTATCAAATACAAGCGCTCTTAGAGGCTTATTGCTGGTATCCTCCGGTGGAGGAATATGTTCAACTATTGATTCCAGGACTTCCTCAATTCCAACACCTGTTTTTGCGCTTGTTAATATAGCATTGGAAGCGTCCAGACCGAGAATATCTTCTATTTCACGCTTAACTCTTTCTGTGTCGGCATTTGGAAGGTCCACTTTATTAATGACCGGTATTATTTCAAGATCCTGCTCAATTGCAAGATAAACATTTGCCATTGTCTGGGCTTCAACACCTTGCGTGGCGTCAACAACAAGCAGTGCACCTTCGCATGCTGCCAGGCTTCTTGAGACTTCATAGCTGAAATCCACGTGACCCGGTGTATCAATCAGGTTAAAGATATACTCGTTTCCGTCTTTTGCCCGGTAATTCATCCTGGCAGCCTGAAGCTTGATGGTGATTCCTCTCTCCTGTTCAAGGTCCATGGTATCAAGAAGTTGATTTTTCATTTCCCGCTCGGGAATTGTACCTGTTTTTTCCAGCAACCGGTCCGCAAGTGTAGATTTTCCGTGATCTATGTGCGCTATTATACAAAAGTTTCTTATGTTTTTAATCATTATTTCCTTGCTATTAAGTTAGTTACTCTCTCAAAGCATTAGTATAATCAGAATAAAAAACTTTTGCCATAAAATAAAAAAGACAAATCAAAATCCCGTTTTAGAACTGCTCTAAAAATCTCACGTCATTATTAAAGAAAAGCCTGATATCATTAATAGCAAACTTTAACATAGCCAGTCTTTCGACTCCCATGCCGAATGCAAAGCCTGAGTACACTTCAGGATCTATGTTTACGGTTCTAAGGACATTCGGGTCAATCATGCCGGCGCCGAGAATCTCAAGCCAGCCGGTACCTGAGCAGGTCCTGCAACCTTTGCCGGAGCATATAATACACTGGACATCTATTTCTGCGCTGGGTTCCGTGAACGGGAAAAAGCTTGCCCTGAACCTGGTGGGTCTTGCCTGTCCGAAAAACTGGCGGGTGAATTCATTAAGAACCCCTTTTAAATTTCCGAAAGTTACTTCTTTATCCACCATAAAGCCTTCTACCTGGTGAAAAAGGTTATATTTCCTGCTGCTTATGGCTTCTGCGCGATATACCCGCCCCGGGCTGATTATTCTTAGCGGAGGTCTTTTGTTTTCCATTTCCCTTATCTGGGAGTTGGAAGTCTGGCTTCTTAGCAGGAGGTTTTCCGCGTTAATCGTATAAAATGTATCCTGCATGTCTTTTGCAGGGTGATCCGGCGGGAAGTTTAGCGCATCAAAGTTGTAGTATTCCGTTTCCACTTCAGGATTGTTAGCTTCTTCTACCAGCATAAATCCCATCCTGTTAAAGATTGATATTATTTCATTCACTGTAGCTGTTAACGGGTGCTGCTTTCCGTATGGAATATAATCCCCGGGCAGGGTTACGTCAATTCTTTCAGCTTCCAGTTTTTGGGATACACTTTTTTTATATAAGTTTTCATATACCCGGTTCAGGTTTTCCCCGATTTCTGCGGCGGTTTTATTTGCAAGTTCCCCTATTACAGGTCTTTCTTCAGGGGGAATATCTTTGAGCCCACGTTTTATGGTGTTTAATTCCCCTTTTCTGCCCAGATATTTTATTTTTATGTCCTGTAATTCTTTTAAATCCTGGGTTGTATTGATTTCATTTATAGCCTGGTTTTTTAATGCTTCAAGTTTTGTTTTCATAAGCTCTGTAATTTTCCCGGTAAAAAATCCAATAACTAAGAAAGTAATAAAAAATTCTTACGTAAAATTTTTCAAAAACCCCCACCCTCAAAGGTGGTTAAAGGCTTTAACAATTCCATATAGATTTTTGAAAAATTTTAAAACGCGTAAGTTTTTATTCTTTACCCCTTAATTATACCTTAGGAAATTTCTGATACAAAATATTGCGGGAAAAATTTTTGGTATACCGATTTCAATAAGCATAGTGATCTTAATAAATAAACAAGATTTAATAAGTGAAGGTGAAAAACAATAATAGCAGTATTTTAAGGGTTGGGTGTAGGGCTTCGCCCTACCCAAAACGGTTTCCCCCTTCCTTTGAAGGAAGGGGGCAGGGGGATGGTAGTTTCAGACATTTTTTGTTTTTTAATTTAACCAGAAGTTTAGGCAGCTAAATTTCTATCAATAATATCGATAGCCGAAGAGATACCCAGAGCCTCATCGGCTATTTTAAACTTCACATCTCCTACAGAGGTGTTTGACAATTGCTTAAGTACTGCTATACTGATAAAGCCATGTTTGCTATTCTGTGAGTTGCATATTCCTGCCGTAAAGGAGTTCCGTCAACTGTCAGGTAAAAGTTTAAGGCTTTAAATACTGGAAATATTAACTTTGCCAGTTGG
>JANQEP010000092.1 GCA_028278305.1 Candidatus Gastranaerophilales bacterium
TTTCAAAATGTATATGGATTAGAAAAGGCGAAGCAGGCGGGCTTTGCCGGGAATGAACATTCGTTCCCGCTGGCGCATGTCCGCATTTTAGCAGGCGAAAGCTTTTTCACTCCTCTAAGGGCGAGGTGGGCGGGCATTTTGAAAAAATTTATAAGTAGCAACCTGGGTAATATAAGGTAATAAATTCTTTAATTTCTTCTATCAGTGAATACAATAATTTAAGTACATTATTAATTAACGGGAGATTGATAAATGGCAGGGAAAACAGCCTTTATAAGCGTATATAACAAGGATGGAGTGACTGAATTTGCTGAAAAACTCCAAAAATTTTACGGCTACGATATAATTTCCACTGGCGGAACATATGACAGGCTTAAAGAGAACGGAATAAAGGTAACGGAAATTTCTGAAATTACCGGAGTCAGGGAACTTCTGCATGGAAAGGTAAAATCTCTTCATCCTAAAATCCATGCAGGTATCCTTGCCTCAAGAACGTCACAGGATCAGATTATAGAGCTTAAAGAAAACGAAATTGATTTCATAGACCTTGTTGTAGTTAACCTCTACCCTTTTGAGGAAGCGTCAAAAAACGAGGAAATGGATATTGACGAGCTTTATGAATACATAGATATCGGCGGAGTTACGCTTTTAAGAGCGGCGGCAAAGAATTTTTTCTATGTAACACCGGTTTATTCAAACGGTTTATATGAAAAAGTCCTTCAAGACCTTGAGGAAAATGAAGGAAATACAACTTATGAATTAAGGAAAGAACTTGCCGTAAAGACTTTTCAGTATACATCCTTTTATGATGCAGTAATTTCAGAGAAACTGGCTAAAAAGCTCCTTGAAAAAGAGCAGGAAGTTTTACCTGATAAATTTGCCCTGAGCCTTGAGAAAGTGAAAAATTTACGCTACGGAGAAAACCCTCACCAGTCCGCGGCGATTTATAAGAAGTCTTCAACTTTGCAATACCAGGTTTTACAGGGAAAAGAAATCTCTTATAACAATATGGTAGATATAACGTCAGCTGTTAATATTGTAAGCGAGTTTATTGATGTGCCTGCCGCCTGCGTGATAAAGCATAACAACCCCTGCGGAGCTGCTTTAGGTTCTGACATAACCGAAGCTTATCTTAAAGCTCACGGTTGTGACCCGATAAGCGCCTTTGGGGGGATTATAGGGCTTAATGAACCTGTAACAAAAGAAATTGCGGAGCATGCTGTTCAATTATTCCTTGAAGTTATAGTAGCGCCTGATTTTTCCCGGCAAGCCCTGGAAATACTGTCTCGAAAAAAGAATTTAAGACTTGTTAAACTGCCGTTTTCCATGGCTGAATATAAAGAATTCCAGACCTATAGCGTAAAAGATCTTCCTTTCGGGACTTTAATCCAGTCACCTGATGCCATCGAGCTTTCAGAGGATAATTTTAAAATCACAACTTCCTGTAAGCCCACAAAAGAAAACGTGGAAGATATGGTCTTTGCCTGGAAAGTAGTGAAACATATGAGCTCAAATGCTATTGTAGTGGTAAAAAACCTGAAAACAGTAGGACTTGGACTGGGACAGACCAGCAGGATAGCTTCAATGGAAATCGCGCTAAACCAGGCATGTGATCAAACCAAAGATGCGGTTATTGCAAGTGACGGGTTTTTCCCGGCGGTAGATAACATTCATGCTGCGGCACAGGCAAGAATAGGAGCTATAATCCAGCCGGGCGGAAGCATAAAAGATGAAGAAGTCATAGCAGAAGCGGAAAAGTATTCTATTGCTATGATTATGACAGGCATCAGGCATTTTAAGCATTAAATAATCCGGCTTTGTCAGCGAAGCAGGGGTTCGCAAGAACTCGTTTTCACTGGCGAAGCAGGAAAACTTGATATACATCCGTGCTAAATGTAAAATTTTGAAAGAAGAAATTTTGGAGAGGTGCCAGAGCTGGTCGATTGGCGTCGCCTCGAAAGCGAATGAACCTTCGGGTTGCAAGGGTTCGAATCCCTTCCTCTCCTGGTTTAATCTTTAGGACTGATAAAAATTAAAAGTTATGAAAATAGCCTTAGCCCAGATAAATACAAAAGTCGGGGATCTTGCCGGAAATGCCGGGCTGATAATCAAAAACATAAATTCAGCCAGGGAAAAAGAGGCTGAGCTGGTAATTTTTCCGGAACTTTCCATAACCGGCTATCCTCCGCGGGATTTACTGGATTTTGAATGTTTTATTGATGATAACCTTGTCTATCTTGACAGAATCAGGGAACACTCACAAAACATCGCGGTAATCTGCGGGTTTGTGGACAAAAATATTACGGCTTACGGCAAAAAATATTTTAATGCTGCCGTATTAATTAAAAACAGGGAAATAATCGGGAAATATTATAAAAGATTACTTCCTTTTTATGATGTTTTCGACGAAACAAGATACTTTGAGCCGGGAAAAGATATTATGATAGCGGAAATTAAGGATAAAAAGTTCTTTATAACAATCTGCGAAGACTTGTGGAATGATAAAGATTACTGGAAAAGACAACTCTATGCAATAAACCCGGCTGATGAAATACCAGAATCAGGAATTGACGGTATTATAAACATTTCAGCTTCTCCTTATCTGCTGAATAAGGAAAAAGAAAGGTTTTCCATTTTTAGAAACATAGCTGTCAATGTAGGTTCCCCGGTGATTTATGTAAACCAGACAGGAGGAAACGATGATCTTCTTTTTGACGGAGTCAGCTTTGTAATAGGTGCAGACGGGAAATCAAAAGCCATATGCAGCGATTTTCGCGAAGACCTGGTAATCTATGACCTGGAAAATAACTCAGGCGAAGTTCATCCTGTATCAGACTCTGAAGAAGAGAGCGTTTTCAGGTCTTTATGTGTTGGAGTACGGGACTATTGCCGAAAAATCGGATTTAAACAGGTTTTAATAGGTCTTTCAGGCGGCATAGATTCCGCTGTCACCGCAGCAATAGCTACAGCGGCAATGGGTAAGGAAAACGTGCTCGGTATTACCATGCCCGGCATGTATTCAAGCGAGGGAAGCGTGAGGGATTCGGAAAAACTGGCAAAAAACCTCGGTATTGAATTTCTGCAGATTCCCATGGCGGGTATTTTTGATTCATATATAAATACCGTCCAGAACGGTAAAAAGTTTCTCGATGTAGCCGAAGAAAACCTCCAGGCAAGAATCAGGGCTAATATACTTATGATATATTCCAACAGGTACGGGCATCTTTTGCTAACCACCGGCAATAAATCCGAATTATCAGTCGGTTATTGCACTTTATACGGAGATATGTCAGGCGGATTGGCTGTTTTATCCGATATTCCCAAAGTCATGGTCTACAGGCTGGCAAAATTCCTGAATAAAGAAAAAGAAGTGATTCCCCGGGATACCATAACAAAACCGCCTTCAGCAGAACTTCGCCCTGACCAGAGAGATATGGACAGTCTTCCCCCTTATGAAGTCCTGGACGATATTCTAAAGGAATTTGTAGAAAATAACCGCTCAATCAGGGAAATTTCACAAAAATACCCTAAAGAACTGGTAGAGGATATAGTTAGAAAGATAAATAATTGTGAATACAAAAGACGCCAGGGGGCATTGGGCTTAAAAGTTACAACCAAGGCTTTTGGTACTGGGCGAAGATTCCCGATTGTCCAGGGGTATGATTTTCAAAAAATTTAACTCATAGCCCGAATTGCCTGTTAATAGGAAAAAGAGCAGCTTTGCAGGTTATAGACAGTATCGCGTTCCACGGGAATTTTACCCGCCCTGGTTATAAGATGCTCAATTTCCTTTTTTTTGAGGGCATAAGTGTTTTTAGAGCCTGCCATCCTGGTAATTTTTTCTTCCGTCACAGTTCCGTCAATATCATCTACACCAAAGCCCAGACTGACCTGGGCAAGTTTTATCCCGGTCTGGATATGAAAAGCTTTAATATGAGGAATATTATCAAGCATTAACCTTGATACTGCATAGTCTTTAAGAATATCTATACCTGTAGGCTTATTCTGCACTGATAATTCCGTATTTTCATAATGGCAAAACAATGGAATAAAGGTCATAAAGCCGCCGGTTTTATCCTGTAATTCCCTTGCTGCAAGCATATGATTAATTTTATCCTCAGAAGACTCGCCAATTCCGGTTAGCATGGTCACATTGCTTTTTAACCCCAGGTTATGGGCAACTTCCATAACTTCAAGCCATCTCTGCCCGGAAATCTTTTTAGGACAGACTTGTTGGCGTATGTTTTCGGAAAAAATCTCTGCCCCTCCTCCCGGGATTGAACCAAGACCGGTATCTTTAAGCTCTTGTAAGACTTTTTTAATTTCAAATCCTGAAATTCTTGCTATATAATCAATTTCTACTGCTGTAAAAGCTTGTATATGAGTATCCGGAAGTATTTTACGACATTCTGCAAGCAGGTTTTTATAGAAATCCAGGTTAAACTCCGGGTTCAGTGCGGATACAATGTGAATCTCTTTTACGCCTCTGTCCACGCGCATTTTCAGGTATTCAACAGCTTTATCCAGGGAGTATGAAAAAGCTCCGTCCTGTCCTTCATCCCTTCTATATGCGCAGAATTTGCATTTACCTTCGCATACATTGGTTAAATTCAAGTGATGGTTATTTATCCAGTATACATAATCTTTTTCTGCTTTGTCCTGCAATCTATTAATCCTTGCCAGATCAGCAAGAATCCCTATTGACAGGATATCATAGGAATTATACAGGTTTATTCCATCCTGTTTGGATAATCTTTGATTGTTGAGAATTTTTTCTTTAATTTCGTGTAAAAAGGAAGATTTTTGATTTATTTTTTTTGACAATTCGTTTACTTCTGTATACATTCAGTTTACTTTTTTATACAAATTTTTAATTATTCTTCTACTTATATAACACAAAGGTAAATACCGGATAAAATATACAAATTTAATGGAGTGATTAATATTTTCATGCTAAATTTATAAGGGAAAATTTTTTGAGGGATATACTTGTGTATGATGTTGCGATAATTGGGGCGGGTCCGGCTGGAATTTTTTCTGCTCTTGAGATAGCAAAACTAAAGCCCGGTTGGAAAATCGCAATATTTGAAAAAGGACCGGAAATAAGTAAAAGAAAATGCCTTGTAAGAGAAGGACAAAAGTGTCCTCCCTGTAAGATCTGTAACTTGCTTTGCGGATGGGGAGGCGCAGGTGCTTTTAGCGACGGTAAACTAACCCTGGCAAGCGAAATAGGAGGGCATTTACATGAATTTATGCCCAGGTCAAAAGTTAACAACTTAATTTCCTATACTGATAACATATACCTTAAGCATGGGGCTAATAACGTTGTTCATGGCACTAATAGCGATGATGTATCAGATATTGCAAGAAGAGCAAAGCTTGCCGAGTTAAAATTAATACACTCCCCAATAAGACATCTTGGCTCAGACAGGGCTCTTTCAGTCCTGAAGAACATGTATGACAGGCTGAAAGACAAAGTTGAGTTTTATCCCAAGGAAATGGCTGATTCCTTAATAATTGAAAATAACCAGATTAAAGGATTTACCACTAAAAAAGGGAAAACCGTCAGCGCAAAGTATGTAATTGTAAGCCCGGGAAGGGAAGGAGCTGACTGGATTACCCGAGAGTTCAGGAAATACGATATAGGTTTTGAAAATAACGCTGTAGATATTGGTGTGCGGGTTGAATTACCTGCTTCTATAATGGAAGAGCTTACCAGTAAGCTGTATGAAGTGAAACTTATTTATAATGCCCCGAGCTTCGGGGATGATGTCAGGACTTTCTGCATGAACCCATACGGTGAGGTTGTTTGTGAAAACTACGAAGGCATAACCACTGTTAACGGGCATAGCTACGGGGAAAAGAAAACTGAATATACCAATTTCGCGCTTCTTGTAAGCAACAGGTTTACAGAACCTTTTAAAGAGCCTATAGCATACGGACAGCACATAGCAAGACTTGCGAACATGCTGGCGGGCGGGGTTCTTGTCCAGCGCTACGGCGATCTTTTACAGGGAAGACGTTCCACTTCTGCTAAAATTACTGACGGCACGGTAGTTCCTACATTTAAAGATGCTGTTCCCGGTGATTTGAGCCTTGTTCTACCTTACAGGCATCTTACAAATATAGTTGAAATGATAGAAGCCCTTGATAAAATAGCTCCTGGCGTGGCTTCCAGATATACCCTGCTTTACGGGATAGAGGTTAAATTCTACAGTTCCAGGATAGTGCTTACAAATGAGCTTGAAACTGAGGGTGTAAAAAACCTTTTTACAATAGGAGACGGCGCAGGCGTTACAAGAGGCTTGATTCAGGCTTCAGCTTCCGGTGTTCACGCAGCCCGCGTAATTTGCTCAAGATAAGCATTCTACGCATAAGAAGCCTTTAACCACCTCTGAGGGTGGGCGGGCGCGGCAGTGTAGACTCATTCATGGGCGGGTTTTGGCAAATGTTGCATACATGCAATTCGCGACTCGAGTTAATTAGTGATTCTGGTTAATTAACTGGCGCTTTTTGTCTGAGCTTAGCTTATTTGCAAGTTTTACTGCTTCAATCATACTTGTATAATTTGCCTTATTCTTCCCGGCAATGTCATATGCCGTTCCATGGCAGGGAGAAGTCCTTATTACGGGAAGATTTATAGTAGTGTTTACAGCATAATCCATGGCAAGCATTTTAACGGGAATAAGTCCCTGGTCGTGATAGCATGCAATATATGCATCGTATTTGGGTTTTTCATTAGCCATAAACGCCTTAGCCGCTATTGCCCACAGTGTATCTGCGGGAAATGGTCCTTCTATATTGACGGAATATTTTTCTTTCAGCTGTTTAACAGCCGGGTTAAAGAAATATTCCTCTTCCAGTCCAAAAATTCCGTTTTCCCCGGCATGAGGATTTAATCCGCATAGAGCTATTTTTGGCTCTTTTATACCAAAATCAAATTCAAGGGATAACTTAAGGGTGATTATAGAAGCTAAAATCTTTTCCAGACTCAAGTTTTGGGGAATTTCCGAAAGTTTTACATGCCTGGTTAAAAGCAGTACTCTTAAATTTTCTGCGACAAACAGCATTTCAGGTCCATATAGTTTATTCTGGTTTTTAAATTTAGAAAGAAGGTTTTTAATGCTGTCTTTAAGAGACTGACTGTTTTGCCTGGATTCAGCAAGGTTTTTATACAGGGATCCTGAGCCCAGAAATTCCTTTAATATCTCTGTTTGTCCTGAATAATGAAAGTTCGCCATATTGAGCGATTTTTTTGAAATGGGCGCAGTGACTATAGCCCGGGCATATCCTTCTTTTGCCATTTCACAGGATTTTTTCAAAGACAACAGTGAATGTTTTCCTGTTTCCTGTGAAGGTGCGCCGTATTTTAACCTTGATATATCAACAGGTATATTTACTATTTCTATATTCCTGGGAACCGGAAGTCCCAATTCCAGGGCGGTTCTGTAAAAAATATCTTCATTCCCCACAATACATATATCTTTATACTCAATTCCCGTTTTAACCGAATTCAGGGCTTTTATAACTATCTCAGGACCTATTCCCGCGACATCTCCTATGGTTATTAAGATTTTTTTATTGTCATTCATTATTTTAAAAAACTTTTAAAGTTCCTGATGCTGTTTAAAATATTTGACTATATTTACAAGAGTATTTGGCGTTCCGAAGTTTCCGGATTTAGTGACGATCCATCGGGCTTCATGGTCAAGACAAAGAGGAATCGCGGGTTCTACCTGGTCTATTAGCTGAAGATGTTCGCTTCCGATTGCATTACAACATTTATATGAAGTTTCTCCGCCGACCGCGACAAATATTAATGCCTGGTTCTTCATAACCCTTGAGCACAAAGCAGCAAGATATTCCATTAAAAAATGAGGAATATTTTCCGGGACTATCCCGAGTTCCGCGGCTTTTGCAGCTTCATCTTCGCAACCTTCAAAGTGTACAGCTACAACTTTTTCTGTTTTTAGATGTTCTTTTATAATCTCTATAAGGCTATCTTCCGGTTTATTAATAATTTGCTCCAGGCTAAGCCCGGTTATGTGAGAATCAAATTCGTCAAATTCAGCCAATTTCTTTAGTTGGGTTTTGGAAAGAGCGGATTTACTTCCTGAGATTATTAAAACCGGAAGAGCAGGTATAACTTTTGTTATATGCTGGTATTTTGTATCGGGAAGCCAGCATTTTGTCAGAACCTGCGCAAGACCAGCCGCTCCGCAGGGTAGAAGCCTGCCGGTGCATTTTTCTATTGCAAGCGCAATCTGCTCCATGTCAGTGGTTGTAACCGCATCAACTACTATCAGTTTTTTGCCTTCCTCAATCAGTTTTTTAAGCTCGATTAAAAGAGGTCCGGCCCCTTTCATTACGGTAATCAAAGGAATATGAGCCACAATTTCCGGTTTTTCCACCTGCTGCTGTAAAAGTGTGGGAATATGAGACTGCCCGATAGGTGAATGCGGGTCTCTTGCCACGTCGGTCCTTTCTATTGGCATGCCTTTTAGAAGATGATAGCCGCCCACGGTTGTCCTTCCTTCCGCGGGAAAAGCAGGAACAATAATTGCCGCATCTCCTTTCATAACTTCCAATGCCGCAAGGGATTCCGGCGCAATATGACCTCTGAGGGTTGAATCTATTTTTTTAAAAAGATAATCAATGTTAAGGTTCTCTATAAGAGACTTTGTAGCATTCTTAACCACATCAACACACTGTTCGGTAGGCTTGTTTCTGGTTTCTGTGCTTACTGCCCACGCCTGGGTGTTTGCCTTGCCTGCCGGGATCACTGCGTAATCAAGCAGAATCTGTGTATTACAGCCTTTAAGATGAAACTGCAATGCTGTATCATCCGCTCCTGTAAGATCATCTGCAATTATACCGATGGTATTGCTTTTTAAAGTCAAATTCTACTGCTCCTGAATTATTCTGTCTAATTGTCCCGCGATAAGCCGGAAATGTCCTACTCAGGCGAGTAGTCCCCTTTTCCGCCTAAAAAACGTATATTCGTACCTTTAATAAGGTATGTTTCTCTTTTGTTTCCCTCGGCGTCTGTCCACCGGTTCAGGTCAAGTCTTCCTTCCACTGCTACAAGTCTTCCTTTTTTAACGTATTCGCCGGTAAGCTCAGCCTGTTTATCCCATAATTCAATCCTGAACCAGTCGGTTTTTTCATTATTCTTGCTGCCCCTGTTTACTGCCAGGGAAATAGAGGTTTTTACCTTGCCTGACTCAAAATACCTCATTTCAGGGTCTTGCCCTACCCTGCCTACTATTACGACTGAATTAATCATTAAAAATATCCTTATTATCTTCTAACTTATACTATCCAATATATTATAACAAAGAAGAAATCTAAGGAAATTAAGTAAGGGATAAAGAATAAGAACTTACGCATTTTAAAATTTTTTAAAAATCCCCGCCCCAGAGGTGGTTAAGGGACGAAGTCCCTTAACAATTCCATATAGATTTTTAAAAAATTTTACGTAAGAATTTTTTCTTTATTCCTTAATATGTTTTATAACCTGAAGGGACAGATTGCCGCGGGCTCTTAAACTGTTATTGAGCCCTCGCAATGAGAGTTTGAGGGTTATCAACACAGTTTCGGAAGACAGGGGAAATTTTCGATAATCCGGACTCAAACCCGAAATAGCGGGATAAATTACTCCAGCTCCCATAGATTAACCATTATCAGGGTGTTATTTTCCTGCTCGGTTATGTATAAAATATCATCTTTTATGCTGAGATAATAAGGTTTCTGAACATCTTTCAGGATAACTTTAACCTCTCCTGCCCGGGAAATGCGGATAATATTGTTTGAAATATAGCCTGAAACATACAGGTTATCCTCAGAATCCACAGCCAGACCAAGAGGTCCCTGAAGTTCTTCACTTGTATAGTTTTTTCTCTGCTTTAAATCATCAGAAATTTTTTGTATAACATTTGCCTTGTAATTTGCTATATAAATATTGCCTTCACTGTCCCCCGCAACTCCGGCAGGAGCGTCAAATCCATCCAGGGTCTGTTTACTCCAGTCCCTGGAAGTTTTTATTTCAGATAATTTTTTTTCCTCAATTTTATTATTTGCAGAAAATATTAATTCCCGGGCATTATCATGTCTAAGCGATAAATCAGTTATTGTATTAAGATAAACCAGTGCGCTTTCATATTCTTCCAGGTCAAAATATAATTTTCCCAGGTAAAAAACGGCTTCATCATCAAAAGGATCCCGTCTAAGAAGCACAGAAAGGATTTCCTTTGCCTTATCGGTCTCACCCAGCTCCCGGTATACGGAACCCAGGTTAAAATAAGCGTCGTTTAAAGATTTATCCTGAAATATAGCCTTGCGGAAATTTTCCGCAGCTTCTTCGTATTGCTCATTTTTAACGTTTTCAATTCCCTGGTTGTAAAACCTTACAGCCTCGGAAGAATAACTGTGAGCTGAGCCGGCTATAAAGCAGGAACAGGCTAAAACCATAAGACTTACACAGACTTTTTTCAGGTTAATCTTGATTTTCATATATGCGACCTCTTTTTATTATCGTATTACAGCTAAAATCCGCGTTTTTTTCTTCAAGACAAACAGTAAGAGCGCTTTTTTAAAATTTTTACCGATTAATTACTTTTGTCGTTAATTATAATTATATTTATTGTTTTAAAAATGCACAACATTTATTTATAAATATTCAAAACTTTTACAGGGTTAAGATATAATAAAAACTGGTAAAACATAGCAAAACAAAGGAATTTTTATGGATAAAACAGCTGTTCTTTCCGGAAAAGAAATAAGAAATAAGTTTATACAGTTTTTTAAAAACAAACATAACCATGTACACTTGAAAAGTTCAAGCCTGATTCCTGATAACCCTACAGTGCTGCTTACACCAGCCGGAATGCTCCGGTTTGTCCCTGTTTTCCTGGGCTATGAAACCCCGCCGAACCCTCCACGGGCAGTAACAGTACAAAAATGCGCCCGGGCAGGAGGTAAGGATTCTGATATAGAGAATGTGGGCAGGACTCCCCGCCATCACACTTTTTTCGAAATGCTGGGAAATTTCAGCTTTGGTGATTATTTTAAAAAAGAAGTAATTCCCTGGTCATGGGATTTTGTAATTAATGAGCTGAAGTTAAATAAAGACCGGCTCTGGATTACCATATACAAAACAGATGATGAATCTTTTGAAATCTGGAATAAAGACGTAGGGGTTCGGGCAGAAAGAATCATAAGAAAAGGAAGCAAGGATAATTTCTGGGGACCGCCGGGACCTACAGGACCCTGCGGACCGTGTTCGGAAATTCATTTTGATTTAGGTGAAGAATTCTCCTGCGGTGAGAACTGCGGCATAGACAAAGACTGCGATTGCGACAGGTACGTGGAAATCTGGAACCTTGTTTTTATGGAACTTAACAGGGATGAAAATGGCAACTTTTCAGCGCTGGAAAAGAAAAACGTGGATACGGGCATGGGACTGGAAAGAATAGCAATGGTTGTTAACGGGCTGACTTCCACGTTTGAAACCGATCTTTTAAGCCCTATACTGGAAAAAATAAGTGAATTATCCGGCAAAAAATATAAAGACAATTCAAAAGACGACATAAGTCTCAGGATAATTTCAGACCACGCCCGCTGTGTAACTTTCCTGATCTCTGACGGGCTTATTCCCGGGAACGAAGGCAGGAATTATGTTCTCAGGATGATTATGAGACGAGCGCTGCGCCACGGCAAACTTCTTGGAATAGAGCTTCCTTTTCTTTACAGGCTGGTTGATACAGTTGTAAGTAATTACTCGGAAACTTACCCTGAGCTTAAAGACAACAAAGAAAAAATTATTTCCGTTATAAAACGTGAGGAAGAGCGGTTTAAACAGACTCTTGACAGAGGTGAAAAACTTATTGAGGATATTATATCCAGATCACAGGATACGAAAATTATTTCCGGGGAAGATGCGTTTAAGCTATATGATACATTTGGATTTCCTCTGGAATTAACCGTGGAAATGGCTCATGAACAGGGGTTTAGCGTGGATACTGACGGTTTTAACAGGGAGATGCAGGAGCAAAAGCAACGCGCAAGGCAGGCTCACATTACAGTTAAGCTTACTGATGAGCTGGTTTATAACGATATATTACAGAGAATCGGTTCTACAGAGTTTCTGGGTTACGAACAGACTAAAGTTCTCGGATGTGTGATTAAGGATATTATCAAGGGTGGTCAGCCTGTAAATTCTTCAGAGGAAGGAGATATAGCGGAAATTATCCTTGATAAAACCCCGTTTTACGGCGAATCCGGAGGACAGACGGGTGATACCGGGTTTATTGAGGGGCAGGGTTTTAAGGCAAGAGTTGTTAATACAACCAGGTTTGGCGAATTATTTATTCATAGGGTCGAAATTACCGAAGGTGAGGCGCAAAGGGAAGATGTCATCAACGCCCGGGTAGATGAACAGAGAAGAAAATCGATTATGATACACCACACCGCGGCGCATCTTCTGCACTCAGCACTGCGTGAAGTACTTGGCGAAGGTGTAGCCCAGGCAGGTTCACAGGTTGATCCCGGCAGGACCCGGTTTGATTTTACTTTTGACAGGGCGCTTACAGAGGATGAGCTGGCTGGAGTTGAAAATTTGATTAACCAATGGATAGAAAAAAACTATCAGAATGAAATTATAGAAACTTCCCTGGAAGAAGCAAAAGCTATGGGAGCTATAGCATTATTCGATGAAAAATATGCGGGCAAGGTCCGGGTAATCAGTATAGATAAAATCAGCAAAGAGCTATGCGGCGGAACTCATGCTGAATCAACCTCTGAAATTCGGCTATGTAAAATTATTTCAGAAAGTGCTATTGCGGCGGGAACAAGACGTATTGAGCTTATATGCGGGCAAAACGCGTTTGAATACCTTAATGACTATGTAAAACAGATGGAAAAGATTAGCCGGAAACTTAAAACCCCGCCCTGTGAGGTTTCTGCAAGGCTTGAAAAACTCCGGGAAGAGATTTCTGCCCAGCAGAAAAAAATCAGTATGCTGGAAGCAGAGATTGCAAAAAGTAAATCAGCATCCTTATTCGCTCAGGCGGTTGATATTGAAGGCGGTAAGCTTCTTGTTGCAAGGGTTGACGGGATTCCAGGAAAAGCTCTCAGGGAAATGACCGAAAAAACCGCTGACAGACTGGGTAATAGTATTGTGCTGATAGCGTCGGAAGCTGAAGGTAAGGTTTCTATTGCCGGTAAGGTTTCCGAGAATTTCGTGCAGAAAGGTATAAATGCCGGTCAGCTGGTCAGTGAGATTGCTGAAAAATGCAAGGGCAAAGGCGGGGGACGTCCGAATTTTGCCCAGGCAGGCGGAAGGGATTCCGCGGAACTCGACGCTGCTTTGAGCGGGCTAAAAGAAAAATTAAAGTAATAAAAAATTTTTAAATGCGTAAGTTTTTATTGTTTACTCCTTATTTCGTCATTCAGGTTAAATAACTTGATATTCTATTACTTATTTTTTATCATTAACAGGGCTGGAAAAATTTTAGAAAAACAGGATGATTAATGATAAAAACAGCAATAGTCGGCGCAACAGGTTATGTGGGTGAAGAGCTTGTAAGGATTCTTTGCGCCCATACACAGGCGGAAATTTCCTATATAACTTCTCACAGCAATATCGGACAGAAGTATTCAGAAATTTACCAGAGCTTTAGCCACATTATTCCTGATGTTTGCCTTGAAGAAAACCTGCAGGAGCTTGCAGAAAAAGTTGATGTGATTTTTATAGCGCTTCCTCACGGCATAGCGTGCAAAAAAATTAACAAAAACATTCTTGAAAAAACAAAAATCATTGACCTGGGAGCAGATTTCAGGATAAAAAGCAAACAAACATATGAAGAATGGTATAAAACAGGACATGAATCCCCAGAACTTCTGGAAGAAGCAGTATATGGGCTTGTTGAATGGAAAAGAGACAGGATTAAAAATGCAAGACTGGTTGCAAACCCGGGATGCTATACAACTTGCAGTATTTTAAGCCTGCTTCCCGTTGTCAAGGAGGGCATAATTGATACAGAAACCATAGTTATAGACGCAAAATCAGGTATAACAGGTGCAGGAAAATCATTAAGCCCCGGAACGCATTTTACTGAGTGCAATGAATCAATGAAAGCCTATAAAATTGCTTCTCACCGGCATACCCCGGAAATTGAGCAGGAATTGAGTGAATTTGCGGGTAAACAGGTAAAATTAACCTTTACGCCTAATCTTATCCCGATACAGCGGGGGATCCTCTGCTCCTGCTATGCAAAACTAACTGATAAATCAGTTACATATGAAGATATAAGGGAAATTTACCTTAAATACTATGAAAAAGAATACTTTATAAGGATTACGGAAAAAGACACTTATCCGGAAACAAGATGGGTAAGGAATTCCAACTTTTATGATATAGGTTTTAAGGTTGATAAAAGAACAGGCAACCTGATTGTTATCGGTGCAATAGATAACCTTGTAAAAGGCGCTTCAGGTCAGGCGGTACAGAACATGAACATAATGTTCGGGCTTGATGAGAAAACAGGACTGCAAACAGTCCCTGTGTGCCTGTAAATTTATGCTAAACTTGAGTAAGAACTATAAGGGCAAATATAGATGAGTTCAGGTTATAAAACACAAATAAAGGATATCAGCTTAATTTCAGGTAATGTAATAGCTCCTGAAGGCTTTAGCGCAGCCGGAAGCCATATAGGAATCAAAAGAAAAAGAAAGGATTTAACGCTGGTTCACAGTGAAATTCCGGCAACAGCAGCCGGTGTGTTCACCCGGAATGCAATAAAAGCTCCGCCTGTCGGATGGAATCAGGATCACATAGCCGGCAAAATCAGGGGAATCGTTATAAACAGCGGAGTTGCAAATTCCTGTACCGGGAAAACAGGCGTGAAAAATGCGGAATTAATGGCTGAAATCTACGCTGAATGCATAAATGCAGATAAACATGAAATTCTTGTGGCTTCCACGGGAGTTATTGGCGTTCAGCTTCCTATGCAGGTGCTTGACCAGGGAATAAAAAACACTGCCCCGAAACTCGGCAGGACCGGAAAATCTTCTGAAAATGCAGCTCTTGGGATTTTGACAACGGATAAGTTTGTAAAAGAAATTGCCGTGGAATTCGAAATCAGCGGTAAAATTGTAAAAATTGGCGCAATAGCGAAGGGCTCGGGAATGATACATCCTGATATGGCTACAATGCTTGCTTTTATAACAACGGATGCTGATATAGAACCGAAACTGCTGCAAAAAGCTCTTCAGCAAACCGTGGATGATTCATATAATATGATCTCTGTGGATGGCGATACCAGCACAAACGATATGGTAATAGCCCTTGCTAACGGTAAAGCAGGCAATACGCCCATAAATACCGAAAACGAAGATTATTGCGGATTCAAAAAAGCTCTTGAATACGTGAATTTATATCTTGCAAAACAGATAATTATGGACGGGGAAGGCGTAACAAAATTCCTGGAAGTAGAGGTCACAGGTGCGGCAACTAAAGATGACGCAAAAAGAATAGCAAAGTCAATAATAAATTCAAACCTGTTTAAAACCGCAATGTTCGGAACTGATGCCAACTGGGGAAGAATTATGTGCGCAGCCGGGTATTCGGGAGTGAAGTTTGATTATACAAAATCAAGCATTAAATTTTCAAGCGGTGCAGGTGAATTTAGCACGCTTACCCGCGGAGAGCCCGTTGATTTTGACGAGGATAAAGCTTTAAAAATATTAAAAGAAAGAGAAATACGGGTAATTATGACCCTTGAGGAAGGTGAAGCTTCCTCAACAGCCTGGGGTTGTGATTTAAGCTATGAATACGTAAAAATTAACGCTGAATACAGGACCTGAGACTTTATTGATTCTGCAATAACCCGCAAAAGGATATAGCAAAAAATTTTATTAGTAGTCTGAGGAAGTATTATATTATTATGAAAAAAATTTTACTAACTGTATTTTTATTTATGCTGTTTTCCGCAAAAACGCCTGCTCACCCGCATGTGTGGATAGAGACTTCCCTGGATTTGCTGGTGGAAAATAAAAAAATAACTGCAATAAACGTAAAATGGGTTTATGATGAATTTTATAGCTCAGCAGCCTTTTTTGAAAGCGACATTGACGGTAATAATGTTATCAGCCCTGAAGAAAACCTGAAATTCCTGGACAGGACGTATGAGGAACTTAAGAAAAACAACTTTTTTACCTATCTTAAGCTCAATAAGACACAACTGAGCGGTTTTGAAATAAAAAATTTTGACGCCCGTTTTAAAGACGAAATCCTGACAGTCAGCTTTACTATCCTGGTTACAGAGCCTGTTGATCCTGCAGGTAAAGAATTTACAGCAAGTTTTTATGATAAAACTTACTTTATTGAAATTTATTTTCAGGAAAATAATCCTGTAAGCTTTCAGAAAACAGAATCCTGTAAACATAAACTATATGAGGATATGACAGAAACTTATTACTATGGTATGGTTAATCCTGAAACTATCAAGGTTATTTGCGAATGAAAAGACTTTTTGTTGCTATTGCCGCATTTACAGGCTTAATCCTTCTTACAGCCGTTTTTTTAGCTTTGAATGCCTCTTACTTCAGTAAACATGAGGGGTTTAAAAGCATAAGCAAAAACCCGGCAATAACTTATATAAAAAAGGATGTCATAGCCAAAAACTGGAGCCGGGTGGTAAAAACGCAAAAAAATCTCTCTTCTCAGATATGGAAAAACTTAAAAAAGGCTGATTCAGATAAATTCCTGTTTTATTTTCTCATAAGCCTGGGGCTGTCTTTTATTTACGGAATAATTCACTCGCTTGGTCCGGGGCACGGGAAAATGATAGTTATGTCATATTTTTTATCCGAAAAATCAAAACCCTGGGATGCCCCTGTCATGGGTTTTCAAATCGCGGGAGTTCATATTGCGTCCGCTATTATCCTGGTTCTTCTTGTTAATGTGTCCCTGCGCCAGGCTCTAAGCGGCTCTGTTGATAAGCTTTACTGGATAAAAATCATAAGCTATGCACTTATAACCCTGGTCGGGTTTGTGCTTCTTGCTAAAAAAATATTTGAAAAAAAATTAAAGGAAAAAATGATAAATTTAAACCGGGGTATACTCGCTGTTGCAGCGGGAATAATTCCCTGTACTGGAGCTTTGCTGGTTCTTTTGTTTACAATGGCTAATAATGCAATGGTTATGGGAATTTTTCTGGTGATTGCAATAGGGCTGGGTATAATGACAACTTTATCAGCCGTGGGAATAATTACCATGTCGGCTAAAAAAGCAGCAAGCCGGGAAACTTTTTTTACAAAAGGCAAAAATATTTCCGTGGCTCTGGAATACCTGGGAGCCTGTATGATCATTTCCCTGGGGCTTATTATGCTTACTCTTACAGTTACAGGGTAAATTCAGGTTTATCCGTGATTGTGGGGTTTAATTTTAAATAAACTCAAATTGTCATCTATAAAAATTTCGCAAAAACACCTGAAAACTTTTTCAACTTTCCTTAACTAAAAATAAACAAATTTTAAATCCTCAGATCAATAAAAATTGATTTCAGGGTTAATGAGGGTTTTGTATTTATATGAAATACTAATAATACAAACCGAAGAAGCGCAGTAACCGGACTCGGGAAAATAAAAAGAAATAAGTTAGAGGCGATTCTAACTTTTATGGGGGAAAAATCTCTGAACAAGGGAGAGTACGTCTAAACAAACTGTGTGGGAATAGTCACAGTTTGTTTTCTTTTTTTAAAGTTTTCCCCGGCATTCTGACACGTTAAGGTGTAAAGAATAAAAACTTACGCATTTTAATATTTTTTAAGACCGGCTTAAAGCTTTTTTTTCGCTTCCTCTTTTAACCTGAGCAGTTCGTTTTCAATCCTGAGCTTGTATTGCTCAACTTCCTCTTCAGATACATCTTCAGGCACATATACAGGATCTCCGAAAACCAGCGGCATTTTTGATCCCGGCAGCGGAACATGGTATTTATCCCATGTGGAAAAAATATACCTGAAAGTGGAATCTGAACTAAGAGGAATTATAGGTTTTCCTGACATCCGGGCTATTTTTATCAAGCCCTCTTTTACCTTATGCCTGGGTCCTTTAGGTCCGTCAACAGTGTAGGCAATATTTCCGCCTTCTTCGAGAATGTGGATTATTTCACGGGTAGCCCTCATTCCGCCCCTGCCCATTGAGCCCCTGACCGTTGAAAAACCGATTTTCCTTACCGTATAGGCTATAATTTCCCCGTCTCTGCTCTGGCTTATAAGGATATGAAGGTTTTTTCTGTCGGGAATCCCTCCAAGACAATACTGTAAACCATGCCATATAGCATAAATCGCCGGAGTAACTTCAGGTTTATAATTATATTTCTCAAACCTGCCTGTTAGGTCAAGAAAATTAAGACCCATAGCAGCAAACGCGGAAATTACCTCATATTTTACTTTCATGATAATGCTGCCTCAGTGCATTTTTCAGAAAGATGCCGGTTAATAATCTGCGCCACTTCTTTTGAAGCTATTTTATCACCAAGTTTTTCCCTTATTTTACCCATCTCGCGGATCATTTCGTTTCTTTTCCCTTCATTATGAAGAAGAGCAAGGATTTCATTTGCTATAAGCCCGGGTTTTGCCCTGTGCTGGATGAATTCTTTTACCACTTCCTTTCCCGCAATAATATTGGGAAGCGCCGCAAACCTTATATATCTTATCAAAAGGTAGACCAGGTAAGCAATATAAGGTCCTTTGTAGCTTATGACTATCGGGGTATTATACAGCGCGGCTTCCAGGGTAATAGTTCCTGAAGCCGCTATTGCCGCGTCAGAATTTGCAAGAAGACCGTGGTTCTGGTTTTTTAGAATTTTTATCTCCAGGTCGTTCATTATAACAAAGTCTTTAATATGCTTTTCAAGGACTTTATCCTGTAAATTAGGCGCCTGGGCTATACAAAACTGGACTTTTCTTGAGTGGGAATTAATTTTATGCGCTGCCTCCAGGAAAATCGGCAGAAGGTAGTTTATTTCCATTTTCCTGCTGCCGGGAAAGATTCCTACGATTTTTTTATGGGGGTCAAGATTATTTTTCTTAATAAACTCTTCACGCTCAAAACGCGCCGGAAGCTGTGAAATTAAAGGATGTCCCACGTATTGGGCGTTAACTCCTTTTTCTTTGTAAATTCCCTCTTCAAACGGAAGGATAAGCATTATTTTGGAGATATATTTTTTAATAATATTTATTCTTCCCTTTCTTGTAGCCCAGACCTGCGGGGAAATATAGTAAAAAACCTCTATCCCCCTTTTTTTCAGCTCTTTTGCAATTCTGAGGTTAAACCCGCCGTAATCGATTAAAAGAACAATGTCGGGTTTGTATTCATTTTTAAGGTAATTAACAAGGTTTTTTCCAAGCTTTATGTGGCTAAACAGGCTTTTTAGGGCATCAAGCCCTACAACTGCCATTTTGCTGTGATCGCAGAAAAGTTTTATTCCTTCGTTTTTAAGATTTTCCCCGCCTATGGCTTCTATCCGGATATCGGGGTTTATTTTTCTCAGCTCTTTTACTATAAAAGACGCATGAAAATCTCCTGAATGCTCCCCTGTTACTATAAATATCTTTTTTGTTCCGCTCATATCCTATACCGCAATAAATACTATCTTGTTCCTGTTAGCAAAGTCTATCATCTTCTTAATTTCCACGACAAAGGTTTCATTTGCCTCAATTGCAAGAACCTTTGCCCCGTGTTTTTTCATTGTCTGCAGGGTTCTAAACCCCACTGTAGGCACATCAAACCTCTTATCCTGGTCCGGTTTGCTTACTTTTACAACAGTTGCCCCTTTGCTTCCCATTTTACAGCCTCTTTCAATGGTTTTATCAGTGCCTTCGATGGTTTCCACGGCAAGGACCATCCTGTCCTGGACAACCACAGACTGACCCAAATCAAGCCTTCCTATTTCCTTTGCCGTATAAAACCCGTATTCAATATCTGTCATCTGGTCTTTAGTCGGATCTATTTTCCCTATAAGTCCTTTTTTAGGGAAAAAATCCTTTAAAAATATTGTCTGGTCAAGCACGCTGATATTTTCACCCTCGAGTTCTTCGACTATCCTGAGCATAACAGCGTCGTCATTAAGTCTTTTAACGTCTTTCATCATGTTCCTTGCCCGAAAATCAAGAATGGGCTTGAACAAAAGTCCTTTATGGACTTTTCCGAGAAAAGTAATCTGGTTTACGCCTTCTTTTTTCATAATATCGATCATTGCCTGGACTTGCCCCGGACCTTTGGAAAAGACCTTACTGCAAAAAGGTTTTAGCTTTGCTGTATTGTAAGGTGTGACAGAAATCGCCACAACTTCAAAGCCCTGAGCTGTTGCGGATTCCGCAAAATGCAGGGGAAGTTCGCCTTCTCCTGCTATGAGTCCTAATTTTTGAGATAAAATCGTATCCATTGCTTATCAGATTTACTATATTTTTCCGGATGGTTGGTGCTCTTTATTACTTTTATCAGCCCGAAAGCCGGTGTTAATATCAAAATTTACATTCATAAGTTATTTTTTCAATTATAGCTCTTTTTTCATTTTTATTATACCCGGGTTGCTATTTATAAATTTTTTCAAAATGCCCGCCCACCTCGCCCTTAGAGGAGTGAAAAGGCTTTCGCCTGCTAAAATGCGGACAGCGCCGTCTGCTTCGCCTGCTAAAATGCGGACATGCGCCAGCGGGAACGAATGTTCATTCCCGGCAAAGCCCGCCTGCTTCGCC
>JANQEP010000100.1 GCA_028278305.1 Candidatus Gastranaerophilales bacterium
TTTGTCGGTAAGGTTTCTGGTTGAAATTTCATTTAACACAGAGTTCATTTTTTCCTCAAACAAGTTAATCTTTGAGTCTATAACAGCTTTATAAAGCCCTTCTTTCCCGCCAAAATAATAAGTTATAGCGGAAATGTTAACTTCCGCCTTATCTACAATCTGTCTTGTGCTCACGCCTTCATAGCCATTAAGGGCAAATAACTCCAATGCGACTTCAATAAGCCGTTCTTTTGTATTGCCCGGCTGATTTGTTTTGTTTTTTGTATTCATAAAAAGTTCCTTTTTGGTTTTTGAAGAGGTAAAGAATAAAAACTTACCCATTTTAAAATTTTTTATTATTTCCTTATTACTCTATAATAAATCAATCGTTTGATTAAATCAATCGTTTGATTTTAATATTTTTAAATTTAACTAATTTCCTGATTACTTTTTAAGATCACTATAAAAAGTAATCTTATTGCTGTTTTTTCAAATTTTTAACTAGTCTGTCTTGCAATATGCAAAACAGCTCTTTTGTTTTACTAATTAACTTGAATCTCTAAATAGCCAGGAGCCCTGATATGACTAAATCAAAATTTTTCAAAATTTATAAAAAAGAGGCGGTCGGCTCCGCCGACCGCCTCCCTCCAGAGTGTTACCGGGTGGGAGTTTTGAAGAATTTTGATTTTTATAATTAGAGATTCGAGTTAATTAACCGGGTTAGTAAAATAAAAAGGATTACCATGGAAAACCATTATATTGATGAAACAATTTTCAACTTACCCTCAGTCGGTCTCAGCGATAAAGACAGACTTGATGCACTTGATATTTTTCATAAATATATAGACATAAAAAAGAACCATTTCCTGGGTTACCAGAACTGCAGCAAGCTGGATTATGTCAATGATTTAAAAGATTTTCTGGAATATCACATTAATAATATAGGCGATCCTTTTTCGCCGGGATATTTTGCAATGAACAGCAAGATTCTTGAGAAAGCGGTATTAGACTATTATGCCGCGCTATGGAATGCCAAAAAGCCTCATGACCCGGGCGATAAAGATAGCTATTGGGGATATGTACTTACTATGGGAAGCACTGAAGGAAATTTATACGGTTTATGGAATGCAAGGGATTATTTATCAGGCAAAAAATTAGTAATTGATGATGTTAAAGAATGCAATAGCAGGTGCAGGCAAACAATCCCAAAGACAAGGTACTCAGAAGCCGCTTATGAAAAGCATAATCCAAATGCATTTACCCCGGTTATTTTTTTCTCCCAGGATACACACTATTCAATAATTAAAGCGGCAAGGGTTTTAGAGATAAATACCCCTTATGAAATCGGTGCTAAAAAATATCCCGGTGAAAACCCTTTGAGTAAAACCGGCGAATGGACCCGGGACTTAACTGAAGTACCCTCGGTCAAAGGTCCGGAAGGCACCGGCTCAATTGATATTGAAAAATTAAAAATCCTGGTTGAATTTTTTGCGTCAAAAGGACATCCGGTTATAGTAAGCTGCAATCTCGGAACAACTTTTAAAGGCGCATATGATGATGTTGAAAAAGTCGGCAAAACACTGATGCCGGTTTTTGAAAAATACGGGCTTATTAACAGGAAAATAATATATGATGAAAAAGGCGATGAAGACATCAGAAACGGCTACTGGATTCATATAGACGGGGCGCTGGGCGCTGCTTACCTGCCTTATCTTGAAATGGCGTATAAGCAGGAAAAACTGGGAGCTCAGGGACCTGTTTTTGACTTCAGGCTGCCTTTTGTAAGTTCAATTGTAATGAGCGGGCATAAATGGATAGGTTCTCCCTGGCCCTGCGGTGTGTTTATGACTAAAACAGGCTGTCAGTTATACCCCCCGGACAATCCTGATTATATAGGTTCTATGGATACTACTTTTGCCGGGTCGAGAAACGGCATGTCCTCCATAATTTTATGGAATTACCTGGCAAAAAATTCTTATGAAAAACAGATTGAAAAAGCGTTAAATTGTGAAAATCTTGCGCGCTATGCCGAAGAGAAGTTAAGAGAAGTTCAGGAATCCTATCCTGACCTGGATTTATGGATAGAGAGAACGCCTCTTTCATTAACAGTAAGGTTTAGAAAACCAAATGACAGGATTGTGGCAAAACATACGCTATCCTGTGAAACCCTGATAGCTAACGGTGAAGAACGTACTTATGCACATATTTTCACAATGAATTCCGTTAGTAAGGAAAATATAGATGAGTTTGCAAAAGACCTTCTTGCACCTGATGCTTATACGCAGGGGGATATTGAGAGTTCCCTGAAGAAAATAAATGTCCAGGGATATGGTTTTAAGTCTGAATTTGGCAGAGGCTGGCGTTAGAAGTATTCCCACAAGCGCCATTTAAAATCATATAAGCTTTTGACACGGGGGTTTCACAGATTGCCACGGGCTCACAAATTGTCATTGAGCCCTCGCAATGACAATTTGGGTGTTATCAACTCAATTTCGAGAGACAAGGAACTTTTGAGACTGCTGAGCGGGTTTATTAAGTTGCCTATATTTTCTTATGAATTTACAATTGAAAATACGAAGTTGAAATAAAAATGGAAATTTAAACATGATTATACCAAGCATAGACTTAATGAACGGAAAAGCGGTCCAGCTGAAACAGGGCAAAGAAAAAGTTCTTGAAAGGGAAGATGTATTTGACCTTGCCGGATACTTTGGAAGATTCGGGGAAATTGCGGTAATTGACCTTGACGCGGCAATGGGCAGAGGTAATAATAACGAGCTGGTTAAAGAACTTTGCAAAGTGGCAAACTGTCGGGTTGGCGGCGGAATTAGAACAATAGAACGAGCAAAGGAAGTTATAGCAAATGGCGCAAAAAAAATCATAATAGGAACTGCGGCTTCAAAAGAGTTTCTAAATGAGCTAAATAAAGATAAAGTTATTGTAGCTATAGATTCCCGGGAGGGTAAAGTAGTAACCCGGGGCTGGCAGCAGGAATCTGAAAATACTCCTGAGCAGCTTGTAAAGGAACTTGATGACTATTGCTCGGGTTACTTATATACCATAGTAGAAAAAGAGGGCTTAATGGGAGGTTGTGACCTTGATGCGATTTTAAAAATTCGCGCAATCACAGATAAAGAAATCATTGCAGCAGGCGGAATAACTTCAATTGATGAAATAATAAGAATTGACCAGGCAGGCGCAAGCTGCCAGCTGGGAATGGCTGTTTATACAGGAAAAATAATCCTGGAAGAAGCTTTTATTGAATTACTGGATTTTGAAAAAAACAACGGGCTTATTCCTACGATAGTTCAGGAGAGAAAATCAAAACAGGTTCTGATGATGGCTTATAGCAGCAGGGAGTCAGTAAAAATCTCGCTGGAAACAGGAAAAGCAACATATTTTTCCAGGTCAAAAGAAAGCTTATGGACAAAAGGTGAATCCTCAGGTAATACCCAGGAATTAATAAGAGCAAAATATGACTGTGATAGGGATACATTGCTATATATAGTTGATCAGACCGGGGTTGCATGCCATACAGGAGAGTATTCATGTTTTGACGGGAAAGAATTTGATTTTGAATCACTCTATGATTTTCTTATTGACAGGTTTTTAAATTTTCCTGAAAATTCTTATACAACTAAGCTTTTTAAAGATGAATTTTTATTAAAAAGAAAAATTAATGAAGAAGCTTTTGAGGTTATCCAGGCAAAAAACAAAGATGAATTAGTCTGGGAAGTGTCCGACCTTACATATTTTATTATGACATTAATGGTCAGACACGGGATAACTATTGAAGAAGTAAAAAATCACCTTGAATCAAGAAAAAAATAAAACCTTCCCCAAAAAATTTAAATCTGTTTTAAAAGCGTATTTTTTATAGCTTCAACAGGAGCTTGCCTGCCCGT
Source organism: Candidatus Gastranaerophilales bacterium (assembly GCA_028278305.1). Lineage (GTDB taxonomy): Bacteria > Cyanobacteriota > Vampirovibrionia > Gastranaerophilales > UBA9971 > JANQEB01. The sequence goes on from JANQEP010000100.1 coordinate 3,885, forward strand.
CCATAAAAAGAAACTTCTTGCACCCTGTAAAATTAACATATCCAGACCACCCAGGGTTTTAAAACCATGTTTTTCAGCCAGTTCAAGAAGTTTTGTCTTTTGAGGTTTATAAACTATATCATAAATAAAAGCTTGCTGCGGTAAAGTACTCAGAGAGTACTCACTAACAGGGGAAATACCTTCAAACATGCCTTCCATCCCTACAGGAGTTGCATTTATAATAAGTGAAACATCTGTAAGAGTCATTACATCGCTCAACGCTGAGCAGTTTATCTTAAGTTGGTTATAGCTATTATTTATTAATTCTTTTATCTGTTGGGCATCAGGAATTTCATCGGGCAGGGTAATTATACCTAATTCTTCGATTCCTGCTTCTGCTGCTGCAAACCCTACTGCCCTTGCAGCTCCGCCTGAACCCAGGATAACAGCTTTTTTTCCTTTTAAATTTTCCCTGACTTCCGCAGGAATTGCCTGTATAAAACCGTAAACATCTGTATTATAACCTGATAGCTTTTTATCCCGGTTTATTACGACTGTATTAACAGCCCCTACTTTTTGGGCAAAGTCATCTATGTCATCCAGAAACTTCATTATTTCAATTTTATGAGGAATGGTGACATTGAAACCTGTGAAATTATTGTTTTTTAGATATTTAACCCTGTCGGCTATCCCTTCAGGGGAAGTTTCCAGAAGTTCATAATCACCTTCAAGCCCGAGCTGGTCAAGGGCGGTTTTATGAATTGCAGGAGACAGTGAATGCGAAAGAGGATAACCAATTAAACCAAGTTTAATCATTTTTTTAATCCCTATTAAGTTAATCCGGGAAATTTCTAATAAATGTCCTGATTTTAAGGATATAACAAAAAATTTTGAATTTAAACCCGGGTTAATTAACTCGAATCACGAATTGTATTTTTTGAAATTTTCTCAAAATCTATTAACCACCTCTGAGAGGCGGGAAAATATAAATTTTATCCGCTTTAATTAAACTTTATTTTTTTTAAAGTATACTTTGATTAACCGGATAAAGATAAAAAAGGATTTAATCATGCTCTTAAGAATAATATGTGTGTTTTTATTATTTGTTTTTTCGCTTCAACCTGTTTTTTCGCAGCAGGGTAAGGTTAAAAATGTAATTTTCTTTATAGGCGACGGAATGCATTTAGAACATGAAATCGCTGCCAGCAGGTATTTAACCGGCTTAAATACATCTCTTTCATGGCATAATTTCCCTTATATGGCATTTGTTTCAACCTGGGATATAAATACTTATAATAAATACTCATTCGATAAAAAACAAAAAGCGTTCAGCTACGGCAAGTTTTTCCCTGTGCTGGGATACGACCCTGACAGGGGCGGTTTAAAGCCATACCCCCTGCAGGAAGCAATAGAAAAAGAATATTTCCTGAAAAAGCTCAAAAGCCCGATAAAAGATGATTACTCCGCTCTTGCAACTGATTCAGCGGCTGCCGCTACAGCGTTTGCTACAGGAATAAAAACCTCATCAGGAAATTTGTCCTGGCTTCCCGGTGATCTTGAAAAAGGCAAGTTAAAGACTATCATGGAACTTGTAAGAGAGCAAAAAGGAGCTGCTATAGGTACTGTCACTACAGTTCCGTTTAATCATGCCACACCTGCGGCTTTTATTGCCCATAATATCTCAAGAGAAAATTATTATACCGGCAAAAACAAGGATTATACAGGCATGGGAATAGCCGAGGAAATTCTGAAAATAACAAAACCTGAAGTTGTAATCGGCGGCGCTCACCCTGAATTTATCAGAAAAAAGCTTTTTAATAAGGAAAAATATATTACAAGTGAATTTTATGAAGAAATTGTATATTCCAAAGATTATGTTATAGCGGAAAAAAGAAAGGACTTAAAAGCTGCTGTCAGTCTTTCAAATGCTGCACGGATTGCTTTGGATAAAAACCTGGGGTTATTTGGTCTGTTTGGAGGTAAAGGAGGTTGTATTGACTATCCTGAACCGGTTTACAAGAGCGGTGATCCCCGGATAAAAAAGGATGAAACCGAACCATCGCTTTCTGATATGGTTAATGCTGCCTTAACTGTGCTTTCTAAGGATGAAGATGGGTTTTTCCTTATGGCTGAGCAGGGAACCATTGACTGGGCAAACCATGAAAATGATTATAAAGGAATGATCGGAACCATGGTAGATCTTAACGATGCGGTAGCTTCTGCTATAGAATTTGTAGACCTGCCGGATGATAACATTAACTGGGATAACACGCTTTTAATAGTAACTTCTGACCATTCAAACAGCTACATGAGGATAAAAGGGTCAGAAGTGCTCTGTAAGGGCTGCCTTCCGAGGCAGATAAAATTTTTCGGCAAGTATTTTTATCCGGGCGACGAAGTGAAATACAGCACTAACGAGCATACAAACGAACTTGTTATGCTGTATGTTAAAGGGCAGAATACTCAGTTTTTTAAGGAAGTAGAAGGTCTCTGGTATCCGGGAACTAAAATTATAGATAATACTCATATTTTTGATGCCCTGGTTAAAGCGATGGATATTAACCACGATAAAAGAGACATTGTAGAAAAAGGTAATTACAAATTACCCGAATTTTAAGGAGCGACCCGGGCTATTTCTCAATCGGGAATATAGTCAAATATGTCACCAACATTACAATCCAGTGCCTGGCAAAGTTTTTCGAGAGTTTTATAGCTGATTGTTTTGCCTTCATGATAATATATTGCACGAATGGTATTTATGTGAAGCCCTGTAAGCCTTTGCAGCTCAGATAGCTTCATTCGTTTTTCTCCCATTAATCTTGATAAATTATTTTTTAACATAATAAATAACTCGGGTTATTTCTCAATCAGGAATGTAGTCAAATATGTCACCAACATTACAATCCATTGCCTGGCATAGTTTTTCAAGAGTTTTATAGTTAATATTATTACCTTCATTGTAATAAACTCGGCGAATAGTATTTATGTGAAGCCCTGTAAGCCTTTGCAGCTCGGACAGCTTCATTCGTTTTTCTCCCATTAATCTTGATAAATTATTTTTTAACATAATAAATAATTATTATATTTATCTTAAAACTTGACAAATATATCTCAATTCAAGATTAATTATCTTGAATTGAGATATTTAAATTAAAGTAATTTAACAAATAGGAAAATAAAAATGAAAGATTGTGAAAAATATCAAAAAATTGATGAACTGGATGAGCTTAGTCTTGAGACGTATGCATTAATTGATATTTTAGATTGCGCATTAAAATTCGATGAATTTGAGAACAATCAAAATACAAATAAAATATACCTGATGGATATTATTAAAGAAAAGTTTGAAAAAATCATCACTATTATTGAAAAAATATCGTACTTAAAACACTCATAATTTCAACCTTTTATCCTGCTCAAAAGTCCTATACTCTATTTTATTTCCGTCTGTGGATATTTTTACCGCAAAATCCCTGTCTGTGCGAAAAATTTTTAATTTATGCTCTTTTAATAACCCCATTACCTGGGAATGAGGGTGTTTCATGCGATAACCCCTTTTCCCCACGGAAACTAGCGCGATTTGGGGTTTTATATATTCCATAAATTCATTATTTACACTGTTATAACTGCCGTGATGCCCGACTTTTAACAGATTAACAGGCGGTTTAACAATATTTTTCAATTTACTTATTGATCCTGCCTCACAATCTGCCATTAACAGGGCTGAAAAATTCCGGTAAACAATATATAATATCAGACTATCTTCGTTATCACTTGATTTACTGACGTTATCCGGTCTTATAACAAGTATTTTTAATTTTTTATCAAGGTCAAATTCATCCCCATCCTTTAGAATTTCGGTTTTGACGCTGTTTTTAGAGAGACTTTGCTGTATTTTAAGGTAATTTTTTGTTTTTCTCTTTTCCCCGTTGTGAAAAACTTTTTTAACTTTTATATTTTCAAGTATATAGGAAGTTCCTCCGGTATGGTCGCTGTCAGGATGAGTAAGCACAATTGCATCAAGGCTTGTGATCCCTTTATCTCTTAAGTAAGGAATAATAGCTGTCCTTGCAGGACTGTATTTACTGGGCGGACCTGTATCTACCAGGAAATATTTTTTGCCGGGAGTCCTTACCAGTACAGAATCACCCTGTCCCACATCAAAAAATAAAAATTCCAGGTCTTTACCGGGACTGAAATTTCGAGTAAATATAAGCGTTACAAGGGTTAATAACAGTATTAACGCAGCTATATTATACTTTTTAACTGAAAATTTATTTTTTATAACCATAAAAGCAACAAAAAGCAGCAAATAAAAAATAATTATCTGCACAGGCTCAGGCTTAGGTAAATATAAAAGCGAACCCGGAAGTTCTGCCGTGAAATCTGAAATAAATAAAAGCAGGGAAATAAATGGTTCTGCTATTTTATCCGCCAGAAAACATAATTTTTCCCCGATAAAAGGTATTAAAGCAAAAATACTTCCTGTAAAGCCTGAAAAACTTATTATTCCCACAAAAGGAATCACCAGCATATTTGCCAGAATGGAATACGGGGCAAAAGTGTTAAAATGAAAGGACTGAATCGGAAGTACAAAAAACTGTGCGACAAAAGGAACCCAGAATACACCGGATAAAAATTCCGGTACAGGCTCTGATGCCTTTATAAGAATCGGCACAAATGTAAGTATACCTAGTGTTACAATAAAAGATAGCTGAAAACTTACATCAGATATCATTAAAGGATTAAATAAAAGCATTAAAGTACCAACCAGCACCAGAAGCACCGAATTATCCGCCTGCCTGTTCAGTAATTTCCCAAACAGGATAAATTCCAGCATAAGCGTTGCCCTTGTTACAGAAGGAGGTAATCCTGTCAAAAGCGCGTAAATCCCTACCAGAACCATACCTGTTAATATTTTGATCCTGAAAGAAACCCCTGCTTTTGAGGCAAGAAAAAACCAGATTCCAAAAATTATACCCACATTCAGCCCGGAAGCAGCAAGAAGATGCAGTAACCCGGATTTTATAAAGCTGTCCTCGATATACTTAGGCGCGGGAACAGCCCGGTCGCCAAAAACCATACCGCCCAGAAGTTCTATTTTCGGGGATTCAAGATGTTTTCTGTGGACATCAATTATTTTATTTCTTATCTGACTGAGTTTGTAAAGAAAAAATTCAGGATTGAACTCACAATCGCCTATTATACTGTAATTATCATGCCGCACAAAGGTCATGGTGAATATTCCCTTGCGTTTTAGGTATTTACCGTAATCAAATTCACCGGGATTCGTTGCTTTATAGGGATGATTCACAGAGCCTTTAAGCTCAAGAAAATTGCCTGTTTTGATTTCTTCAAACTTTCTTTTTTTATCATAAATATAAACAATGGTTTTTGCCTTAAAAGCAATCCAATTACCTTCATGTTTAACCTCATTAACCTTAAAATAAAATTTTGTCTTATTTTTTAAGTCATCCCGAGGTTCGCTGACTACTTTTCCCCGCAGTGACATTTTTTTGGGCGCAAGTGAATACAGCCCGTCCGCCGGAGGTGTTCTAAAGTCCGTATAGAATACTGAAAATACAAAAACAGCAATGCTAAGAATAGCAAAACGCCATGATAAAAGCTTTTTATACGAAAAAATTAATAAAAAACAGATTAAAACAAGTGATGTAATAGCCAGGCAAGTCTTAAAACCTGCAAGAGCAGTACCTGTTCCCGCAATAAACACTGAACAGAGAATGAGGGTTTTTTGAGGTTTTGCCGGTTCTGTATGCATATCGTGTTTATTATAAAGTAAAACTTTGCCAAATATCTTCAATTACGAATTATTTTTTTTAAAAATTCCTGAAAACACTCACTTTAAAGAGAGCGGCTCACTGTAACCGAGCTGCTCTCTTTTATAAATTTTCAGGAATTTTTATCAAACTTATGATTAGTTTTTAGCGGAAACTAACTTACTTTGGTATAAAACCTGGTTAGAACTTCTGTTAGCCTAAGACAAAGAAAGCGTCCATTGATTTGCCTATTGAACCGTCTTCACGCTCAAATGTGCTTGTAATACCTATTATATTACCATATTCATCTTCTTTAATCTTGCCTGACTCGTCAAATTCAGTGTTGAAACCTGTAGATATTGACTTTACTCCCATTTCTGCAAGAGTTTTAAGTTCGCCTTCATCTACCTGTCCATTGTGGTTCATATCAGACCAGAGTTCGAGTTTTGTATAAACATCATCATTAGCGTCAATTTTACTGTCTTTGTTTAAATCATATTTGGCAAGTTCAAAATATCCGTTTTCTTCTCCGTGTTGATCTCCAAAGAGTTCTTTACCGGAATCAATTTTGCCGTTGCCGTCTCTGTCCAGAACAAGGAATGCATCGTCAAAGTCTTTTCCTCCGGCTGTCCAGGAAGTCTTATCAATCTTACCGTCACCGTCAAGATCAAAGTTCACTCCGTCTTTTTGAGATGAGAGCTCTATTCCGTCATCATCAAGATCAAGAATAATCGGGGAATGTTTTATAACACTCGCTAATACATCATATTCAACACCTTCAAATGTTATAGTTCCGCCGGTTCCTTCAACTTTTGATCCATGACCGGTTCCGACATTTAATTTACCTAATGAGGCTAATTCACTATATGGTATTGTTCCTATGACTTCGCCAATTTTATTTACAATTAAAATTTCACGCTTGCCGATTTCTAAGGATTCATTTCCATTATCATTTAAATAATCATAGAGTTCTTTTAATGTTTCATCATTCTCATTTCCGTTATTTGCATATGCATTAACAAATTTTCCGAGGTTATCCCCATTATAACTTCCAAGTAAATAAACTTCATTTATTGGTTCGGGCTCCGGAGTTAAACCTTTTAAAATTAGATTAATCAGATTAGTAAAGATATTGTTTCCTGAATCAGGTTCATTAGAGGATGATCCGGCATTAAGCATACTTTTAAACATTGAACCCATCATCTGCATTATCATCATGTTCGTTGCAAAGCCCATCATCTGCTGCATTATCTGCGTAGACATCTGTGTATTATACGCAGAATAAGAATTGTAAGATACAATTTGGGGTTGAGGCTGCACATACATATTAAGAATATTATTTACAACAAAGTTCTGCTGTTGATAAAATTGATATGATTGTTGTAAATTCTGTGATAAAAAGTTTCCATTTATATTAAACATAGTAACTTCTCCTATGGTTAAGAAATTTTTGTTAACTTTTTAAAACTATGCAAATATTTCTGATAGTTCTTAATAATATAAAAAATTTTTTATAGATATTTTTGCTATATTTGTTATGCAAAAAGTATATATTGTTACATTTATTCACAAAAAATTCCTTAAAATTTATAGAAAGGAATTTTTATCAAGCTATAATTGTTTTTTAGCTATCCCGTCATTCGAGTTAAGTAAAATAAAAACTTGTTTTAAAAAATTTTTTTTGTTATAAAATAATATTCAGCAGGGATTGTACCCCTGTTTTAAAATGCCTAAATTTTAAAGGGTAAAAAATTATGGGACTTAAAAAAAACGACAGATTGACAATTATGGCATGCGGAGAAAGTGATTGTAAGCGCCGTAATTACACGACTTCAAAAAACAAAAAAAACACTGCCGGAAGGATTGAGCTTAAAAAATACTGCCCTTTCTGTAAAAAACACACGCTCCACAAAGAAACAAAATAAAACAGGTAACTTTGTCCCTTAAATGGGTTGAAAATTACATAAAATTTTTTCTGGAACCTTTACTGAGCGGAATAATGAAGTGTTCAGGATTATGAAAAACAGGCGTCCTTAGTTCAGTTGGTAGAACGTCGGTCTCCAAAACCGGATGTCGTGGGTTCAAGTCCTACAGGACGCGTTTTTAAAAGTAAGCACTTCTCAAAGAATGAGTACCTCATTTAAAAAAATACAGCTAAGTGCTCAAACCAAAAGAGAAGTTTGATTATAAAAAGGATAAAAAATGAGCGATTCAAAAAAAGAAGAACTGACATTAAAAGATAATGTAACCACTTATCTCAAAGGGGTAAGAGCTGAATGGGATAAAATTACCTGGCCCGGCAAAAGACAGATCGGTATAGAAACGCTTATAGTGCTGGGTGTCGTGTTTTTCTTTACCCTTATAGTTTACATCTATGATGTACTCTTTGAATTTTTGTTTGGATTAATACCGGGTGGATAATACTTATGAATCAACAGGAAAAAAGGAAAAAATGGTACATAGTTCATACCTATTCAGGACACGAAAATAAGGTTAAGGTAAACCTTGAAAAGCGTGTTGATTATATGAACCTCGGACATAAAATATTTAAGGTCGAAGTTCCACAAAAGTCAGTAACCAAAGTAAAAGACGGCAAACGCCAGGATAAGGAAGAAAAAATTTTCCCGGGCTATGTACTTGTCGAAATGATAATGGATGATGACAGCTGGTACGTGGTAAGACATACTCCCGGGGTTACGAAGTTTATAGGGGCTGAAAGAAAGCCAATCCCTGCAAGGGACGCTGAAATTAATAAAATTCTGCGCAAAACCCAGGTTCAGCCTGCGAAAGTTGAGCTTGATATTAAAATCGGAGATAAAGTCAGTATTATTAGCGGACCTTTTGCGGATTTTGTCGGGGATGTAATGGAAGTCTATCCTGATAAAGAAAAACTTCGCGCAATGGTCTCAATTTTCGGACGGGACACTCCCGTGGAGTTAGAATATAATCAAATACAAAAACAAAGCTAGAGGAAGGTAAATAAAATGGCAAAAAAAGTAATGGCACTCATAAAACTGCAGATTCCTGCGGGCAAAGCTAATCCCTCACCTCCGATAGGACCCGCACTGGGTCAGCACGGAGTAAACATTATGGATTTTTGTAAGCAGTATAATGCCCAGACTCAGGACCAGGCAGGTAATATTATTCCGGTTGTCATAACAGTTTATGAAGACAGGTCATTTTCTTTTATTACTAAAACCCCTCCTGTTTCTCAGCTTATCCAGAAAGCTGCCGGTGTTGAGAAGGGTTCTTCCGTACCCAACAAGGACAAGGTAGGAAGCATCACCAATTCACAGGTAGAGGAAATTGCAAAAGCCAAAATGCCTGATTTGAATGCAACTTCTATAAAAGCAGCAATGGAAATGGTAAAAGGTTCTGCTCGCAGTATGGGTATAGCTGTACAGGAATAAATTTTTAATTATACGTTTATTTTTTAAGACCACTAACAGTAAACAAAAAATAGATAAATTAATATTTTTATGTTAAATTAAGTTTTGCAATAGAATGAGTTCAAAACTCTGCGGCAAAGATTTAATTTGCCCTGTTTCACCCGGGCAGTTGGCGCAGTTGGTAGCGCACCAGACCGACATTCTGGGGGTCACTGGTTCGAATCCAGTACTGCCCATTAACTTGACAAGCGAGTCCTTCGGCTAATATGTCGAAGGGCTTTTTGTACTCATAGTATAGGTTTTTTTCTATATGTAATTAAACATGTACTTTGATATTTCTTTCACAGGGCATGAAATTAGGGAACGTGTAGGATTGAGGAGGGTTTGCAGAGATTGACTGAAACTTCACAAATGTCCGTTTTTTTGCACTTTCCTTGCACGAAAAGAGCAAGCTATTTTTAGAAAATATACCTGTATCTCCCTATTTATATAAACTAAGGCTGGATGAAGCAAATGAGCACTTTGCGTTAGTTGGAAATAAGTGGGAAGCAAAGTCGGAAAGTTTTTAACAGCTTAGTGTTTAGCAGTTTCTAGTATTTTGAAAATAAAATAAGTACCTTTTAAATCCATGTAAAACAACAAAAAAGGCGTTTTTCAGTCAAGAAATTGCCCTCATTTTATCCATTTTTTATCAGGCAGGTTTTCGGATTGATTTTCAAAAATTATTTCTGATTATCAGAAACAATAACTTATTTTTATACAAAGCTTTTAATTGGCCAAATCTCTCTACTTCGGGTCTTAAGGGTTCACTTTCTAAATACTCCCATTGTTTTCCATAAAAATAACTCTCGCCGTGTATATTAACGCCATTAGTAGCCTCGTTTCCGTCCTTAGCATTTTGGGTAGGAGGTGCTACGTATTTAATAACGCCATCTCTATTCCTGTAAATTGTTGGCCTGTATGGGTC
>JANQEP010000135.1 GCA_028278305.1 Candidatus Gastranaerophilales bacterium
CGAAGCAGGCGGCGCTGTCCGCATTTTAGCAGGCGAAGCCTTTAACCACCTCTGAGGGTGGGCGGGTGGGGGTTTTTGGGAAAATTTCAAAAATACAATTCGTGATTCGAGTTATTTAACCGCGAATCCTTAAACAAAAATTGACATGGATTTTTCAGGCTGCTATATTTAATTACGCACATATTAGCGCGGTAACTTAATATAAATAAAAAATTAGCAGGGGAATGACTTAAAAATGATTGCAATAGTCGAAACAGGCGGAAAACAATATAAAGTGGCAGAAGGCAAATACGTTGATATAGAGCTTCTCGACGCCAGCGAAGGTGATTGTGTTGAGCTTGATAAGGTATTGATGATAATTGACGGCAAAAATTCAGAAATTGGTCAGCCTTATTTAGAAGGTGCTAAGATAAAAGGAAAAGTCCTTAAAAACGACAGGGACAAAAAAATCTTAGTTTATAAAATGAAACCTAAAAAAGGTTATCGCAGGAAAAATGGTCACAGACAACCGTTTTCAAGGGTAATGGTAGAAAGCATTGTCCTTCCTGAATCATCAAAAGCAGCATCATAAATTAATTATAAAGAAGGTGGTGAATCCTAAATGGCGCATAAGAAAGGTGTAGGTTCTTCAAAAAACGGGCGGGAAAGTCATTCCAAAAGACTTGGCGTTAAAAAATTCGGCGGTCAAAGTGTAACTGCAGGTAATATACTGGTAAGACAAAGAGGCACAAAGTTTCATCCCGGAAACAACGTTAGCATCGGGAGAGACGATACTTTATTTGCCCTTTCGGACGGAATTGTAAAATTTGAAAAACACAGAAGAAACAGGACACAGGTAAGCGTTTACGCTGTATAAAAAATATTTTATGTACTTAATAAAAAGGGCAGGCTAAAATAAGCATGCCCTTTTTTATTTATTAAGAGGTTTAAAAATGAGCACTGCAGTGGATAAACTAATTCGGGCAAATGAGCTGATCCTTGAGGTAGAGCAGGAATTGCTCGTGAAAAATAAATTTGTTCCCTATGAAATAGGAAATACTCTAAGATGCCTGGAACAAGCTGTTATTCAAGTTCAAAAGATTGAAAAAGGTAAGAGGGAAAACTAATTATGACAAAAGTAATAGCCGGTTTAATCCAGGCAAAAGCCTGTAAAACCAAGAAAGAAAATATTGATAAAACAATTTCCTTTATTGAGAGCGGTATTAAGGAAGGTGTGCAGGTTTTTGCAATGCAGGAGCTGTTTTTCTCTCCGTATTTCCCGGCAGAGCAGGATAATAAATGGTTTAGCTGGGCAGAGCCACTATCAGGAAAGACCATTCAAACAATGCGGGAAATCGCGAAAAAACACGGCGTAGTCCTGGTCACTCCAATATTTGAAGAAGCTCAAAGGGGAATTTACTACAATACAACAGCTGTAATAGACGCTAGCGGTGAACTGGCAGGGATATACAGGAAAAACCATATTCCTCACCTTCAGGGATTCTGGGAAAAGTTTTATTTTAAACCCGGCAATTCAGGTTATCCTGTTTTTGACACAGCATACTGTAAAATCGGGGTTTATACCTGCTATGACAGGCACTTTCCTGAAGGGGCAAGGCTTCTTGGGCTTGCCGGCGCAGAAGTTGTCTTTAATCCATCAGCTACAGTTGATAATTTATCAAGATATCTCTGGGAACTTGAACAACCAGCCCATGCCGTTGCAAATATGTATTATGTAGGGGCTATTAACCGCGTAGGAATAGAAGAATTTAACCCGGGCAAATATTATGGTACAAGTTATTTTGTAAACCCCAGAGGCGAATTTTTGGCAAAAGGGTCAGAAGACCGGGAAGAACTTGTAATTTCCGGGCTTGACCTTGAATTAATAACTGAAACAAGAAAACAATGGCAGTTCTACAGGGACAGAAGACCTGAGACTTATGATAAGCTCTCAGGGCTGCTTCCCTGACAGTTTAATTTATACTATAGCCTCTCAAAAATGTTTGTGTTAATTTAGTTAATTATAAAAAGTTACTGAGTAAGAGGATTAAAATATATGACAGGACAATTTGATCTTGGAGCTAAGCATCTGAATTGTATTAAAAAAACAAAGGAATTAATTTCTGAAATTGATAAGAGTTTACCACCAGACAAAAGCCCGAAAGAAGTAATAAAAAGTTATCTTTCAAATTCGTTGGGAACACTCCCCTCAGAAAACGAAATCTATGATGATTATCTGGCAATGATAGTATCACTTGAAGAAATATCAAAACATGACTCACTTTCAGCTTATATTCTTGCTGATCAGATTATTTTCAGGGAAATTTTAAAATCATACTCAAACGCAAAAGCTGAAAATTACTTGGAGGAAGATGAAACTGTCAGCCTGCTATGCATGGAATCAGGCTATTCAGGGCTTAATGACCTTCAGACAAGAGCCTCTAAAACAGATGAGGGATGGCATGTTGAAGGTACAAAACTTATCAGCAATGAGCAGCTTTATTCTGACAAATTTGTTATTTTTGCAAGAGATGAAGAAAACAAAATACGTTTATTCATAATTCATGAGGACAATATTAAGATAGTAGAATCGGAAAAAACCATTTCCTCATCCAGGGTAGCATTTAATCAGGTCAAGCTGTCGCATAACTTTAGAGAGGACCAGAATATTGCGGTAATAAGCGATAAATTCGAAAATATACTTGCTGTTGCAAGAACCCTTATAGCGGCAATTTCGGTCGGAATAGGACACAGCTGCCTTGTAAGAGGTATAGAAGTTGTAAAAGAAACCAAAAACTCAAAAGGAGAAAGCGTTTCATCAAGTCAGGGAATCCAGTTTACCCTGGCGGATATGTTTAGTGAAATTGAATCCGCAAGAATGTTGACATATTATAGCGCAGATTCAATTGATAAAGGTAAAACCAGCATAAAAACAGCTTCTATGGCAAAAGTTAAAGCAAGTGAAGCTTCAAGCACCGTAGCGCTGGAAACCCTGAATTTATTCGGAAATGTCGGATTTATAGCAAACTCCGATTTTGCGCCGCTTATACAAAGAAGCGTTGACAGCCGGGTTAAAGGCGGAACTAACAGGCTTCAAAGAGCGCAGATTTATGAGTATATGCTCACTAAAAAATAATTAACCCGAATCACGAAATACGTATAACCACCTCTGAGGGCGGGCGGCGCGGCAGCGGGAGCTAACGCAGTAGCTCATTCATGGGGGTTTTTGAAAAATTTTAAAATGCGTAAATTTTTATTCTTTATCCCTTATAATATTTCTGAACTGTTTTTTTTATAAATATTTTCAATTTTGGGTCTGTTAAGCCCAAGCAGTCTTAAGATAAAGTCCTTTATTTTTTTCAGGAAGTCTGCAATAGAGTTAAAAAATTTTGTTAATTCACTGTCTAAATCTTCTTCAGTATTTTCTAAAGAAGAAGTACTTAAGCTGACTTCATCAATTTTTTCCTCAGCAGTCCCTTCTTGAGCTCCTCTTTTGCTGAAATATCCTGTATTTGATTTTGAGCCTCCATCATTGGCAAGGTTAATCGCTGAATTTACTTTATTTGTGCTTGATCGCGGGATAGGCAAAAAATCCATACGGGTCTACACCTCTTTTTTTAATTTTTTATTAACTACGATCTCTATATATATAAAAACATTATACATTATAAAATTCCCTTTTAACCATAATATAAGCGGAAATAGGTTATAAAAAAATTCTATAAACCGGACAGGGCATCCTGAAAAATTTACTCATTAATATGTTTTTGGCGTTTGTTTTTAATAAGAATTAATGTTAAATTTTGTTAAGAATTTTTATAAAATATAAATAAAAAGTGGAAATTTAATTCAGCATCATTAAAATTCATATTAGAAGCTTTTTAAAAAAGAATCTGCAAAATCAATACAGCAGGGCAAAAATTTGGATTTTATCAGTCCAAAAAGCTTAAGATTAATTTTGAAAACCCTCTCTACTATTGAAAAAGTTCAAAGTAAAGGGGGAAATCCGCTTGAGCAAAATAAAGAAGCAGTAAGAAAACCAATCAGTACATTTACAAATTTTTCCGCAAAAAACAATGTACAAAATCAGATAAAAGCCCAGATGCTTAACAGGGCTGAACAGTCACTTCTTATGAAAGAGCTGTTAAACCTTCCTAAGGATTTAAAAGAACTTCTGGTATTTTTAGGGAACAAAAATACTTCATCACAGACAATTACAAGATTATTACAGTCAAATCTCATTAAAATTAACCCGGAAGTAATTCAGCAATTGCTGCAAGCGAATTCAAAAGAAGTTATAAATAAATTAATCAGGCTTATTCAGCAAACTCCGGGAAACACACAGGGCTATGAGCAGCTTAAGCCTTTATTAGGTTTGTTAAGCCAGATAATTCCTGCCAGGGAATCCGGTCCGCAGGAAATTTTAACGCAGCTTTTACTTTTATATCTTCCCTGGCTGCCCTTGATGGAAGAACAGAAAATTCAGGTGCGTTTTGAAAAGAAAAAATCCGGCGGCTCTGATAATGAAAAAATCGCAATGGTAATTTATATCTCAACAATTAACCTGGGAAGATTTAAAGTAACCCTGATTATAGCAGGTAAGCACAAAAACCTGAATATCCTTATAGAACATATATCTGAAGACCATCAAGAGCAGGCGGAAGAGAAGAGCAAAGAAACCCGGGAAATTTTGAAGGAAATACTTAAAACCCTGGATTCTGAGATGAAAGAAGAAAAAATAAAAGCAAAAACAAGTATATCAGAAGTTAAACAGAAAAATTTCAAGGAATCAGTTGAGCGTGATGTAACTGTATCTGAGGTAAACGATATTTCCCCTGCTATTCTTTTAGCAGCTCAGAAAGTTACTCATATAATCCTGGAAATGGATGAAAAAATCTGTCTTCTGGAAAAAAGAAAAGAAAGCATAGACACAAAATAAGTTTAGCTAAACCTTCATTCAGATTAAATAACTCGAGTCGCGAATTAGCCCAAAACCAGGATATAACTATGCAATTAGCGACTCGGGTTAAATAATTCCAAAGATTTTAATATAAATAACAAATGCTGCAAAAATCAGGATTACTCCGCTGAATTTATTAACTGCTCCTGTATAGTTTTTCACAACACTTATTTTTTTGAATACAGAAGTAAAAAGCCCGGCAAAGAGAATTATTACGCTCTGTCCCAGTGCATATAGAAAAAGCAGTATCGCACCTTCTGTTATATTGGCTTTCAGGGAAGCATAAGCCATGATTCCTGCCAGGATCGGTGTTGCGCAAGGTGTTGATGCCAGAGCAAATGCTCCTCCCAGTAATAGCGGATATAAAAATAAATTATTGTTTCTATTCTGGGGCATCTGCTTAACTACGACCGGCATAGGAACTTCAATTATCTCTAATAAAGTTAGTCCCATTACCAGGATTAAAGACGCCAGAACTAATCCCAGGTACGGGTTAGAATGAAAGCCAAGAGTTTTTCCCGTGAAAGCGGCAATTATTCCTAAAGTTGTAAGTACCAGCGATATTCCGAGAATGAAAAATACAAGCTGTATAGCTGTTTTTTTAGTTGTGCTCTCTGAATATCCGCCAATATAGCCTATTACCAGGGGCAGAATTCCTAAGGTACAGGGAGAAATTGAACTGATTATTCCTCCTGCAAACACTGCCAGTAAAATCCATAATGAAACCTGCCCTGCCTGTTCCGTAAAAATTTGATTTATTATACTTTCCATAATCACCTGTCTCTATTTATCATCCTGCATTTGACGCAGGATCTGCCATTTATTATCACTTATTTTCCGGTTAATTCTTTCAGATAAATTTTTAGTCGGGCTCTTGAAACGTAACCCTCTGTTTTTCTTACTAAATTTCCGTTTTTATTAAGAAAAACAAGGGTAGGAACAACGTTAATGCCATATTGTGAAATCATCCGGTTAATTGCTGCGGTTTTTGAGTTGACGTTGTACTTACTGAAAATTACCTGACCGCTGTATTCCTGTCTTAGAGGAGCTATTTCTTTTTCAAGCCTTTTACAGTCATAACACATTGCAGAGGTGAACTGTAAGACTCTTGGCATGTTAGCCGCAGGACTTGCAATAGAAACATTACTTTCTAAAGGCGCCTTGAAAAAGAAATACAATGCCAGCGGAAGAATAAAAATAATTAAAATTGCTATAATACTTGATCTTTTCATGCTTTTTAACTTTAACCTCCTTATATATTATAATTACATTGTTTATAATTACAGTCAAAAGTATTTATAAATCATTCGAAGCTTTGCTATTTATTGCTTTTAATTTATCATTTAATTATTTTAGATGCTTAAGTATATTTTAATCCTTTTTTATTTGTTAAGACAAATCAACCTGTTTGATTTTATGATTTTTGTATAATAAACCAAATATAAAAATAATTTTTATCCCCTTTTTGAGCAATTTTATATACTTCCTGTTGAAGTTTAAAAAAGTATTTGTCTAATAATGATTGATATTAATGCTAAAGCCGCCCTTTAAAAATCTGCATTCACAAATATATTCTTTTTGGAATGTTTTAAACTAAATTTTGATTTTTAAATCTCTGTTACTTTTTAAGTTTTTTGACTATTTTTATGAAAGAATGTTAAATATGTTTTAAATACAAAAATATATAAAAAGTTATACTTTGAAAATATTTTTAATAGGACTAAATTACTTATGGCAGATAACCTGGATATACTCGCTATTGGAGAAAGCCTTATAGAATTCTCAACAAGAGAAGGATTAACCTTTGCCGAGAGTTTTAATAAATATTACGGAGGAGATGTATTAAACACAGCGGTAGCAGCAGCAAGACTCGGTTCAAGAGCAGGATTTATAACAAAAGTCGGAAAAGACTACTTTAAAGATTTTTTAATGGACTCCTGGAATTCAGAAAACCTTGATATAAGCAATGTGAAGATAGTCGATAGCTACAACGGCATCTACATAATTTCCAGAAGACCGGATGGTAAAAAAGAAATTATGTATTACAGGAAAAAAAGCGCGGCTACAATGATTACTATAGAAGATATCCCGCAAGATGTTATAGAGAAGTCTTCAATAATCTATACTACCGGCATAACCCAATCCCTGTCATCTTCTGCAAGAAGCGCTGTTAAAAAAGCGTTTTCAATTGCCGGGGAAAAAGAATGCCTGGCTGCTTATGATCCTAACTATACTGACAGAATCTGGAGCATAGAAGAAGCAAGGGAAGCAATGGAAGAAATTATTGAATATGTTGATATAATAATCCTGAGCAATATTCACGACGCTGAAAAACTAATAGGCATCAGCTCTGCCGATAAAATAATCAAGTATTTCTGGGACAGGGGAATTTCGATGGTCGCGGTGAAAATGGGGCAATCAGGGTGTACCATAGGCTATAATGGGGAAATAAGCAATATTCCCCGCAGGGATGTTGTTGTGGTTGATCCTACAGGAGCCGGGGATACATTTAACGGCGGTTTTTTGCACGGAATCTCAAAGGGCTACACTCCTTTTGAAGCTGCAAAGCTTGCAACTATAGTGGCTTCTGAGCAAACCAGGGGATTAGGCGCGATAAAGTCAATTCCATATAAAGACCAGGTCTTTGCGGAATTCAAACGCGGCGAGGGGTAAAATCAGCTTAATTTTTTATTTAAA
>JANQEP010000156.1 GCA_028278305.1 Candidatus Gastranaerophilales bacterium
TAATATCATAAAAGATTATATCTTTGGAAAATCCCTCCTCGCAATGACATGCAACGTTTTATATTTTTAATTCCATGTTTACCTATTGAAATCGGTATACAATTTTGATTAAGGGGTAAAGAATAAAAACTTACGCGTTTTAAAATTTTTTCTTTGTTCCTTAATCAATAATATCGTATTCAAAATATGGCTGTAATGCACCAGGAATAGCTATTGACCCGTTTTCCCGCTGGCAGTTTTCAAGAATCGCGGCAAAAGTCCTGCCCGCAGCAAGTCCTGAGCCGTTTATTGTATGTACAAATTCAGATTTATTAGTTTCTTTTGACCTGTATTTAAGACCGGCTCTTATTGCCTGGTAATTCCCGAAATTACTGCAGCTCGAAATTTCCCTGTAAGCTTCTGATGAAGGCATCCATACTTCGAGGTCATAACATTTTTGCGCGCTAAACCCCAGATCCCCCGTACAAAGCTCAACTTTTCTATATGGAAGTTCCAGTAAATCAAGTATTTTTTCAGCGTCACAGGTTAATTTTTCATGCTCTTCAGCTGAAGTCTGCGGTGTGCATAACTTAACAAGTTCAACTTTATTGAATTGATGCTGCCTTATAAGCCCTCTGGTATCCTTTCCTGCAGAACCGGCTTCCCGCCTGAAACATGGTGTATAAGCCGTCATATAGACCGGCAGGTCTTCCTCTTTAAGAATTTCACAGGCATAAATATTTGTAAGAGGCACTTCTGCCGTGGGTATAAGGAAAAGATCTTCCTCTTCACATTTATACATATCTTCCCGAAACTTTGGCAACTGTCCGGTTCCTGTCATAGAAACGCTATTAACCAGGTAAGGCGGCATGTATTCCGTATATCCGTGTTTTTTTATATGTATATCCAGGAAAAAGTTTATAAGAGCTCTTTCAAGCCTTGCACCCTTACCTTTATAGATCGTAAACCTTGATTCTGAGATTTTTACCCCTCTTTCAAAATCCAGGAGTCCTTTTTCAAGACCTATATCCCAGTGAGGCTTGACTTCAAAAGGCTTTTTCACGGGTTTTCCGGAAGTTTTTATAACTACATTTGCTGTTTCATCAGTGCCTACAGGTGCGGATTCATCAGGAGTGTTCGGTATGTTTAAAAGAAAGTTTTTTTGTTTTTCATTAAGCTCATTTTCTCCTTCTTCAAGAGCTTTTATCTGCTCCCCAATCTGACGGACTTTTTCCTGAAGTTCGTCAGTATTTTTTCCTTCTTTTTTAAACCTTCCTACTTCCTGGGAAAAATTTTTTCTCTGTGAGCGCAGGTTATCAGCCTTTACCTGAAGTTCTCTTCGTTCTTTGTCAACTTCAATGATTTCATCTATAGACAGCCCGGGATTTCTTCTTTTTAACAACTCATTGATTTTATCGGGGGTCTGTCTAATTTCTTTTATATCAAGCATTTTTTAACTCTCTTTTGATTTTGATATTCATTTTAATACCGATATAAAGCTCTTTAGAATTTATATTGAACAATTATACCTCGAAATTTTTTAACCGCCACCGAAAAAACCGACTATTTCAAAACTGTCTCCTTCTTTTACCGCTTCAATAACGTAATTTTTTTTATCAATAATCTCTTTGTTTTTCTCAACCACAAGCATTTTGCTTTTTATTTCCATTAAACCCAACAATTCCTCTATGGTTAAGCCTTCCTGGATTTCTTTTTTTTCGCCGTTGACTGCTATTGTTATTTTTTTCATTTAATTTCTCCGATTCATCGTAAATTAAGGTATTTATGCATTTGCGCAATTACTCTTACATCTTTTATATCCTTTAAAAATTCGTTTTGCACGGATAAAAGCTTTTCACCGGGATGCCGGTTACTCTCAGGCTGTAAAACCAGTTTTATGTCCCTGCCTGAAGTTTTTAAAAGTTCTTTAACCAGACTGATCTCATTTTGAGTTATGTGCTGATTTATTACAATTTTAACAAAAAAATCCCCGCTAAAACCTCTCAGAACCCTGATAAATTCTGCATGATCCCTAAAAGGCACAGGTTCATGGGTTGAAGATTTTAACTTAATATCCATGGAAATAATATCTATATAATTTACAGTTAATTTCATTTCCTCAGCCAGAGTTCCGTTTGTCTCCAGGTAAATTTTTATTCCCGGGATTTCTTTTTTAAAATCTTTCAGAAAATTTCTTAAAAATTCAGCCTGTAAAAGGGGCTCTCCTCCTGTAAAGCTTATGCTGTGATGAATTTTTGGGTTTAATTTACTAATTTCTTCTGCCAAGCATCTGTAATAAACAGGGTTTTTTATTTTACGGAAATTATCCGGCTTATCATAAATTTTACAGTATTCCCGGGTATTACTGTCTGTATCACAGTACTTACAGGAGAGATTGCAGCCTGAAAAACGGACAAATATCTGTTTTTGACCGAGATAGGGACCTTCTCCCTGAATCGATGAAAATATTTCAATTATGTCTGCAGAAAAACCGATCATATGGATATTTTACAATACTTTAACATACTTGAATTGCTAAATAACTCGAGTCGCTAATTGCATGTATGCAACATTTGCCAAAACCCACCCATGAATGAGCTACTGCGTTAGCTCCCGCTGCCGCGCACAACCACCCTAAAGGTGGAAAAGAG
>JANQEP010000004.1 GCA_028278305.1 Candidatus Gastranaerophilales bacterium
CGCCTGCTTCGCACCTCTTTTCGATTCTCTATAATTTTTTGGCAAATATTGCTCAGTCATATCCTGGCTTTTGACTAATTCGCGACTCGGGTTAATTAACCTGAATCACGAAATACATGAAGCACTGTAATAGGTGAAATTTTCTCAAAATCTATATGGAATTGTTAAATTGCGAAGCGGGAGTAGAACAAAGGTGAAGGTCCGGCTTTGCTTGCGTAAGCGGGAGCATCGCCTCATTCATACCGGTCCGGAGGTTTTTCGTAACTTGTTCTATGGTTATACATTAGTCAAATAAGGAGCTTCTTGCTCGTCTTCTTCATAAAATTTCCAGGTCTTGAGAAACGCGTCTTCAAAAGATCTGTCTTTCATATAATCAAAAGCTTTTTGTGACATTATGCCCAGTTTCTCTTTATCAAGAAGATTTTTTATACCGCTATAAAGTGATTCATCACAATTTCCCTTTACAATAACACCTGTTTCGCCGGGAATAATGTTTTCCATAGGACCGCCGCTGTCCGTGAGAACCACAGGGGTCGCACAAGCCTGTGCTTCCAGGACAACGTTTCCAAAAGTGTCGGTAGTTGAGGGAAATACAAACAGGTCAGCGCCGGAGTATATTTTAACAAGCTCATCCCCGTGTTTATAGCCTGTAAATACCGCATTTGTACCTTTCAGGTACTTAAACATTTCTTCACGATAAGGTCCGTCCCCTACAATCTGAAGAACCACGTTCTTATTTTCTGCGGATAGTTTTTTATATGCTTTTGCAAGCAGGTGAAGGTTCTTTTCTTTAGAAATCCTGCCAACGTAGAGCAGGTTAATAACTCCTTTGTCTTTTGGGGCTATGGGTTTGAACCTGCCTGTATCCACACCTCGAGGATAAAGTTTGAGCTTACTAGTGTCGATTCCTTTGGAAGTTAATTCTTCCTTCATTGCATTAGATGGGACAAATACAATGTCGAGCTGGTTGTGAAACCATATCATATACTTCCAGGCAATGCTTTCCATTGTAGGATCATCTGTTAAATATGCCATATATTGAGGAAACGCTGTGTGATAAGTTCCATAAATAGGTTTTTTAAGTATTTTTGATATTGAAAGCGCAGCAAGCCCTACAGGTCCGGGCGTTGCGCAATGAAGATGCGTAAAATTATTGTTATAAATATAATCAAGCATTTCAAGAAATGGCGGGTAATAGAAATTTAATTCCGAATATTCCGGCATTTCTGATTTTCCGACCGGTTCAAATACCTTTTCATCAAGAATTCTCATAGATTTTCCGTTGTCATCAATACATGTAATAATTGTGTAGTCTTTATCAACCTTTCTTGCAATCTTAAGGCTCTGTTGAAGAGTTCTTGCAACTCCGTTTACATCGTAGAACGTATCAGAAAAATGAGCTACTTTAACATCATTTTTCTTACCGGTAAACCTCTTTTTCAGCAATTCCCCGAACCTTTTATCCCTTTCAAATATTGAATATGAGATAAAATACGGCGCAATAAGAAAATATAAGGAGCCGACTGAGCCGAGCGTATGGAAAATATCGAAAACATTGCCTTTTTTAACGGTATTAAGTAAATAATTTATCAAATGGGAAATTCCGCTGTTTATATTACTGTTTGTAACCGTAAACCATTTCTCGGCAATGTTCTCTGAATTCACATCCTTTAATATATCGCTATGTTTTGACATTATTGTCCGGTTAATAATGCTTAATACCGAATTTGACAATAATTCCTGATCATTAGCTGATGCAATGAAAGTGGTATTTCTAAAATTCATTATGAATTTAGATATCAGGTCTTCTTCTCTTTTTTTGTCAGTAAGCAGCCTGTCTATAATTTTCAGGCTCGTATCCTTTGTTACAAACTTTTCAATATCCAGCCTTTTTGAATAAAACTGGTATGCAATGCTGTATAGGTTATGTGCAACCCCTTTTGGAGTAAGGTCAAACCCTTTCTCTTCAAATTTACCTTCTGATATAATATTTTCAAGAAAATCCTGTACATTCGATACGCTCTCTGACTGTGTATACTTTGTAGCAACCTTTATACCGGTATGATCATCTGATCCTGCGGTATATGTCTTTTTCCAGGCTTGTTCTGAAGGTTTTATTTTATGTTTTTTTGCCAGGTCTTCTATAATTTCCTGCGTAAGATTATCGAGTATGGTTTTTAAAATATCATTCTGCTCCCGGCTTTTAGAGCCGTTAAGTTCAAAAGTGTCAAAGAGCAGGATCATTTTTTCAAATATTTCAGGAGTAAGCTTATTATTTACCGCATAGAGCGGATGTGCTACAGAGTGGAAAATCTTATTCTCAATAAGATATTCTCTCAGGTCATATACGTTATATCTAAGCTTCATCATTTCATAATACTGGTGTTCGGAAATATTGTAAGTTAAAATATGCAGCTTGCAGTCTTCTTCCGGGAAAAATGACGTAATTTCACAACTGATAAAAGTATAAGGATATTTAAGAATTTCCAGACAACCCCTGATATCATTGTGATCTGTAATTGTAAAGCAGTTCATTCCTTTCTTTTTTGCAGCCTGGTAAATTTGTTCAGGGTCAGTAAAACACTCTGAGCAACCGAATTTTTTTAAAAGCCAGTTTGTAGGCTGATCAGAATATTTTGAGTGCACATGCAGATCAGCTTTCCATTTCATATATTATTCTTACCCCTCATATTCTTCATTTTCATATTATATTATATCTAATACTATTATATTAGAAAAATATTAAATTTACTTTTTTAAAAAACTCAAACCTTTATTTGACAGGTTTCTACTTATACTACCGAATAATTAAACAAAATTTATTGGCTTTTAAACCCAATCAACCCTGTATTGCCTGTTACTTCCTGAAGAGCACGTTTCAGACGTAAACAGGATTCACATTTTCCACAATGAATTTCTTCATCTGTATAGCAGCTTCTTAGCAAACTCAAAGGGATATCCCGCTCAATTGCCAGCTTTACCGTTTCTTTTTTTGTAAATTTAGCAAGCGGTGCAAGAACTTTCGGTTTTACCAGCGTGGAATATTCAAAAGCAGCATTAATTTTTTCAATAAAAGTTTCTGAATTATCAGGAAAAGTTGCAGCTTCTTCTTTGTTTGCCCCGAATATAATATGTGTAAATTCCATACTGTCCGCAAACCCGGCAGCAGTATTAAGAAAAATTCCGTTCCTGTTAGGAACCCATACTCTCTTTGCGGAATCCTCCGTAAGTTCTGGATCATCAAGCCGGGTAATATCAAGGGCTGGCAGATTTTCAGACCGGTCTACAAGTGAGGTTGCGGTAATTTCCCTCAGCCACTGAAGCTGTATGACTTTATGGTCAACAGAATAATATTCAGCTATGTTTTTTGAAGCTTCAATTTCTTTTTTCGCGGTTCTCTGTCCGTAATCAAAAGTCAATGCAAGCGTTATGTTATGTACGTCCCTTGAAATTCCGAGGCTAACCAGAGAATCCAGCCCGCCTGATAATAATATAATCGAATTATTCTTCCGGTTCTTCATCATTTTCGTTTTCTTCGAGTATTTCTTCTATTTCCACTCTGCACACAGTTGGAAGGTTTTCTTTAGTAAGTAATTTCAGTATATATTCCTCGCCTTCCAGGTTGTAAAGAGCGCAGATAGCTGTTTTAGCAACGCTTTCATTATCATCATATACCAGAGGTTCAATAAGATCGACAACCCCGTCATGCTGTGTTTCAGAAAGAGCTTCTATAGCACTTGCCCGCACGTGAGGAGATTTATCGTAAAGCACTTTTTTAAGTGCCTCAACCCTTTTGTCTTTGTTGATGTTTAGTCTGCCTAAAGCTTCAACAGCTTTTTCTTTCAGAAATGAAAACTTTCCGACTATCTCTTTTTTCATATCCAGGATGTTTATTAAAGGCTCAACAGCACGTTCATCACCGAGCATGCCCAGCGCTTTTGTTGCGGATTCTTTCAGGTAAACAGATTTTTCTTCATCATCGGATAAAATCCTGATTAACGGCATAACTGCCTGTCCGCTGCCAAGCTTTCCAAGTGATTCTGCTGCGCAAAGCCGCACTCTGTAGTTTTCTTCCCGGTCGTTCATAATATACATCAAAGGAATGGTTGCAGATTCATCTTTTATAACTCCAAGAGCGTTAGCAGCTGTACATCTTACTTTTAAATACTGATCAGCTTCGCTTTTAAAACCTGTTAAAATCTCAATCAATACCCAGGCAGAGCTTTTATCTTTGTGTTTTGCTATTTCTTTGACAATGAAATACAAGGTTTTAGGGTTTTTTTCAATACTTGCAAAATAATTTAAAAGGGTAATCGCTTCGAGTTTGTCAAAATTTTTAAGTTTTTTCAGGTTTTCTATCACGATATCAGAAGATTCACCGGTTCCGACAAAAAATTTGTCAGCAACTTCCCGGAGATTTTTTCTGTTTTTTTCGTGCATTTCTTGATCCAAAGCAGAATACGACCTTTTTGTAGTAAATAGCATAATTATAGCAAACGTCAGAAGTAAATTAATGAATTTTTACAGGCTTATAAAAATTATATTTTAAAAAAATTTTAAATAAATAACTAAAAGTATTAAATGAATCTAATAAATTAAGGGAGTAATAAAAATTTTAAAATGCGTAAGTTTTTATTCTCTACCCCTTATTATTAATGAATAAACCTGCTAAACCAGGTAATTACTCCTGGGAAATTATTATAATTGCTTTTTTATTTCGCAAATAATTTTTTTCAGCTTTTTTTCCATGTTTTCCCCTAAAAATAATTCTTTTTTCTTTACAGACTTTATATCAGCTATTGACAGCATAGCCTGAAGTTCTAAAAGCCGGGCATCTCTAAAAATTCCTGCAAGTTCCTCCTTAGAAAAAGAAATTTTTTCAGAAACAAGTAGTCCTAAAACCTGATGGTGTTTTATTAAGAGGTATACACTATTAATAAAATCCTCTTCAAAACCAAGCCTGAAAAGAATTGCACTGGATTTTTTAGCTCCTCTTACGGGATGTTCAGGATCCACTTCATTTTCAAATTTTTCAATGTCATGCAAAAGAGCAGAATATAAAAGTATGAGTTTTTCATAATCATTGGCGTTTTTAAAGTTTTCAAATTCTCTTATTTTCTTTATTACAGATAAAGTATGGACATCCAGGCAATAATCATGTGTAAGATGCTGTCTGCATCTCAAAATTCTTCGTAATTCGGGAATAATTTCTACAATAGCCGTTAAAAAGGTTTTTTGCTCTTCATTAAGGTATTTAGCTCCATGCTCCAGACCATCTTTAAAATAATCATCATCAAAATTCGCACTTTCCCAGCTAACTTCAAGAAGAAGCCTGTTAAGTTTTTTTGCTTCTTTAGAGAGATTAGAAAACAAATATTTTTTATTTTCAGACTTTTTCATAATCTTTTTAAAAAGCTATTGTTAATTTTTAAGCATTAAAAGTATATCAAAAAATTTTTACAAATTCTCTGAGTTAACCTACAAACAACTATCTTCAAAGCCGTCGATAAAAAAGAGAGTTAATATTCAGGGTAATTCAGTTCTAATTTTAAACTAATAATGTCATGCCGCACTTGAGAAGCCTGCCCCGTGCTTGACACGGGGGCATGTCTTCAACTTTGATTTATCGCATATTAATGATTTTTACAAAGACCCCGTGTCAGCTTGGTTGCTCGCATTAAACGAGTTTCGTTCACTCTCTGCGAGCAATCCGCAAGCATGGGGTGACAGTTTAAGCTTAGTTTGTCTAATTTAGAATTGAATAGCCCTGAGTTAATATTTTATAAAAATTACACAAATTTTGTGTATTATAATTAAGATAGTCAATAAACTACTTTAAGAGGATATTAAGAAATGACAAGCCAAACAGCAGACAAAACGGTAAACAGGGTAGAGAAAAATTACTATAATTATGAAAATAACCGGGTTTTTAAGGAATTAAGCTCAAGTTTTAAAGGACTGTCAACGGATGAAGTATTAAACAGGCGCAAAAAATTCGGAAAAAACACTTTACCCAGGAAAAAACCGCCAACTATTTTTGAAATTATACTTAACCAGATACTAAATCCTTTAATCTATATACTTATTGCTGCTGCTATTTTTGCCTTAGTAGCAGGAGATCTTAAAGACAGCGTATTTATTTTCCTGGTAATTGTAATTAACGCAGGAATAGGCGCATTTCAGGAGTGGAAAGCTGAAAAAAGCTCACAGGCTCTTGAAAAAATGCTGAAAATAAATGCAAGAGTAATTAGGGAAGGCAAAG
>JANQEP010000007.1 GCA_028278305.1 Candidatus Gastranaerophilales bacterium
AATAAGTTTCAGGGTTATGCTTTAGCAGACATTCGAAGCAATCTTTCTTTTAAAACATACCAGAGTATTACGTTATACCGATTTCAATAAGTAATCTTATTGACCACTAACATTTAATTTTCTATAAATACGCCCATCCTGCGGAATTTGTCATATTTATCTTTTTTAAGTTTGTCACCTGACATTTTAGAGAGCTCATAAATTCCTGTTAATAACTGTTGTTTCAGGTTATCAGCGGTAATATCCCAGTCATAATGTGCTCCTCCTGTAGGTTCAGGAATTATCCCGTCTATAATATTAAGTTTTAAAAGGTCTTCAGAAGTAATTTTCAGGGATTCCGCGGCAACACAAAACATATCAGCGCTTCTCCATAAGATAGATGCGCATCCTTCAGGGGAAATTACAGTATAAAGTCCGTGTTCCAGCATATAAACCCTGTTAGCCACAGCTAAACCCAATGCGCCGCCTGAGCATCCCTCTCCCAGGATTACTGAAATAAGCGGGGTTTCAAGCCTTGCCATTTCCCTGAGATTCACGGCAATCGCGATCCCCTGACCTGTCTGCTCAGCCTTGATTCCGGGATAAGCTCCCGGTGTGTCTATCATAGTTATAACCGGCAGTTTAAACCTGTCAGCATGGGCAAAAAGCCTTAATGCTTTTCTATAGCCTTCTGGTTGAGGCATGCCAAAGTTGTATTCAATATTTTCCTTTGTTGATTTACCTTTTTGAGTCCCTATGAGCATTACTGAACGTCCTTCTATCCGGGCAATGCCGCCTATGATCGCCCGGTCATCTGTGCCTGCCCTGTCTCCGTGGAGTTCTGTCCAGTCTGTTGCTATCATTTCTACATAATCAAGAAAAGTCGGTCTGTTTTGATGCCTTGCTATCAGAAGTTTTTGAGATGGTGTGAGATTTTGATAAAGCTGCTTTTTAAACTCTTCAGCCTGATCTATAAGCATTTTCACCTGGGTTTCAAGGTTCATTCCGGTTTCCTGCCCGAGTTTTTTAAGCTCTTCAATTTTTTCTTCTATCTGGTATAAAGATTTTTCAAAATCCAGCGGTTTATTTGTCTTAATCATTTTTTACTGCTCCTTAGAGTCTGTTTTTCTTCTTATTATTTCCTTATAAACTAATCTTTACCTGTAAAAGCCTTAACTTTAATGTTTGCAGCTCTTAAAGATTCTGTATGAATTCTTATGAGCTTTTCAAGAGTGTTTCTTAATTCTTCTCTTTTGCAGACCATATCAACCTGTCCATATTTAAGCAGGTATTCTGCTGTCTGGAAATCAGCCGGCAGTTTCTGCTTGATGGTCTGCTCTATAACCCTTCTGCCCGCAAAGCCGATTCTTGCTCCCTGCTCTGCGATCACTATATCGCCTATTGTCCCGAAACTTGCTGTTACACCTCCGAATGTCGGCTCTGTAAGCACTGATATATATAAAATTCTCTCTTCATTCGCTTTTGCAACAGCGCAACTTGTCTTTGCCATCTGCATTAAGCTAAGACAGCTCTCTTGCATCCTTGCTCCGCCCGAAGAAGTTATTGCAATAACCGGAATCCTTCTTTTAATTCCCTCTTCTATAATTCTTGTAACCTTTTCTCCAACTACACTGCCCATGCTTCCGCCCATATATCCGAAATCCATAACTGCAGCAGCTGCTTCCCAGCCTTCAATTCGTCCTATTCCCGTAACAACTGCTTCATTAAGATTTGTTTTTTCTCTTGCCTCCTGCTGTCTTTTAGAATAGCATTTTGTATCGACAAACTCCAGGGGATTGCCCGGGAAAACATTGCTGTGAATTTCCGTAAATGAATTTTGGTCAAACAGCTGTAATATACGGGTTCTGGCGCCTATCCTGAAGTGATAATCACATTTAGGACATACATACATATTTTTTTCCAGGTCTTTTCTCGGAAGCTGGGCGTTGCAATTATAGCACTTTTCCCATAATTTTGAGAGGTCATCTCCTGAAATCTTTGATTCTACAAGTGATACATCTAGCTGTTTTTTCTTTCTCTTTGCAAACCAGTCTTTTAAACTCATTATATATTCCTCTTTTCCTTGTATTTTTGTCTTATCCAGTTATTGTGAATATGCTTTAATTATCGCTGAATTACCTTTAATTTTTCAAATTCCAATGCAGAGCTCTCTGAGCCGACCAGCATATCAAATCCAAATACTGTTCTTGCTCTTTCTATGTCATAGCCTATATTAAACTTTAAATCATCCGGTCCTACCCTTACAGATATTCTGTTTTCAGCTACAAGCTCTTCTTCCCAGTTATCTTCAGTCATGTTTAAGCTTGTCATATATCCAATAGAAAGGTAATCTGTAATTCTTACTGATCCGTTAAATACAACGTTACTTTTACCATATCTGTATTCATCAAATAAAAACGGGGTTTCTCCATGGATTGCGCCCTGATAGTATGCTACCCATAAATTAAACGGACCTAAAGTACTTGCTAAAGTAGGACCTGCTCTGGCTATTCCGTATATATCACCGGTTCCGTATACTCCTATATGAAAATTAGACCCAAAGCCAAGCGCCAGGTAATCTTCAAATTGCCATACCGGTTCAATATTATCTAAATAGCCCTGCAGCTGAAATCTTCCGGTCGCAAAATTTCCCTCGGCTCTCTCTACCATACCGGCTGTGGACCTCAGTGAAAACCTCGTGTTATAAGCTTCTGCCAGTTGCCTGTGATCAACAACTTCAATTAAGTAGGCTGGTTTTTGCCTGTCGAAAAAACCGTTATCTATAAATGCAAAAGCGCTGTACTGGATTTTCGTAAATGGAGTAAATATTCTTTGCTCACCTTCCAGGACAAATTTATTTCTCAAAGTTGAATAAAGCAGCTCAGTCTCATTGGAAGAGCTCATAAACCTTGCCATTGCCCCTATACCCAGGCTTGCTCCGTCACCGTCACCAAAGGTAAAAATAGGAAGAGCCTTTAAAGTCGAACCTTTGGGTAAATTAAAAACATGACCATGACCTATATAAGAGCCCAGTTCCCTGCGGTGTCCGAATTCAGGCAGCATTGTTTCTATTCTGTTGGTTTTTTTCGTAGTCCTTAGCTCTAATGAAGGCATACCGGTTTCTTTATTCCTTGTAAAAGCAAGGTAACCAGCTTCTTCAGCGCTTGTCATTTTTAATTCCGGTATTTTAGCTATTTTAAACCTGTTAATGCTTATCTGGGCATTTCTCATTGTTATTAATTTACGGTATTCATCATCTTCAACTATTACTTCCTTTGCTTTAATGTCATAGTTAATTCTGGGTTTCGCTTCCGGGCGTTTTTGAAAAAACTTTTCTCTTCTTCCGCTTACCATTGAACCTGCTGATAATACCAGTACCATATCCTTTTCAAGGAGAACTGCCTTGCCTTTTAAAAGTTCTAATTCCTCAGAATGTACTATAGCTTCTTCTGCCTCAATTTTTATCTGCCTTAGATACGTATCAGGATTATTTATCAGAGCTGATTTTCCGGTAAGATCAAATCTTGCGTAATCTCCCTCAATTATTGTGTCTCTTTTAAAAATTTTAACATTTTTTTCCGAAATTATCAGTTCATTTACCCTGTCATATATGACCTGGTCGGATTTAATCACTGTTCCGTCTTCTTCCACAGTAATTACAACATTTCCTGTAGCAATAAACTGGTCTTTATCCTGAAAATATTCAATTTCATCGCTTTTAATATTTATTACTGTAGCACTGCCTTTAAGAAGATTATTTTCTCCAGTTGAAGGTTGTTTTTTTTCATTTTCTACACTGGCAGATGAAATATCACTTATGACAATGGTTGTTATTAATATCAGAATTATTATTACTGTTTTTCTAAGCAAAACTCACCCTGTCCAACTTTTTTTTTAAATAAAAAATATAATCTTTTATAATACCTTAATTATTATTAAAAGAATATATTAAAAATTTTAAAAATTAAACTATTTGTGCTCCTAAAAAGTAATCAGGAAATTACTTAAATTAAAAAATAAGGTAGTGGTTAAGTAATAACTGACGAGGGCTATCATTGCTAATTGCGTTTAGTATTTTATGTTTTTTATACTATCTATTGATTGCTCAGATAAGGATTTTAAAATACTAAAGACCAGCCATAGATCCCACGTGTTTTCAACCAGGCTGCTTTCAATACCAGCTTTTGAGAGGTTGCACAGCAATAAAATGCTATCCAGCTTTTCCCGGGCTTCACCTAAATGAAAGATCGTTATCCATATTTAACTTCTCTTGTTAAGTTTTATTTAATTATTAATGTCTATAAAAACATAATCCTGTCTTTTTAGACATTAATAATACTTAAATTTTTATTTTTTGTCAAGTTTCAGCCTAAAACACTATAATTATGTCAAATAGCGCATAAAGAGGATGCTTAATTGTCATCAAAGAGTCAAATAAAAGTATTAATGGCACTAAAAAATATTAACGCTAAAGAATTGGCAGAAATTTTGGTTGAAAAAACCGGACAAAAATTCACTCAAAACAGTATTTTACAAAAAATATCCAAAAGTTCTTTTCGATATGATGAAATGGAATTAATAGCTGACGCTTTAGGATATAAAATTATTTTTTCTGAAAAATAGTTTCGCTATAGTGACCCGGGAAAATAAACAAAGTTTAATAAATGAAGGTAAAAAACAATAATAGCGGTATTTTAGGGAAAAATTTTAAAAGATTTAAGTTTTTATTGTTTATGCCTTATTATTAACTGGAAGCGATTTCCAGGCGGCTTTTTTCGTTTTTTAACTCCTGCAAAACCCAATCAGGAACGTGTGTTTTCCCCATATGCAACTGTCCGCCGGGTCCTATGCCGTGACAGTCTGAACCGCCGGTTACTATTAAATTATAATTCTCGGCAATACTTGAAAAATATTCAATTATAGCAGGGGAGTGTCTTCTATGATAAACTTCAATACCTCTTAAGCCATAATTCATAAGTTCTTTAACCAGTTCTTCCGGCTTGCTGAGGCTGTGAGGATGTGCTAAAACAGGAATACCTCCAGCTTCATAGATATTTTCTACTGCTTCCTGTGGAGGAACAGTGTTTCTCTGGATATAAGTAGCTGCATTATCATTTATATATTTTTTATAAGCTTCTATAACGCTGGAGACCCTGCCTGTTTTCAGAATGGCTTTTGCTATATGCGGCCTGCCGATACTGCCTCCTTCCTGGACATATGAGGTTATATCTTCCATAGTAATTTTTATATTAGCTATCTTATTCAGCTTTTCTATAATCCGGGTAATCTGCTCGACCCTTGCATGTTGCTGATATGCTATCATATCAAGCATATGCTTATCCTGAAAGTTGAAAAAATATCCCAGGACATGAATTTCTTCTTCTTTAAGTACAGTATTTACCTCTATACCGGGAATAACTTCAAGCGGCGGCGGCCCTGCTTCATCAGCTTTTAACAAAGCCTGCGCCTGGGCATGTTTGAACGCAAGAATATTATCATGGTCTGTGATTGATATAGCTGAAAGACCATTATCAACGGCAATATCTACGATTTTTTCAGGTGATAGCGCTCCATCAGAGTAGATACTATGAATATGCAAGTCTATTTTCAATTCTCTATCCTTTCATAATTAACTTACCTCAGCTTTCAAATTCAAAATTTCATTAATTCTATTAATTCTTTTTGCATGCCCTGTTTCTGAATCAACAACAATTTCCACCCCATTAATCTGCACAATGTCCACAGGACCTACCTCTAACCTTAAAGGCAATGCTTTAACAAGTCTTTCTACGGAATTATCTACATCCATTCCTATAACACTTTTATGAGCCCCGCAAAAACCTGAATCTGTTATATAAGCCGTGTTATTTTCCATAATGGTCTCATCAGCTGTCTGAACGTGTGTATGCGTACCTATTACAGCGCTTACACCCTGCCTGGCTGCAATGTATCCACAGGAAATTTTTTCAGCGGTTGCTTCTGCATGACAGTCTATAATTATAACGGAAGTTTGTGTTTTTAATTTTTCAATTTCCCTGGCTAAAAGCTCCCAGGGCGGCGCCAGAGGAGCCATAAAAACAACACCTAAAATATTTATTATGCCTATAGAATTGTTCTCATTGATTTTAAAAACTCTTGAGCCTACTCCCGGAGATCCTTCCGGAAAATTAAGCGGTCTTATCAACCTGTCTGCTTCGTTTATATATTCAAAAATTTCTTTTCTGTCCCAGATATGGTTTCCTGATGTCATGGCATGGATTCCGTATGAAACCAGTTCACCATAGTTTTTTTTAGTTAATCCATAACCATGAGAAGCATTTTCTACGTTTGAAATTACAAAGTCATAATTAGAACCGTATTTTTCAAGAAAACTACGTGCTCCAAAACGTCCTGGTCTACCTACTAAGTCCCCCAGAAATAATATTTTAAGTGTCTTGCTCATAATTAAGTTTATTTTATATTAAAAAATGGGGCATTATTCTTTAGTTTTCAATAATATTTTAGCATTAAGAGATATTAATACAAACTTTAAAAAATCAAATTTAAAATTCACTAATCGATATGGCGAAAATGCGGACAGACCGCCTGCTTGTATGGTCGTTTTAAGGAATTTTTATTAAGCTATAATTGTTTTTTAGCTAACCCGTCATTGGAGTTAATTAACCTGAATCACGAAATACGTAAAACTCTGTAATAGCCTGCTGAAATTTTCTCAAAATCTATATGGAATCGTTAAGGGACTTCGTCCCTTAACCACCTCTGAGGGTGGGCAGGTGGGGGATTTTGAGAAAATTTCAAAAAATACAATTCGTGATTCGAGTTAATAATATGTGAATGGTAAAATTTTATTTATTAAAGAGAAATCCTGAGAATTATGCAGACAAATAAGCAGCAATACATAGAAATAGTACTGGAAAAACGTTTTGGAATAAAAAATCCCAAAGAAATAGACTGCCTCGAGGAAATAAATACTTTTATCCCTGCTGATGCCAGTTCCCTGGGAATCGGGATCCAGCTAATAATAAATAATCATGAAAAAGGGACTATAAAAGAAGAATACCAGGTAAACAG
This sequence comes from Candidatus Gastranaerophilales bacterium, assembly GCA_028278305.1. Classification (GTDB taxonomy): domain Bacteria; phylum Cyanobacteriota; class Vampirovibrionia; order Gastranaerophilales; family UBA9971; genus JANQEB01. The sequence goes on from JANQEP010000007.1 coordinate 7,051, forward strand.
CGACGGAATTATATTTTCCTGGGGAAATACCCCGGTAATAGACGAAAGAAGCCTGAAACAAAAATTATAATTTTTTAAGTTAATAATTTCAAAATTTGATTAATATTAACCTCCAGGTTTATCTATAAAGTTGCATATACATCTTGCGAAGGATGATAAGACCCGCCTGGTATTGTAATTTAAAATTAACGTGCGGGTACTTATAATTTTTTAAAAAGCGGACACCGGGTAGGATGGATTTAGCAAGCTTAGATATAACCTTAGGTCGCATAAGGCAAATAGAAAACAGGATCTGCTCAATTGAGCAGAAAATAAACCGGCTTAGCGGCGAACCTGCGCCGGGCTCAAAGTCTTTTGAAAAAATTTTAAATGAAAAAACCCAGCAGAGCGAAACATCTTCCCTGCCCGAAAAATTTGACAGAAAACAAATAACAGAGCTTATTGAAAAATATTCCAGGGAAAACGGGCTCGATAAAAATCTTGTAAATGCGGTAATCCAGGCAGAATCTTCATTTGACATCAAAGCTGTTTCATCGGCAGGAGCACAGGGATTAATGCAGCTAATGCCTTTTACGGCAGAGAAACTTGGGGTTGAAAATCCTTTTGACCCGGAACAAAACATAGCAGGAGGTACAAAATACCTGAAAAGTTTAATAAATAAGTATAACTCGGTAGAACTGGGGCTTGCAGCTTATAACGCAGGACCTAATAACGTAAACAAATACGGAGGAATCCCGCCTTTCATCGAAACCCAAAATTATGTAAAAAAAGTGATGGAATTGCGGCAAAAACTTTAAAAATCGGGAGATAAAAATGATTCAGGGTATTAATACAGCAGCAGCAGGAATGTCAAGCGTAATTGACTGGAATGATATTATTGCCAATAACCTGGCAAATATCAACACTGTCGGTTTCAAGCAATTAATACCTACTTTCAGGGATATTAAGGAAATTAATATTCAGGCGGAAAACACAGCTGAGCCGATGAATCCCGGCTCGGGAACAATCGGCAGCATAAGCGCGGGAAGCATAATAGATATGACTCATCTTGATTTCAGTACGGGCGCGCTTAAAAAAACCGACAGAAACCTGGATGTTGCCATAAATGGCGACGGTTTTTTTGCAATCCAAACCGCTAAGGGCGAATTTTACACCAGAAACGGTAATTTCACCCTTGATGAAAACAGGGACCTTGTAACAAAGTCAGGAGATAAAGTCCTGTCAGAAGGCGGGGGTGCTATAAACATTGATGTTACAGCTCAAAGTATGAAAGAATTATTCATATCGCAAGACGGGCGGATAATGCAAGGCGATATTGAGATAGATAAGCTAAGAATAGTTGATTTTAAAGATAAATCAAACCTGAAAACAATAGGGAACAGTCTTTTTAAGAGTATTGACGAACAGCCTGTAGAAATGCAGAACCCTTCTGTTTCCCAGGGATACCTTGAGGGATCTAACGCTAATGTTGTTAAAAGCATGATAGACTCAATTACCGGCTCAAGAACGTATGAGACCCTCTCAAAAATAATCAGGAACAGCGACAGTACACTAAGAAAAACAATTAATGAGGTTGGAAGAGTATAGACTAATTCGGGGATTTAAATCTAATTTTGATAAAAACGGAGGAAAGTTATGTTAAGGTCTTTAACTACAGCAGCAACAGGAATGCTGGCACAACAGCTGAACATAGACGTCATATCCAATAACCTGGCAAACGTAAACACAACGGGCTATAAAAAAGTAAGGGCAGAATTCCAGGATTTGCTGTCACAGACAATAAAACCCGCAGGCGCCCAGATATTCCAGGGAACAATCCAGCCTGTAGGCATAGAGATAGGACTTGGAACAAAGACCTCAGCCACAATGAAAGAATTTAGCGAAGGCGCTCTAAAGCCGACCGGGGGTAGTCTGGATGTTGCAATCGAAGGTGACGGGTTTTTCCAGGTAATGATGGATGACGGTTCAACGGCTTATACAAGGGACGGCAGCTTTAAAATAGACGCTAACGGTCAGCTGACAACGAGTGACGGTTTTATAATACAGCCGCAGGTTACAATTTCAAATGAAGCTACAGATATTATAATAACCCCTGACGGCAGTGTTTTCGAGAAGACAGCCGGAGTGCCCGAACCGGGTAATGTAGGGACTTTAAACATTGTAAAATTTGCAAACCCGGCAGGCTTAAGCCCGCTGGGCAGAAACCTCTATGAAGAAACTGCGGCTTCAGGTAACCCTATAGAAGCACAACCCGGGCAGGAAGGATTGGGGGCGCTACAGCAGGGGTTTCTTGAAGGCTCAAACGTCCAGGTAGTAGAGGAATTAATAAACCTTATCCAGGCTGAACGCGCTTTTGAAGCAAATTCCAAGCTGGTCAGGTCTTCAGATAACCTGCTTCAGATACTCAACCGTATGAGTTAACAGCAATAGAGCGGAGAAAATAAATTGAGAAAATTAATCATTATAGCGGTTTTAACAGCAATATTATTCCCGGGAAGCACAACCCGGGCATATAGCGCTGTTCTGGACTCTCAGTTTATTTACGAGCAGGTTAAAAAAGATATTATTACACAATTAAAACAGGACCATGACAGAGAAATAGAAGTTAATATCAAGTCCTTACCCTATCATTCATTGAAAGTTCCGGCTGAAAAGGTTCGGGTAATCACTGATATAGGCAATTTAAACTCAATATCAATCGTAAAAGTAAGCTTATACGTAGATGAAGCAAAGATTAAAACCTTTGGAGTAAGGGCAAAAATAAAAATTAAGGATAATGTCTGGGTGGCAAAAGACCGGATAAGGCGCGGCGATACCCTTAAGAACCTGAAAATGGAAAAGAAGGAAATATCTTCCCCGCTGGATAAATTACCCGGGAAAAGCTTTAATCCCGGGGAATATATAGCAAGAAGAACCATTAAACCCGGGGATATAGTTGAACTTAACGATATCGAGCCCATTCCGACAATATTTAAAAGCAGTCCGGTCTCTGTAATATTTAAAACCCCCACAGTATCGGTAACCATTCCCTGTATTGCTGTGACAAGCGGGAAAACAGGAGATTTTATCAAAGTAAAAAGCAAAATATATAACAGGAATTATGTAGGAAAAATTATAGGTAAAAACCTGGTACTGGTGAATATTTAGGTAGGAAAATACATAAACGGGAGATATAGAAGGTTATGAAAAGGAAAAAATTAGCTAAACCATTAATATACCTGGCTTTATTGTCGTTAATAAGCCATGGAGCGTTTGCAGAATCGCTTTTCCTGGGAGGCATTTCCCAGGCAGTCTATCCAATACAGCCAAAATCGTTTTTTAGTACGGTCAGGGCAAAGACTATAGGCGACGTTATAACAGTGATTATCAATGAAGACGCAGCCATATTAAATGATATGGAACTTGACGTAAAATCCGACTCAAGCCTGACAGACAGTTTCAGCTCTATACTAAATGACCTGCTAAGCAGCAGTAAGAACAACATACGGGTTGAAATCCCCAGTATGAATGATTTTGGCGGGGCGGCAAGCACGAAAAACACGGCAAGCACTGAAAGAACCATACAGATTCAGGATAGAATGACAGCGCAGGTTGTACAGGTATTACCGAACGGAAACCTTGTGGTACAGGGCAAAAAGGTCGCAATAAACGCCGGGGAGAAAACCCAGGTAATCTTAAGCGGGATAGTTGATCCGAGGTTTATCACAAACGCAGGGACTGTTGAGTCAAATAACATCGCGAACCTGCAGCTGGCAGTGGTAGGAAACGGAACAGTATCAAGGCATGACTCGGAAAGTTTAATAAACAGGGTGTTTGGTTATCTTTTCTAGATAAACCGGATAAAAACATATACAAATCAGATATAAAAAGTTACAAATTGATGACAAAAATATAAAAATCAGTAATAAAAGGAGACGTTTTGCGGGTATGAAAAAAATAATCTGGATTTTAACACTGCTAATGTTGTTTAACTCAAGTTATATGCCTGCTCAGGCGAATAAAATAAGAATAAAAGACATCACACATGTCGATGGCATACGTGAAAACCAGCTTGTCGGCTATGGAGTTGTTGTTGGTCTTCCAGGAACCGGTGATAACAGCAGGTCAACACAGATTACCAATGTTGCACTCCTGAGAAATCTTGGTACTGTAATAGATTCATTTAATGATATCAATCAAGGTAACACAGCAGCGGTAATTGTAACGGCAACAGCTCCCCCTTTTGCAAGAAACGGGGACAGGATCGATGTTACGGTTTCATCTATGGCTAACGCGTCAAGCCTTGAGGGCGGAATCCTTATCCAGACACATATGCTCGCCCCCAACGGCGAAGTCGTGGCTGTAGCGCAGGGACCTCTAAGCGTTGGCGGAACAAGCGTAGCCGCCGGAGGAAGTTCTGTAAGGACAACTGTAGTTACCTCAGGACGAATCCCGAACGGCGCAATAGTTGAAAGAGATATAACTGCCGGCATTGGCGATGATACAGGACTTAAGCTGGTTCTGCATAAACCGGATTTTACAATGGCGGCAAGAGTTGCTGATACCATAAATAACACCCTTGCCCCGGCAAAAGCAATAGATGGAAGTGCTGTAAGAATTACAATTCCTGAAAAATTCAATGATGACAGGATCAGGTTTGTTTCAATTCTTGAAAACCTTACTTTTCACAGTGCTGATTCCATAGCAAAAGTCGTAATTAACGAAAGAACAGGAACCGTAGTTATAGGCAACAACGTTAAACTCCTTCCTGCAGCCGTTGCCCACGGAAATCTCAGCGTGACGGTAAGGACCACAAACGAAGTTTCCCAGCCGAGTGAATTCGCGACTGTCGGACAGACTATTGCTGTCTCTAATTCAGAAATAGAAGTCGTGGAAGAGCAGGGCAGGCTTGTGGAAGTTCCTGCTAATGCCAACTTAAGCGAGCTGGTAAGGGCTCTGAACTCTATAGGGGTAACCCCTTATGACCTTATATCCATATTGCAGGCTCTTAAAGCCGCAGGAAGCCTTCAGGCAAAACTGGAAATTATTTAAATACACGCCCGGGAGCAAAAAAATGATTGAATCCGCATCACAGCAACAAATAAACCTTAATCTTAAGCAAAATGAAATCAACAAGCTTTCAGGCATTGATTTTGCCGGCAAATCCGAAAGCGAGTTAATGGAAGCCGCTAAACAGTTTGAAGCTGTATTTATAAACCAGCTGTTTAAGGCAATGGACGCGACAATTCAAAGGGAAGGACTGCTCTCGGGCGGAAGAGGCGAGGAAATGTTCAGGTCAATGTTCCTTGATGAAATAGCAAAGGATATTGCTTCCAGCCCGGAGACTTCTTTTGGGTTTGCAAAACAAATTTATGAACAGATGAAAGATTTGGTATAAAGGATAATAAAATATGGCAGTAAGCGGTATCAGTTCACAGGAAAATATTTTACAGGCTTTAAGAGCTCAAAATGCTTTTCAAAAGGCTGTGAAAAATAATAATGAAATCCCAAAAAGCGCTAAACTTCCTGATGAGCATGTTAAAATTTCAATTTCATCAAAGAATATAAGCAATTTGGGGCAGGTTTCAGATAAAGGTTTACAGCCCCGGCAGGATGATATTGAGGTTTACAAGCCAAAAAATCCTTATGTGTCTGAAATTCAGGAATTTGCAAACAAATACCAGATAAACAGCGTGCAGGAAGAAGAAATTGAAGAGGCGCTAAAATACGGGACAAGCCTTTTTGCTGATTACACAGCTTAATTTAATAAAAAACTCGGGAGGTTCTTATAAAGATGCAAAAAGAAATACTTGAACTTGAAAAAATCCTGGAGCAGGAAATAGACGCCTGCTCAAAGCTTGAGCAGTATATAGTTGATAAAAAGAATTTCCTGGTAAAAGGGGATATTGAGGGAATTATGAATACAGATAACGAGCTGGAAAAATATAATTCGGCAATAGAAAAACTCGAGGAAAAAAGATTGCAGCTATACCCGGATAAAAGCTCACTTAAAGAAATTATAGATAACATTGAGGAAAAAAATAAGGCGCAGCACCTGGAAAAATTAAGGGTCAAGCTGAATGATCTGCTTACAAACACTCAAAAGCAGAATAATATTAATGCCGAGCTTATAAAGCATTCTTTAACAATAATCGAGAGCTCCATAGCGTCAATTGTGAATGTGCTCGTGCCTGAAAATTCTTATTACAACAGCAAAGGCAGGGTCATAAAAGACGAAAGCTCAAGTACAATAAGCTCAGTTATACATGAAATTTAATTAAGAACGGGGGAAGCGGGTATGACATCAAGTCTATTCGGTATATATAACGCCCAGAGGGCATTGTCATTAAACCAGGCGGTTATGGACCTTATAAGCAATAACATCTCAAATATGAACACTCCCGGCTACAGCAAGCAAAGGGCTGAAATATCACAGCTTACAAGCGGTAATGTTTCAACCATTCCCATAAAAGCCACACAGGATGTTATGGGCGCTATCATCACCGACATAAGCAGAAACAGGGATGCTTACCTCGATAGCTACTACAGAAGCGAAAATACCCAGTATAACTATTATAAGGAATTAAATGAAAACGCTAATTTAATCGAAGATATAACAAACGAGCTTGATAATGTAGGGATTAATCATTCGCTCAATGCGTTTTATGACGCATTAAGCTTCCTTTCATCAAACTCTACTGATATTGTAGCCAGAAATAACGTTATTCAGCAGGCACAGGAACTGACTACAAAATTTAATTCTGTTTATAGCAGGCTGAAGGATTTAAGAACAAGTCTTGTGGGTGATACAAGCCCTTCCACGCTTGAGAGCAGCAAATTGAAAATTACCGTAGATGACCTTAATGACAAGCTAAGCTCAGTTGCTGACTTAAACGATTCCATTGTACTGGCGACATCCCAGGGGTCATCGCCAAATCATCTTCTTGACCAGCGGGACCAGTTGCTTGATGAAATTTCAGCGTTAATTCCCGTAAAAATCACTCATCACGCAAACGGGGCGGCAACCCTGGCAATCGGGTCCACCAACCTTGTAAGCGGGGGCGCCCAGGTGGGGTTCTTTAAAGCTGTGAGCGGTGATACAGATAATCCTGCCCGGGTGCAGGTTGAAAATGCTTCCGGCGGGATATTAAACTCTGATGCTTATTCAGTCCTGGATTCCGGACGGATTGGCGCTATCCTTGAAATGGGCGGATCTGAGGCTAATAAGCTTAACATAAAATCAGTTATGGACGAGCTGGATAACCTGGCATTTAACTTTGCGAACGCGTTTAACGCAATCCAGCAGGACGGGCGGTATATTGATAATTCTGTTGACCCGCCGGAATTATCGGAAAATGACGGATCCGGAACCGGAGCGGACCCGGAACCGCCTATCCTGTTTACCGAGGATTCAGCAGGAACACCTCCAACTACCCTGGAAGGGTTTGCCGGGCTTATAACTTTAAATGACGCCATAGTAAATAATCCTTATCAAATAGCTGCTGCTGATGCCGGGCTTGCAGGCGCTGAGATTACTGAGACCGGCGACGGGAGCAATGCCCTGCGTATGTCTGAAATGAAGACTAACACCACTATAGCAGGTCTTTCCGGCGCTACAACCGAGCAATATATTACAAATATGGTCGGTGAAGTCGGAAGTAAGGCAAATACTATAAAAAATAACTATGAAATAAAGGAAAGTGTCGCAGCCCAGGTCTTTTTAAAACGAGAATCTGTGGTCGGCATCAACCTGGATGAGGAAATGACCGATTTAATAAGGTTTCAGAGGTCTTATGAAGCTTCCGCAAGAGTTTTTAACGTGGTTAACCAGAACATACAGACTATACTTAATATGATCGGATAATATAAAAGGGGATTAAAATGAATTACCAGCGGATTACCAGCGGTTATATGAATAATACCGTTCTTAACAACCTTGTTACAAACCGGGACTTATTAATGGAACTGCAAAGGAAAATAGCTTCGGGTCGGGAATTCCAGCGGGCTTCCGACAGTGTTTTTTCCGCAACAACGGTTATGAATGCCAATTCCTCCCTTGGAAGAATTGATACTTTCCTTAAAAATATAAATGTCGCGAAATCCGAGATTGAAATTGCCGATAAATCAATATTAACTACTCTTGAGACTATACATAAAGCAAGGGAATTAACAATACAGGCATTAAACGTAACTTCCGGCGAGGAAGAAATGGATCTTATAGGCGTTCAGATAGAGCAGCTGATCGAGCAGGTCAGGGATCTCGGCAATACAAAGTTTGGTTCAAAGTATCTTTTTGGGGGGCAAAACACAAATACGGCGCCGTTTACTGACGGACCCAACGCCGGGGAAATTCAATATAACGGCTCGTCTGACGGGTCTTATGAAAGGCAGGTAGAAATTTCAGAAGGCGTGTTTATAACCATGAATAAGGGCGGGGATGATGTTTTCGGGTATTATTACACCGGGGATCACGATAATAATCCCGGTACTCCTGATACCCTTGAAGGAAAGGGATTATTGCAGACCCTGATAACCCTGAGGGAGGAATACAAAGCCGGGAACCAGGATAAAGATGTTATAAGGCAGAAATTAGCTAATCTGGACGATGATATGGCTACTCTTCTTGAAGTTCAGTCATCACTCGGCGGGTTATTGGAGAGGCTGGAGATTACCGAGCAGATACATACAGGTGATGAAATTAACCTGACAGAAACCAGGTCTAAAGTGCAGGATGTGGATTTTGCAAAAGCAATATCTGACCTGAAGTTTCAGGAGACCGCTCTTCAGGCTTCCTTGCAGGTCAGCTCCAGGATTATCCAGCCTTCTTTATTAAATTATCTTCGCTAATATAAATTATCCTACCTACCGTTTCTTTACACCGGGGATTTTATGCCCGGTTTTTTATTGTTTACCGTGACTTTAAAAACCTGGCAGCGGTTAAGGAATTATTAGTGGTCTGAGAAAATAAACGTGTGATTAAAAATTTATAAACGCCGCATGTCATTGAAAACGAAATTGCAAGTATAGTTCACACTCAACCAATAAAAAATAAAAGGTTATTTTATCGAATTATAAATTTCTTAAAATAATTGTAGGTCGGGTTAATCATGATTAACCTGACAAAATATTGAAGTTTGATTAATTTTTTTTATACCGATTTCAATAAGTAAACATGGAATTAAAAACATAAAACGTCGCATGTCATTGCGAGGAGGGATTTTTCAGAAAGACGATTCTCTATGATATTAATATACTTGAAAAATCCTGACGCGGTAATCTGTCAAACAAACATTAATATGTTTTATAACCTGAGATCACCACGTCACAGTTTAAAACAGGCAATATTGCCTGTTTTAAACTCCTCCTCGTGATGACAAATGCGCATTAATTGCATTTAACGATTATCTATTGAAATTGGTATA
>JANQEP010000040.1 GCA_028278305.1 Candidatus Gastranaerophilales bacterium
TGAAATTTTATGTTTTTACTGAATTAAACAGTGTTTCTTATCTATAATAAAGATGGAGAGGGGGTTTTTTATAAATTGCCGATAAATGAATTAAATTCACAGGAGTTTGCAAAAAATCTTGCCAAGCAGGCAATGGAGTATGTTCCTCAGGAACTTAACGAGGAGCAGAAAAATTATATTACCAAAAAAGTCTATGAATTTGGTGCTATAACCGGTGATCATCTCTTAAAACAATATAAAGAGCAATTTAGCGATCAACAGGCAGCTATAATTATCCAGTTTATAGGTGAATGGACGTTTCATAAAGCCATTGACTTAATAAAAGCAGAGCTTGAAAGCCAGTATTGGGATCAAATACTTCAGCAGGTAGCTTTTGCTGCATTAAAAGCAACACTTCATGCTAACATTGAAAAATTTGATGATGCCAAAACTGCCGCTTTTATTGAACATAATGTAAAGACAGTTTATGAAGAATCTATAAACCAGCTGGTTCAGGCAAGTGCTATTTCTGAAGATAAAAAGAAAGATATTCTCTCGCAGTCAAATGTTGACAAAATGGCGGAAGAATCCCGGAGAAACGCTACAGATTCCGCTGAAGAAAAAGAAAAAACTATGAAATATATAACCATAGCAATGGTTCTTAAAAAAATGCCCGGGAAAAAAGTCGAAAAAATTCTGGAAAATATGGATGAAGTTCAACGCCAGAAGATTCAATCCTGTCTGCAAATTAAAGATCTGGAACAAAAGCTTGATGCCTCGTTGATCAACAGCTATGTCAGGGATTTAAGGAAAAATATTATTTCAATTGCCAAACCTAAAACAGATGAGCTTATTAAATTTTTTAAAAACCTTCAGTCAAAATACGGGGAAGAAGAAATAATAAATCTTACGTTATATGAAAGATCAAAAATTCAGAAATTTTTAAGCGACTGCCTGCTTGAAAACGGATCAAAAGCATTTAGTATTGAAATTTCACCCTATATCATTAAAATATTATATAATCATCTTAAAAGTAAGCTTGCTGCTACGAAAGCATAAGGCTTATATAACCTAAAATAATTTCAGATTCTAAACAAAGACAACTGACAGTTGGAAAATGATTATCAAGAAAAAAAATCAGTTAAAAGGCTCAGGCAAAGACCCTAAAATTTCCGGTGAAAAAAAAACCTCACCGAAGACAGGAAATAAAAAAAATGCGAATCATGAAGATTTTTCCCAGCCGGTAATCCGGGAAAGAGAGGAAAGAAGGCGAGGTGACCGCCGCAGGGGTTATAGACGAACAGACGACAGAAATCTTATTTCACGTGCCCAGGAAGAAGCAAATGCTATTAAGGAATCCGCTTCCAGGGAAGGGTTTGAGTACGGTCTGGATAAGTGCCGGCAGGAAATTAAAGAGCTTAACCTTGCAATAAAGGAGTTATTAACTGCGAAAGAAAGGATTATACAAAATTCAGTGCCTGATATTGCGCTTCTTGCAGTTAAAGCAGCGGAAAAACTTATTAAAAAAGAACTTCAAATAGATGAAAATGTTATTCTGGCAGTAGTTTCAGAAGTTATAAAATCAATGAGCAAGGATGAAACTGAAATTAAAATAAGAACAAATCCCAATGATGTTGAAATAGTTAAGGAAAGACTACCGGATGTTTATCCTGAAAATGAAAGCACAAGGATAATCGTGGTATCTGATGACCAGGTTGACTGGGGAAGCTGTATTGTAGAAACCAAAAACGGTATAGTTGACGCAAAATTTTCCACCCAGCTTCAGATATTACAGAAAGCTATTGAAGCGGGCTTATAGGAGGAAAGTAAATTGGCTCAGGCACAAGGACAATCAGGTTTTTTAACCGAGCTTATACTCGGGGTATTTGTTCTCGGCTTGATCGTAATTCTTATTATTGAGCTTCCTACACCTTTTATTGACCTGTTTATTTCAATTAACATAACAATAGGGATAGTGTTGATAGCGCTTTCGCTTTACGTGCAAAAACCTCTTGACCTGGCGGCTTTTCCGTCGATTATCCTGATAGGAACAATGTTCAGACTCGTGCTCAGTATTGCCTCCACAAGGCTTATTTTAACCAAAGCCGAAGCAGGAAAGGTAATTGCAACATTCGGAGATTTTGTAACCGGTGGAAATATTGTTGTTGGCTTTGTAATTTTCCTTATTATCACAATTGTACAGTTTCTTGTCATAACCAAAGGTTCTGAGCGTATAGCGGAAGTCGGTGCAAGGTTTGCTCTTGATGCTATGCCGGGTAAGCAGATGACCATTGACGCTGACTTTAACCAGGGTCTGATCAGCCCTGAAGAAGCAGTCAGAAGAAGAGAAGAGCTCTCCAGGGAATCTGCTCTTTACGGATCGCTTGATGGTGCAATGAAGTTTGTAAAAGGTGACACCATCGCGGGTATTATCATTACGGTAATTAACATTATAGGCGGTCTTACCATTGGCATGCTTATGATGCAAATGGAATTTGCTGATGCTGTGGATACTTTTACAAAATTAACAATTGGTGATGGTCTTGCAGCGCAGATTCCATCACTTTTAATGGCAGTTGCAAGCGGTATCACAATGACAAGAACCACAGCTTCCGACCGAAGCCTTGCAAGGGATATTTTTGCACAGGTTTTAAACAAGCCAAACAGCCTATGGTTTGCGGCGGGCTTTCTGTTTCTTATAACTATTACCGCGGGAATCACGGGACTGCCCTGGTGGTGGTTCCTGCTTCTGGGACTGATACTTTCATTTGCGGCGTTTACCGTAATTCTTCAACAGGATGTCCAGATGCAGTATCATGAACTGGAATCAGTTAAGCAGAACATGCAGGATCTTGTTAACCCTAATAAAATGTACGAAAGGCTTGGCGTTGATATATTGAGCCTGCAGGTAGGAAATAATCTTCTTGTAATTGCTGATCCTGAGCAAGAAGGACAGCTTCTCGCCAAAATCGCGGCACTTAGACAGAGAATGACTGATGAATTGGGCTATATTATCCCGAGTATAAGAATCATGGACAGCACGGCCATAGGTGACCATGAATATTTAATTTCAATAAGAAACAATGACGTTGCAACCGGACTTGCCTATCCTGGCAGGCTTATGGTAATGGCTGATCAGTGGGACGCTCTGGGAAAATCACATCCGCAGGATATAATAACAGGTACTGATCCTACTTATCAGCAGCCTGTTTACTGGATAAAATCGGAAGACCTGGATGAAAACGATAAAATTACTACTGTTGACCCTGCAAATGCTATAGTTTCGCACTTACAGGAATGTCTGCGCAAGTATGTAGACGAAATTATGACTAAAACAGACGTTATTAAGCTTATGGAACTTGTTAAAACCCAGGATCCAACCCTTGTTAACGACCTTGTGCCCGCAATTATTTCAACCAGTGATCTGAGAAAAATATTTGTTAACCTGATCAGGGAAAAAGTTTCCATCAAGGATATTATTTTTATATTTGAAAGATTATGCGATTTTGCAAGGTTCTCAAGAGAGCCTGATATTCTCTCAGAAAGGCTGCGGGCTTCTCTTGGAAGACAGATATGCCTGGGCAATACAACCGGTGATAATATTCTTTACGTTGTCACGCTCTCACAGGAATGGGAAAAAATACTTGATGATTCCTGTCAAAGAACCGAACTTGGAACTATGTTCCTGCTAAACCCTCTTCAAGTTCAGGAATTAATAGAAATGACGGTATCTGTTCTTATGAGAGCTCACCAGGCAGTGAACCATCAACCTGTAATTCTATGCTCACCCAGAATAAGGCTGCCTTTGTACCAGCTGCTTGAAAGACATATTCCCACGGTAACTGTCCTTTCTTACAGCGAGCTGATTACAGACATTAAAGTCGAGCAGGTTGACACAGTAGGCGAAGAAATGGTAAGTGAATATTAAGGAAGTAATAAAAAATTCTTACGTAAAATTTTTCAAAAATTTTAAAATACGTAAGTTTTTATTGTTTACTCCTTAAAACACTGCAGCAAGATATATGTTTGAGCTTTTAATGCCCTTGCCCGGCGCTCTTAAAAGTGCAAAAAGATTTTAAAGCCCTAAAAATTGTTTCAATAAGTTTAATACCGGAAAATATAGGTAATCTGTTAAGAAATTTCTTGCAATAAAAATTTTAACGCAGTATAAAATTACTACGGAAAGAAAAAACTGTAATAATTAACGAAGTGAAGAGCTAAAGGATAATCCGGGTGTAAAATAAAGATAAAAGTTTAATAGAATCCCAGGGTTTTGAAGAAAGCCTGGTCTTTAATTTAAACGAGGATTTAGCCCGGGATTTAAGTAACATAGAGACTCCTATTCTTGACGCTCTTGAAAAAGCTTTTAAGAATCCCTCAATTCCCCTGCATATACCGGGGCATGCCAAAGGTAAGGGAGTTCTTCCGAAATTCAGGGAAATTTTTGGAGATAGAATAATCAGCCTTGACACCACTGATGAATTCAGCGGGCTTGGAAAGCTATACCCTGCTGATGGTCCTATTGCAAGGGCTCAGGATTTAATGGCAGAATTATACGGCGTCCAAAAGTCGTTTTTTCTGATAAACGGTTCTTCTGTGGGAAACATGGCTCTGGCGCTTACTGCCGCAAAGGAAAATAAAAAAATTATCATAGGCAGAAACTGTCACAGATCAGTTATAGGTGGACTTACTTTTACCGGGGCAAATCCGGTGTGGGTAATACCGCAATGGCTGGATAAATGGGGAATTTGGGGACAGGTTAATCCTGATGAAATAAAAAAACTGCTTGATGAAAACAACGAAATCTCCGCGGTCTGGATTACAAACCCGACTTATGAAGGTGTGGTCAGTGATATAGAAAAAATAGCTTCTATCTGTAAAGCCGGGAATGTGAGCTTAATCGTTGATGAAGCTCACGGCTGTTTATGGAAATTCAGTGATAAACTTCCTGTATCAGCCCTGGAATGCGGAGCTGATGCGGTTGTGCATTCTCTTCATAAGACAGGCGGAAGTTTTTCCCAGAGTTCTGTTTTGCATATTGCTAAAGACAGCAGGATTAATCCTGATGAAATAGAAGCTAACCTCGGCATGCTTCAGTCTACAAGTCCTTCATATACCCTTCTTGCAAGTCTTGATGCTGCAAGAGCATATCTTTCTTCGCTTTACGGAAAGCAGAGGCTGAATTATGCAATAAAAAACGCTGAAGCTGTAAGGGAAATTCTTAACGGGACAGAAGGTGTTCATTGCCTGTCAACAGATAACGGCGTAAATATTGACAATACCAAAATATACATAACAGTTGAGGGGTTAAGCGGTAAGCGGCTTCAGAGTTTACTGGAAATTGAATATAATATTGAGATAGAATCCGCAACAGATGAAGGAATTTTAGCGCTTTCAAATATTGGAAACATGCCTGAAGAGCTTTATTATTTCTGTGAAAGTATTCAAAATATCGCAGAAAAAAAATATTTAGACATTACTCATCTTGAAAAAACAAAATATATGCCGTTTCATGTACCGCAAATAGTATGTACTCCAAGAAATGCATATGTTTCTGCAAAAGAAGAAGTTAAAACCGAAAATAGCGTAGGCATGGTATCAGTGGAAGTAATAGCTGTATGCCCGCCAGGAATTCCTGTACTCGTTCCCGGGGAGATGATTACAGAGAAACATCTTCCTTATTTAACACATAGAAAGGTTATACAGGTTATAAAAAGAAAATAAGCAAATCTCTAAATTAACTCACTCGAATTGCTAATTACATTTTTTCAAAATT
>JANQEP010000025.1 GCA_028278305.1 Candidatus Gastranaerophilales bacterium
GCATTTCGCAGCGAAGCCTCTTTTCCACCTTTAGGGTGGTTGTGCGCGGCAGCTAACGCAGTAGCTCATTCATGGGTGGGTTTTGGCAAATGTTGCATACATGCAATTAGCGACTCGAGTTAGTTAAATTTAAAAGTAAAACCATCCTGTTTTAGCCTTGATATAACCTCCTGAAGAGCATTTTCCCCGGGACTGATAGAAATCCTGAAGAAACCCTCTCCGTACTGACCGAATCCGGTTCCCGGAACGACTACTACACCTGATTTTTCCAGAAGCTGACTGCAAAATTCCTCAGAAGAATTAAATCTTTGTGGTATAGGTAACCAGAGGTAGAAGGTTGCCTTTGGAATAATCAGATTATCAATATCCCATCCCAGTTCCTTAAAGCCTTTAAGTAATATTTCCTGTTTTTTCTGAAACTCAATATTAGCCTTTTTTATGTACTCATCACCTTCTTTAGAGACCAGGATTTCTGCGGCTGCTTTTTGAAGCGCTTTAAAAAGACCAGTATCCACGGTAGATTTCATTTTACCGAGGATTCCGACAGCGTCTTTATTACCGCATGCCCATCCTAAACGCCAGCCTGTCATACTGTAAGGCTTGCTGAGACTGTGAAATTCTATTGCTATATCCCTGGCGCCTTCAAATTCAAGTATGCTGGCAGGAGGTTCCTGCCCGGCAAAGTACATATCAGCATATGCGGCATCGCTTATCAGCAGGATATTTTTTTCCCTGCAAAAATCTACGGTTGCTTTAAGGTAATCTCTTGTTGCCGTGGCTCCAAGCGGATTGTTCGGGTAGTTTATAACCAGGGCTTTTACTTTATCAGGGCAAAAACCTTCTTTTTCCAGGTTTTGCATTACTGATCTAATGCAGGGCATAAAGTTGTTTTCATAAATAAGCGGGATCGGGTAAGGTTTTCCGCCTATAACTTTTATCTGCTCCTTGTAAGAAGCATATCCGGGATCGGGAATTAAGATTATATCCTGCTCTTTTTCGTTAAGAGTATGGTTAACAATGCATCTGAACATATTTGCAAGACCTTCTTTAGAGCCGATAAGAGAAAAAATTTCTGTTTTGGCATCCAGCTCTACGCCAAATCTGTTTTTCATTCTTTGGGCTACGGCTTCGAGAAAGAATGTTTCTCCTTTTGGCGTGGAATAAGTGCTGATTCCCGGCTCGCCAAGAGATCTTGTCAGGGCATCAAATACAGCCTGTGGAGGTGCCTGGGTCGGAGCACCCATGCTTAAATTGATCGGAGTTCTGTTTTTTGCCTTTAATTCAGGAGTAAGCTCCGTTGTTCTTTGCTTTATCCTGAACATAATATATGTCTCAAGTGTTTTTACGTAGTCAGAATATAAATTTTTAATATCTGTCTGTGCTTGCATATTAACTTCCTCTCAATCATTATTCTATGACATTTTATACAGAACCGGTTTTTTTGCCAACATTTTTTTATCAATTACCCTGAGCCTGGCTATAACTTCAATAGCCGGCTGTTTTTTCCGGAAAAACTTTTCAGGGGTAAAAAATAAAAACTTACGCATTTTAAAATTTTTCAAAAATCCCCACCCGCAACGGAATAACATCGTGTTTCAGCAGTAGAATAACGAAGCCGGGCAGATTTTAAAATGTAAAATCTGATTATATTAATTTCCTATAATTCATTTATATAGAATTTTTGTGATATCATTATGTAAAAGGGTTTAATAAACCTATCAAAGTTTTAAATTCAAATCTGCTATTAAAAATTCTGCTTAAACCGGTTTAATAATCAATGATAAAGAGCTTATCAGGAGAAGCAAATGAAAACATTTGAAATTGACAGAGATGTCATGGAAATTGCCGGCAGGTACCAGAAAGCAAAAGAGTACTTGCTGCCTATTCTTCAGGAATTAGTGGGCAAAAAAGGCTATCTTACGGAGAAAATTATAAGAGACGTTGCCAAGGAAATGAACATCAGCCCAAATGAAGTTTATGGCGTGGCTACATTTTATTCATTCATTAAAACAAAACCCACAGGTAAGTACGTAATCCGCATCTGCCAGACAATAGGCTGTGACCTTGCAGGAAAAGACGAGCTTATAAAGGCTCTTGAAAAAGAATTAAGAGTTAAATGCAGCGGTACAACAGATGATATGATGTTTACCCTGGAAAAAACAAACTGCATAGGAATGTGCGACCAGGGACCGGCTATGCTTATCAATGATGAAGTCTACGCAAGAATGGATTCCAAAAAGGCTGTGGAACTGGTAAAAGAATACAAAGCAAAAGAAAACAGCTGATTATATAAAGAATTGCCTATAATAAGGAGAAAAAAATGCAGAGAAGTCGTTTATTATCACCAATATGTGAATATACTGAACTACTTAACAGGGCTTTTTCATATCAACCGCAAGCTATAGTTGAGTTAATCAAGGATTCCGGTTTAAGAGGACGAGGCGGAGCGGGTTTTCCAACAGGTTTAAAATGGGATTTTACCGCAAAAGCTGAAGGTAAGAAAAAATACGTAATTTGTAATGCTGATGAAGGCGAACCCGGAACTTTTAAAGACAGGGTCCTGCTTCTTGAGAGCACTGATAAATTAATACAGGGAATGACTATTGCAGGTTACGCGGTCGGTTCAAACTATGGAATTATCTATCTCAGGGCAGAATATAAATGGATGCTCAATGATTTGATGAACAAAACAGATGAAATGAAAAACAGGGGGTATCTCGGAAAAAATATTCTCGGTAAGGATTTTGACTTTGACATAGAATTCAGGTTGAATGCAGGAGCTTATGTGTGCGGGGAAGAGACAGCCCTCATTGAGTCACTTGAAGGCAAAAGGGGCGAAGCAAGGAATAAGCCCCCATATCCTGCCCAGGAAGGATATTTAGGCTATCCGACAGTTATAAACAACGTCGAGACCTTTTGTAATGTTCCATACATAATTTGCCATGGCGCGGAAGAGTTTAAAAAATTCGGAACAGACAAGTCCTGCGGGACCAAATTATTTAGTATCTCGGGTGATTGTGAAGCTCCCGGGGTCTATGAGCTTGATCTTGGCTCAAAAGTCCAGGATATGCTGGATCTTGTAGGATCAAGAAATACAAAAGCCGTACAAATTGGGGGAGCCGGCGGCGCTACCGCAAGTGAAAAAGATTTTGACAAGCCGATATGCTATGAAGGCTACCCGCCCGGCGGTTCAATCATGATTTTCAATAAATCCCGAAATATGGTGCATGTGCTCAGAAACTTTATGGAGTTCTTTGAAGAAGAATCCTGCGGTCAGTGCACGCCCTGCCGGGAAGGGACTAAAAGGCTTACTGACGCTGTTATCAGGATTGACCGCGGTGAAAAACTAAACGATGAAGAAATGAAAACACTTCTTGAGCTGGCGGAAGTTATGAAAATCACTTCAAAATGCGGCTTAGGGCAGACTGCTGCCAATCCGTTTGTATATATTTATGAAAATTTCCGGGAAGACTTTTAAGAATGCCGGACATCCTCTCACGTGTTCCCTTCGGTTATACCCGCAATAATAAAGCAATCAAAAGGAGATTAATAAATGCAGACAGCTACTGAAACAATGTTAAACATAAAAATAAACGGTAAAGAATTACAGGCAAAGCAGGGAGAGACTATACTGGATGTTGCAAAAAGAAATAATATCCATATTCCAACTCTTTGCTATCACGATGATCTCTGTCTTTCAGGAATTTGCCGTGTTTGTGCGGTGGATGTTGAAGGACAAAGGCTTCTTCAAACGGCATGTAATACTCCCGTAATACCGGAAATGGTTGTAAATACCAATTCCCAGAGAGTCCGCAAGGCAAGAAAAATGATCCTGGAACTGCTTCTTTCCGAACATGTCGGAGAGTGCACAACCTGTAAGAGAAATTTAAACTGTGAACTTCAGGAACTCGCTTCCCTGTACGGTATTGAGGAAGTAAGGTTTAAAAAACCCGAAGAAAAGAGATTTCCTATAGAAGAAAACAGCCCGATAGTCCGGGATAACGATAAATGCATACTTTGCCGCAGGTGTGTCAGGGTTTGTGAGGAAATCCAGGAAGTGGAAGCCATTACACCTGTAGGCAGGGGAAAGGAAACTTCCATAGGATGTCTTTATGATCTTACACTTGATGAAACAGTGTGCGTATTCTGCGGGCAATGTATAAACCGCTGTCCTACCGGGGCTTTAACAGAAAAAGACGCTACAAAAGATGTCTGGCGGGCTATTGAAGACCCGGCAAAACACGTTGTTGTCCAGACAGCTCCTGCTATCAGAGCAGCGCTCGCAGAGGAATTTGACGTTCCCCCGGGCGAAAGGGTAACCGGGAAAATGACAGCCGCTCTTAAGATGTTAGGCTTTGACACGGTCTTTGATACTGATTTCACGGCTGACTTAACGATAATAGAGGAAGGAACGGAACTTCTTACAAGGCTTAAAAAAGCGCTTGTTGATAAGTCCGACGTATCCATTCCGATGTTTACATCCTGCTCACCCGGATGGATAAATTATATTGAGCATCATTACCCGGATTTATTATCAAATCTTTCAACCTGTAAATCCCCGCAGCAGATGTTCGGCGCGTTAATTAAAACATATTATGCCCAAAAAAAAGGTCTTGACCCTGACAGTATAGTTTCTGTGTCGGTTATGCCCTGCACGGCAAAGAAGTATGAGGCTGACAGACCTGAAATGACTGACAGCGGTTATAAAGACGTTGATTATGTGCTTACAACGCGCGAGCTTGCAAGAATGATTAAGCAGGCGGGTCTTGATCTTATGGAAATTGAAGATGCTGAATTTGACGCTCCAATGGGAATTTCCACAGGCGCCGGGGTTATATTCGGGGCTACGGGAGGTGTTATGGAAGCTGCTATCAGAACCGCCTATGAACTTGTGACAGGCAGGGAAGTCCCGTTTGAAAACCTGGATATTAAGCCGGTTAGGGGCATGGATGGAATCAGAGCTGCTTCTGTTACTATTACTGACCCGTCGCCTGAATGGAGTTTTCTTGATGGCGCGGAAGTTAAGGTTGCAGTCGCTCATACGCTCTCTAACGCGAGGAAGCTTATGGATGAAGTCAGAGAGGGCAAGTCGCCTTATCATTTTATAGAAGTTATGGCATGCCCGGGCGGATGTCTTGGAGGCGGCGGGCAGCCTATTCCTACTGCCCCTGACATCAGGAAAAAACGGGCTCAGGCTATCTATACGGAAGATGATTGCCTGGCTTTAAGGAAATCTCATGAAAACCCTGCGGTAAAACAGCTCTATGAGGAATTCCTGGGAGAGCCTAACGGGCATAAATCACATGAGCTGCTGCATACACATTATACGGAAAAAAGTAACTGGTAATTCAGGTAATTCTTCTCAAAGATAAATTTTCTGCGATTTCACCGGCAGTTACATCAGGGTTTTCTTTCAATAAGTCAATTGTAAAGATTAAAAGAAGTTCAGCGGCTTGCCTATTTTCTCCTGCAGCTTTACGAATAAGGTTAAAAATTTCCTGAGAAACTTTTTCAGTATCTCCTTTACGATCATCTCCCTTAAACGAAACTGCTTTCGGGGCTGCATTCATTCTGAAAGCTGAAAAATTTAAGCTGACGTTATTCAGCATAATTTTATTCTCCTTTTTTGTTTAATCAGATGGTCTCGGAGGTCTCATTTCTTGCAATCTTATTGCTATTTCATGGGCAGTTATTCTAGGGTTTTTTCTCAAGGCTTTAATTAAGTTATCAAAACGCCTATCATCGAAACTGACCCTGCTGCCGGTTTGATCTTTCGATACGGAATCAATTAAGGATTTAATGTCATTAAATCTTTTAAAGTCCTTATCGGGATTGCCAGTGCTAGCCTGGAAAGTATTAACTAAATACACAATTTCACGGGCAATTTTATTGGCAGCAAGATTTTTTTCGCTCGTTCCCTGGTTTTTCGTGGTTTTACCTAAGGTTATTTCCAAGCTATATGCGATTTCATCGGCAGTTATAGTAGGGTTGTTTTTCAAAAGCATAATGAAGTTATTAAAGGGTTCATCTGAAGCCAGACTATTATCTAGGTCATCTGATAATAAGCGCTCATCTCTGAGATTGATTTCATTAAGGTTTGATAAAGCAATAAAATAGCCATTAAGAATACGGGCAATTGCCATGCCTGGACGGCTTTCATCATCTCCCTTAAACGAAACTGTTTTCGGAGCTGCATTTATCCCGGAAGCTAAAAAATTTAAGCTGACATTGTTCAATATGATTTTATTCTCCTTTTTTGCTTACGGGTTTTCAATTAATTAAGTCATGTAAAAAATTTTTTATTCTATCTTACATAGCAATTGATACAATTTTTAACAGTTATACCGATTTCAATAAGTAATCCTAAAATGAAGTGAACCCAAATAACGGGTTAGTTATGCAGGTATTTATAAAGTCTGTACCCTCTATACTTACCGAGAATTCTCGCTAATTCCGATTTTGTCGCCGACATTATTCCGTCTATATCTCCAAAATGCTCAAGAAGTAATTTTTTATGGGAAATTTGAAGTTCCGGAATTTCATCCAGCACTGATTTTATTGCATTTTTTTCCCTTAGCTTCCTGTGATAGTTCACAGCAAACCTGTGAGCTTCATCCCTTACCTGCTGAAAAAGAAACAGGGCTTTTGATCCTGCAGGAAACACCACGGGCTTGGATTTGCCAGGAAGGTAAATTTCTTCAAACTTTTTTGCGAGTGAAACAACGGGCAGGTTATTCAGCCCGAGCTCGTCAAAAATTTCCAGTGCAGCCGAGAGCTGTCCTTTACCTCCATCAATAACAATTAAATCAGGAATTTTTTTATCAGCTTCCGAATCTTTTAAAAGCCTTTGATACCGTCTTTTGATAACTTCTTTCATGCTTGCAAAATCGTCTGTATGCCCTTCTAAAATCGTTTTTACCTTATACTTACGGTATTCGGACTTGTAAGGCTTTCCGTTAATAAAGACTACCATACTGGCAACTGTATTTGTTCCCTGAATATGGGAAATATCAAAGCACTCAATCCTGTTGGGAAAATCCGGCAACTTAAGTTTTTCCTGAATATAGCTTCCAACTTCGTTCCAGTCGTTTTGAAGCTCATTAAGCTCAATGATTTTAAGGTTTTCAAAAGCTGACAGGGCATTTTTTGTCGCCATTTCTACCAGTTCGAATTTTTTTTGCAGCTTAGGATTAATTATGCTTACTTTACTGCCTTTTTTTGCGCTTAACCATTCATTTATAATTTTTTCGTCATTTTCTTCTATTTCACTGCCTAAAATCAGTTCTTTAGGGATTTCAGTTTCATCGACAATCTGGTAATATTCCCGTATAAAGGCAATAAACGCTTCATAAGGCGTGTGAAGCCTGTTTAGTTTAATATCAAAATCCTCTTTTGCAATTAACCTGCCTTCCCTGATTTTTAAAAGGACCACTGCCATCAATAAATCGTCATTATGAAACGCGATAACATCCTGGTTAACAGATGTATTCTCGGAAATCACTTTCTGTCTCGTAACGGCTTTCATTACATCAAAATAGCTGTCCCTGTATCTGGCGGCTTTTTCATACTCCTGGTCCTGTGAATAGGATTCCATGCGGGTTTTTAATTCTTCCAGCAGCCTGTTTTGCTTACCGGACAGGAACATTTCAACGTGCTTTACGATTTTTTTATAATCCCCGCTTGAAATAAATTTTTGACATGGCGCAGGACATCTCCCTATCTGGTAATACATACAGGGGCGGTCTTTAAAACGCGGTTTTTTGCATTGTCTCAGGGGAAATATTTTTTTTATCAGCTCCAGTGTGGAATACATTGCCCGTGAGTTTGTATATGGTCCGAAATACCTGCCTTTATTATTTTTTTTATCAGCTTTTCTTATGACCATAATCCTGGGGTATTCCTCGTCTGTTATTAAAAACCAGGGAAACCTTTTGTCATCTTTTAAAAGTACGTTATATCTCGGTTTATGTTTTTTTATAAGCTGGGATTCCAGGATCAGCGCTTCAACTTCCGAGTCCGTGATTATAAATTCAAACCTGTTAATTTGCGGGACCATTACATTCAGCTTTGGTGAATCATGGTGTTTGGCAAAATAGTTTCTGACTCTTTTGTTTAGATATTTAGCTTTTCCTATGTAAATAACCTCATTTTCCCGGTTATACATAATGTATACACCGGGAGCTTCAGGCAGGAGCTTGAGGGATTCTTCAATAGAAAGGGTTTTTTGCATATTTCAGATATAAATCCGGCTGCTATATTAAGGAAGTATGAAAAAATTTTAAAATGGGTAAGTTTTTATTCTTTATCCCTTAAATTAATGACTTTCAATTAAATATTTTAGCACCATTAATAACACAAAAAGCAAAGCCCCCTTAAACAGGGAGCTTTACGGATTTTACAGATCATTCTTTAATTATGCGAATTTGAAATCTTTCTTCGCATGATCCTCAGCGAATTTTTTCATTGTTTCTTCTTCTGCTCTTACAGCTGTGAGTTCG
>JANQEP010000027.1 GCA_028278305.1 Candidatus Gastranaerophilales bacterium
GGCATTTTGAAAAAATTTATAAGCAGCAACTTTGGTAATATAATAATAAACCATAAAATATTGCTTAAAAGGCAGTTTAGAGCTAATGAACCAGGAAAAAAAAGGTAAAATATTTGTTATTTCAGGACCGTCCGGCGTGGGAAAAGGTACTCTTGTAAAGCTTTTAACCGGTAAACACCCTGAAATTGTCCTCTCAACTTCGGTTACTACCAGGGTTCCCAGACCGGGCGAGGTTAACGGGATTCATTATTTTTTTATTGAAAAAAAATTTTTTCTCGACAGGATAAATAAAGAAGATTTTCTTGAATGGACGGAATTTGCCGGGAATTATTACGGTACTGATAAAAATATAGCTGATTCAGTTGTTAAGCAAGGCTGTAATCTCCTGCTGGAAATTGATGTTAAAGGCGCTTTACAGGTAAAAGAAAAGAGAGCTGATGCTATTTTGATTTTTATAGAACCTCCTTCAATTGAAGAGCTTAAGTCCAGGCTTTTTAAACGAAAAACTGAGTCAGATAAAGAAATTCAGGAAAGATTATCCATAGTAAAATCCGAAATAGATAGAAAGCCGGAATTTAATTACTGTATAGTAAATGACTGCCTGGATAGAACATTTCATGAACTGGAAACTACAGTGATTAATGAAATTAACAAAACCGAGAGCTATAAATAATGAAATTAGCAGGGAAAAAAATACTTTTAGGAATAACAGGCGGAATTGCTGCTTATAAAACCTGCGGTCTAATAAGGCAAATTGTCAAGTCCGGCGGGGATGTTAAAGCTGTTTTAACTCCCAATGCAGCTAACTTTGTGACGGAAACCACACTGAGAACCCTTACCAGAAATCCGGTCTTTATCAGTCAGTTTGAGCATTTTGAATGGAGACCCGAACACATTAGCCTTGCTGATGAAGCTGACCTGTTCGTGGTTGCTCCTGCTTCGGCTAATACTATAGGTAAAATAGCAAACGGAATCTGTGATAACCTTCTGACGTCGCTTATAGCTGCATTTAATAAGCCTGTAATCCTTGCTCCCGCAATGAATTATAAAATGTGGAACAATCGGTTTGTCCGGGAAAATATCGCTAAATTAGCCGAAGCAGGATTTTATATTGTATATCCTGAAGCAGGAGAGCTTGCCTGCGGATACGAAGGCACAGGAAGACTTGCCGATATTGATAAAATTTTTGATAAAACCTGTCAAATACTGGAAAAAGGGAATTTTTTAAAAGGAAAAAGAATCTTAATTACGGCAGGCGGAACCAGGGAACCTATAGATCCTGTTAGATACATAGGTAACAGAAGTTCCGGTAAAATGGGGACAGCCATAGCTGACTCTTCTTATAATTTTGGGGCAGAAGTATGCCTTATTTCAACATTTAAAGTGCAAAAACCTTATGAAACAATTGAAACACCTACAGCAAAGGAAATGTTGGATGCAGTAACCGATAAATTCCTGTGTTCTGACGTTCTTATCATGGCTGCTGCGGTTTCTGATTACAGGGCAAAGGAAATTGCGGAAAATAAAATTAAAAAAGACAATGATGAGATATGCGTTGAACTTATCAAAAATCCTGATATTTTAGGTGAAATTTCAAAACTTAAAAAGCCGTTTCAAATAACAGTAGGTTTTTGCGCGGAAACAGAAAACCTTGAGCAAAATGCAATAAGGAAACTGGAAAGAAAAAACCTGGATTTTATTATAGCTAATGATGTTTCACAAAGTAATATCGGGTTTGAAAGTGATTATAACGCAGTAACTGTAATTGACAGTAAAAACAAACACGCTGAGACGATTTCCAGAATGACAAAACTTGAAATAGCCGGGTTAATTTTAAGAAAAATTTTCTCAAACTCAAAAACAGCGGCGGTCCAGAAATAATAAAAAATTTGGTAGTGGAAACCCGGGTTTTTTATTTATTATTTAACCTGAATCACGAAATAAGTAAAACTCTGTAATAGCCTGCTGAAATTTTCTCAAAAAACACAATTCGTGATTCGAGTTATTTACTATTTTTAAATTAGTTCAAAATTTGTTATAATCATTACTTAACAGAAAGAATTTCATATATTAAAATTTTTATATAAATTTGGAAGAAGGGTTGAATATGAAAAGAAGCTTACTTATTCTGTTTCTGGGGATAATTTTATTTTGCTGCTACGCTAATGTGTCTGCAGAAAAAACTTTGGCAGGAAAAAATGCTGATAAAGCCCTTGAATTATGGGTTCCTTATGATCCTGAAAAACCGGAACAATTAAATAACCTGAATAACAGATATATTTTTATTCAGGATAAAGACCTGGAGGAAATAAAGAACTCTAAAAACTTACAAAATACTGAACCTGTACCTCCCCCGATCAGCTATGGAATTGCATCGGCAGATTTCACGGCTAATATAGCTGATAACAGCTTAAAGATAAAAGGTATTTATAATATTAATAAACTTGATGATGAATGGGTACTTATTCCTATTATTGCTGATAAAACCGGTATTTCATCAGCAATGCTCGGTGATAAACCTGCTTTTATCATAAATAAATCCGAAATGTTAAGAAACAGGAATAAATTCAAAAATTATCACCGGGTAAAACCTGGCTATCACTATCTTGTCCTGAAAAACAAGGGTAATTATGTTTTAAAAGCGGATTTCACGGAAAATATTGTTAATTCACCCACCCAGAACGTGAAAATGTTCTCAATCAGCCTGCCTGAAATCCCCGTAACAAACTTAAAATGCATAGTTGACAAGCCTGACCTTGTTTTTCAGGTGCCGAAATCTGTTTCATTAGCCACAGAAAAGGTTGATTCAGGGTCAAAAATTATCGCATCATTCCCTCCCATAAGTAAAATTGACGTAAAATGGAGCCCAAAAAGTAAAATAGCTGAGATTTCAGATAAAAATCTTCCTCCTTCGATTAATGCTGTGACTTATTCAAAAATAGAAATGGGAAGAGGTACTCTAAAAGGGACTTTTACCGCTAATGTTGACATAAGAAGGTCTTCTTTAAGCGAATTTAAATTTTATATTCCTGAAGATATAGAAATAGATTCAATAAATGTTAAAGATAATGAGTTAGTTGACCCGTATCCTGAAATAAAAGATAATATACTCCTTATTTCCTTGGTATCCCCGGTGGAAGGGCAAATTAAGATTACCGTTAATTATCGCAAAAACTTTGATGATTCAACTTTTACAACAAAAATTCCGGCAATAACCCTGGTAAACAGTAATATTGACCGGGAAACAGGTTTTGTTGCCGCTGTAGAGACGACAAATATTGAATCATCCATAATAGAAGCTGATAAAACAAAGAATTACAGGGAAATTGACTCAAAGGAACTGGAAGGTGAACTTCGTGGAACCAGGGCGTCAATTGCGCTAAAATACACTAAAACAAAGGATAAAGCCGAAGAAATTCCTTATGATATAACAATTAATGTGGTTAAGCATAAAGACGTCGCTGTATACGAAGCTAACCTGGAATCTGTTAACATAACTTCCACTCTTAACCGCAGAGGTGAAATGTTTACAAAGGCTAATTTACTTGTAAGAAACACAGGTAAGCAGTTTCTTAATGTAAACCTGCCTGAAAAGTCCTCTATTTGGAGTGTTTATGTAAATAATAAGTCGGTAAAACCCGCGCTTAAGGATGATAAAAAGGGAATTTACGCTATCCCGCTTATAAAATCAACATCTTCCGAGAGGAATAAAAAGGCATTTCCTGTTGAAATAGTTTATTTCACGGATAAAGTTCTTAATACTCCGGGATGGATTGCAGGCATGGCTAGTTTAAAAGCTATTAGCACTGAATTGATGGCTAATACAATTAACTGGAATATTTATGTCCCCCGGAATATAAGGTTTTTCCCGTCCGGAATGACCTCAAATCTTTTAAAAGAAGAAAAACCGAGACATGTACAAAGGAGAAAACCGGATTTTAACATTTTAGGTTCCGGTAAGATTATGCAGGAAGCAACGAGAGGTGCTCCTTTAAGAAGCAGGCTGCAGGCTGATTTTGCTCCTCAACAGGAAATAATTACCGGTAAGCAAATGTACAGGCAGTTATACAAAAGTAAAAAAGTTGGAAAACTTCCTGTATACGTAAATCTTCCTCAGGTAGGACATGGGTTCAGTTTTTACCAGCTTTCGTTTGAGGCGGATAAATTTCCGTATATCACCGCATTTTATGCAAATCCGATTATCATTAATATGCTTATGCTTTTGTTAATGGCAGTTGCGTTTTATTTTATAGCTAAGAGCTTTAAAACCAGGGCATATAAATCAACTGAATTTATATTATCAGCGCTGGTGCTGGCTGTAATTCTTTATATGAACGTAGGGCTGCATTTGATATGGATTTTGCTGCTCGGTACAATAGCTGCTCTATTCGGGCAGAAAATAATCAAAATAGCGCAAATGCTGTCAAAAAAAGTTTTTATAATAGCCGGAACAGCTGTTGGAATTATAATTTTATTAATTTGCGGTTTGATTTTCATCCCTAAAATAATGATTATGGTGGCTACAGCACTGATCGGGCTTGGGCTGGTTTGCATCGCGCTTTTTGTAATATACAAACTCGGTGAGTTTATTTATAAAAAGTTCCTGCAAAAACCGGGGGCGCAGGAAAATATCGGGCAAAATACCAGTATGGAGGGTGAAAACTGATGTTAAGAAATAAAATAAATCTGTCTATATTAATAATTTTAGCTTTTATATTAACATTTATTACCGGTAAAACTGTATTTTCAGCAAGTAGCGGATCAAATTTCCAGCAATATAAAGCTGATACTAAACAAAAATTTGTATTAAAAAGAGAAATACTTAAGTTTCTACCGTTTGAAGAGCTTGATAAGCTCTTAGAAAAGAATAAAAAGCTTGTATATATGTCATATAAAGAGCTAAAAAAGCTTATTGAGGAAAAATCTTCGCCTGAAAAACCATCTCCTGTTGATTATGTGATTAAAGCCCTTAGTTTAAACGGAGAAATAAAGGATGATTACGTCACATTTGAGGGTGATTATAAAATTGAAATCCTGAATAAAAAATGGGCTGAAATTCCCTTATTGTCAACAAACACAGGATTTAAACACGCTGAATTCGAGGGAAAGGCAATGTCTGTTGTCACCGGGAATTCTTTTTTTAAGGTGATTTCCAATGAAGTGGGCGATCACAGGCTTAAAATTAAGTTTGATGTAAAAAACGATAAATCCGGCAACAGACGGGTTGCAAGGTTCTTAATTCCTGATCTTGCAATAGCCGGGCTGGAAATAAAACATCCCTCAAACACGGTTGACCTTAATATCTCAAACTCAACCGGGTTAAAAACCCTAAAAACAGGGGAATACAGTGTAACTTCAGCGGATATAACCGGAAAAGGCAGTGTTGAAATATCCTGGAAAACACTTCCGGCAGCCAAAAAAACCGGAAGTATAAAAAAAGTTAAGCCGGAAAGTAAGCCTGCTAAAGTAATTTCTGACATAAATACATTGATTACTATTGATGAAGGCTTGCTTCAAGGATTTTCGGATTATTCTTTCAGAATCTATCACAGCCCTGTAGAGCAGTTTAAGTTCCAAATTCCTGATGATATAGAAGTTATTGATATTATAAGTCCGCAAAATATAGTTAATAAAGGCAATTATAAGGTTACAGATCCTGATAAAGAAAAGCCCGGAAAGTTATTGACTGTTTATCTTAATTCAAAAATCAGGGATAGTGTTAATTTAAATGTTATTTACGAAAAAACATTTCAAAATAAACCCACAAAACTGGCAATCCCGGACATTTACCCTGTTGGCAAGGAAATAAACAAGGTTTCCGGATACGTTGCCCTGCAAACATCCGGTAACTCGGAAATAATACCTGTTTTAGCAAAAAACATTTCCAGGGTTGACATAAGTGACCTGCCTGCCGGATTGCAAAATCTCGCTGAATATCCTTTAATTGCAGCATATAGCTTTATTAATAAGGGATTTTCCCTTGCTTTTGAGATAATACCCCATAAGGATGCGCCTGTACAAGTTGCTATGACAGACAAAGCGCTGGCGGATTCCAGGCTTTCTTCCAATGGAGTGCTTACTTCCCGGGTTAAATATACTATCAGGAATATGAGTGAGCAGTTTTTTAAATTTAAGCTTCCTCAAAAAGCTGAAATCTTAAGCGCCATGATTAACGGAAAATCTGTTCAGATTGAAAAACAGGAGATTCAAGACAAAAAAGATACTATATACTTTGTTAACATTAAAAATTACCAGGATACAAATCCATTTAACCTTGTTGTAATGTACAGGCAGAAGTTTAATTTAACATTATTGAATAAAATATTTAATTTTCAGAACTTTGAGCTTCCTCGTATACAGAATATGCCTGTATTAACGGTTTCCTGGTCTGTGTACGTTCCTGAAAGTATGAAATACTGGAATTTTTCAGGTTTAAACCCTGACGGTAAAGATTATTTTGGTTATATAACCAATTCTTATATAAGCAGGGACTTTGAATATGGATATTATACAGATAAAACTAATGTAGCAAAGCAGATAGCGCAGAATGTTATGACGGATGAATCTGAATCTATGGAGTCTGAGGGTAAAGTTGCAGGCATACTCCCGCCTGAATTCTCAATGCCGCCTTTAAAAGGGCTTAAAAAATATAAATTTTCTGATTACCTCACAGGCACGGAACTTATCAATATTTCAATGCTTGGAATTTCAAACTTTATATATGTTTTGTCATTTTTATTATTAATATATATAGTCTGGATAACGATGAACAAAATTTATAAAGCCAAAAACCTTGAAAACAAGGCATTTAGGGAAATAATAAAAGGCATTATTCCTGAGCTTGGGCTGGTTATAATTATTGGAATCATAACTTATTCTTTCTTATTCTGGTTATTAGCGATAATAACAGCTTTAGTATATGCTATATTTGAATTTTTTAAGCCTAAACTGCTTAAGCAGACTTAGATTAATATTATGGAGATATACATAGATGACTGAATTAAAAGGACCCGGCTCAGCCGAAATAAAAAATTTTATAAAAGAAAAATACGTGGTGGAGTTTTGCCTGGTTAATGACAAAAAGCTTTCAGGACAGATTCTCTGGCATGATGAGAACGCTTTTCATATACAGGCAGAGGATGGCAGGATATTAACCATCCTGAAAAGAGCTGTTATATATTATTCAAAACTCAGATAAAAGGTTAATATAGTAATCTTAAAAAGTAGTTAGGAAATTACCTTGTTTCCCGACACCAGGTTGATAGCTCCGGAAATGTCATTCCGAGGAAGCCTGCCCCGTGCTTGACACTAAGGAGGGGGAAGTAGGTCCAGGGAGGGGCGAGCAGGTTGTGTAAAAACAAACTTAAAGCATTTTTCTGATAAAGGCTAGGTAATTTTACACTGTAGCCTTTATTAATTTTCTAATTCCCACTATCTTCTGTGCTCTCTTTATGTTGTAAGCAAGGGCTGATAAGCTGAATTCCGCATTAACTTTTGATAGTCCCTTCAATAACATATATTCTTGATTAAAATTTCGTTTTAATGTGCCAAAAACCGGCTCTACAATCTGTTTTCGCTTTTTTGTCTTTTCCTTACACAATTCATTGCGCTTTTCCATTTCTTCCAGTATTTCTTCCTGCTCCCAACGTTGAACTTCTCTACCCTTCCTGTTTTTTGTGCATTTATCTCTCAATTGACACTCTTTGCAATCTTTTCCTCGGTAAATTTTGTAAATTTAACCGTTTTTCTCTTTTCTTTCTTTTTTTAAGCTTAATTCACTTCCATTTGGACAAATATATACATCTTTTTCTTTGGCATATTTGAATTCTTTTTTACTGAATTCCTCTTTGCCCTCATTTATCTTCGGTCTTGCAACATAGAGAATTATACCATTCTTAATGCAGGTCTTTATCTCTTTATTGTTGTAATATCCAATATCTGCAAAAATTTCAAGTCTTTCAAATTTAATTTTTCTCCTTGTCTCCCGGCACCATGTTGACAGCCCCCGAAATGTCATTCCGAGCAGCGCGGGCGAAAAAGCGAGAATGTAAGCAGGTAATTGTTATTCG
>JANQEP010000032.1 GCA_028278305.1 Candidatus Gastranaerophilales bacterium
GCAAAAAATACTGGCAATGGCTACAGAAAAGGTTCAGTAAATGATAGAAGCTTTGTATATTCTTTTATTCATATAAAAACACTCCATAAATTAAACTGACACGATAATGATTGCAATAACAGCCATAACCATCCTAAAAAACCTTAAGATAGTATAATAAAGAGGTTTAATTAAGGAAAATACTTATAGGTTCATGCAATCCATGATCTCATTAGTCTATAAACATGTCAATACATGAGTTTACATGAATAAAAATATGTTAAGTCATGCAGGGATTATAATAATAGTTATAGAAATCATATAGCCCTTTACTCAAGTGTGATAACAGTAAAAAAGTTTTAAACCTTCATTATTATTACAGGTATTGATTTAGCATGAATGAAATCATGAAAATCATGTCATAGTCATGATTTTCATGATTTCATTAAAGCAATGCCGGGTTATTTTTTGTGTTAGGTCCCTTGGTGATAACCGGCTTTTAAGTGATAATAACTTTCAGGGTTATGTTTTAGCAACAGGGTATTATATATAATCCGGGTTTCTTAAGGAAAATGGAAAAAATTTTTTAAAGCTGGCTTAAGATACCGTTTAAGGCAAGTTTTATATGGGCATAATTAAGCCCACCTTGCATATAAGCTACATAAGGTTCTCTAAGAGGACCATCAGCTGAAAGCTCTATAGTTGAACCTTCTATAAAAGTTCCGGCTGCCATTATAATTTCGTCTTTGTAGCCCGGGACAGTATCAGGTACAGGTGTCAGGTAAGAATCCACAGGGCTGAAATACTGCACTGCTTTACAGAAATTTATTAATTTTTCCCTATCATTAAAAACAACCGCCTGAATAATGTCGGTCCTCACTTCATCAGGAAGCGGCATTGTACGAAAGCCCTGGTCATGAAAAACCTGCGACGCCAAAATTGCACCTTTTAGAGCTTCGTGAACAATACCTGGCGCCATAAAAAGCCCTTGAAGAATTAAACGTGATTGATTGAGCATTGCTCCGCCTTTAATTCCGATTCCCGGAGCTGTCAAACGGTCTGCCGCTAATTTTACAAGTTTTTTTCTTCCTGCTAAATAACCACCCGTCTCTACAATTCCGCCGCCGGGATTTTTTATCAGGGAACCAGCAATTAGGTCAGCACCAACATCTGTTGGCTCCAGTCCTTCTGTGAATTCACCGTAGCAGTTGTCCACAAAGCATATACATTCAGGGTTTTTCCTTTTGATTATTTCTATAATCTCAGCGATGTTCTCAATATCAAGCGGCTTTCTTAAACTATAACCTCTTGACCTTTGAATAAATGCCATAGTTGTTGTTTCATCAATTGTTTTTTCCAGCTCTTCAAGATCTACTTCACTGTCATTTTTAAGGGGAATTTCTTTATAACTTACGCCATGAGCTTTCAGAGACGATTTTTTATTTCCTCTGATCCCTATAACTTCTTCCAGGGTATCATATGGTCTTGCTGCAATAGAGACCAGGTTATCTGCGTGTCGAAGAATACCGAAAAATCCGCATGCGAGCGCATGGGTTCCCGAGACAAAGTGATTTCTTACTATTGCAGCTTCGCAGTTGAAGACCCGGGCATAAATTTTATCTATGACGCCCCTGCCCAGATCATTATGTCCATAGCCGCTTACCGTGTAAAAATGTTCTTCACCAACCCGGTTATCCTGAAATGCCTGCAGAACTTTTTCCTGGTTTATATCCCTTATAAGTTCCATTTCCCGGAAAATTTCAGTTACTTTTTTCTCGGCTTTATTTATCAAAAGGCTTTTATCAAAATTTTGCATTTTATCAGTCTATATATTTTAATTTAAGCCTTATTATTATATTTCAAAGTTGTTTTATAATAAAAAAAAGTTTCTCCAAAAAATGGAGAAACTACGGCAAATACGGCATTCAATCTTGATGACGCAAATATTTACATATTGTTCCTTTAAAACTCTATGTTATTCTCATACTTTGTCTTTATATAGTAATTTTGATTCTCTTCAGGAAGTTCAGGATTAATTATTTGTCTAGAGACAGGCAGGAAAACTGCTGCCAGGTCTCCTTCGTATACAAGCTGCCAGTCCGGTAAGGATTTTAGTTTTTCGTATGCTTTACCGCCTTTTTCTAAGATGAATATATCGTGATTATACTTATTTAAAATGATGTCCTGTTTTTCTTTTAAAAGTGTAAATTGTGTTACATCAAGGTATGATTGAGTTTTATATACTTCCTCAAACCTTCCGTCAATTGAAACATAATTTTGCGGATAAAGTTTCCACATTGCATAGCTGCCCCAATTAAAAGGAACAAACAAATTCCCTGAGATATTATTTTTCCTGATAAATTCGATTTCTTTTACCGGATAATCATCTAATTTTATGAGGATAGGCGTTGAGGAAAGTATATAAAAAGAAGTCAGTATTAAAAAGAAATAGACTGCGTAAGCTTTTACAAAAGAAAATTTATTAACAGTTTGCCTGCTGAATAATCCTGCTGTTTTTTGCTCAATTTTCCCTATTGTTGCGTTAAGAAACACTATAAAATGCCCGTATCCATAACTTGCTGCAAGGATTGCAAAGAAAATAGAATGTCTTTCGTGTTTTATAGAGAGGTAAAAAGTTATAAATAAAGCTATAATTTCAACTTTATCAATATTAAACTGTTTTTTAAATAATTTATAACCATATCCTGCAAGTAAAAATAAAATTAATACCTTAAAACCAAGCCCTGTATAGAAACTTTCAAAAGGATTAAAAAGCTGCCACTCGCTTATATAAGGTCTTTGCATACCGGCTGCTTCGAGGATATAATGCCAGTATTTAATTCCATATGGATTTATAAGAGTTACGGGCAGGGTAGTCCCAAGAATAATCAGGTATTTTGAAATACTTTTTTTATTTAAAATTTCACCTGTTAAATAAAAAACTATAAGCCCGAGACCTGCAAGAAAACCTCCATGCATATTTGCCCATAAGAGCATTGTTGCGGGAAATACCCATATTAACCCGTTTTCTCCCCGCCTTATTCTCTCCAGAAGATATATCCACAAAGTAAAAAATAAATAGGTAAAACCCTGACATCTTAAAGTCGAGCTTAAGCCGCTATGAATACTTATTAACGCCACGAGGTAAAAACTGATTCTATATTTATTTTCAGGATAAATCAGCCGGTTTATTCTGTAAATTAAAACCAAAATCAAAAAAGTCATTAATACCTGAAGCATAATCAGACCATAATCAGCAAAAAATTTACTCAGGTAGTAAAAAATTACACCACAAAGCCATTCATGGTCAATCCACATTTCCTTTTTAGGGAAATAAGAAAAAATATCATTATAAGTAATCCACCCCAGCTGTGAAAAAATTTTCCCGACAGCCATACGATGCCATAAGTCCGGGTCAGCATTGTTTTTAGTGACCATTAATATTAGGGAAAATAAAAATAGCGTGATAAAAAATGCAGCTTTTCTTATAACATCGATAATTGTAATTCCTGTCATAGTTTTCCTTAAAGGTTAAGCTCACCTTTAAGTTTAATTATACCCGACAGGAACCATCCAACAAGTTTGATCTTATATTTTTGAAATTCATGTCCACTTTGTTTAAAATATTAAGGAGTAAACAATAAAAACTTACGCATTTTAAAATTTTTCAAAAATCTATATGGAATTGT
>JANQEP010000037.1 GCA_028278305.1 Candidatus Gastranaerophilales bacterium
GGCAAAGCCGGATTTTCCAAAATTCATCGCTCCCGCTTCGCTTATACTGCTCCAGACATTAACCGTAAAAATCTGAAATTTAATTTGGGAGCAGTATAAAGCTCAAAAATTGCCGGACTTTTTTGAAAAATTTAAAAAATAAGTGCTAATATATTTCTATAGGCAAAAATTACAAAGGACTTTTATTTATGAAACATAACCTGAAAACCCTTGCCCTGGTTGTTTTTTCAATCCTTACGATTAACGCTGCCCTCGCGCAGGAGTTCCTGGAGGTTAACCCCCTGGAACTGGTAAAGAACCCGGCTTCTTATTTAGAAAAGGACATTAAAATATCAGCAAAATTTGATAAATTTTCAACGCTGGGCCTCGATTATGACAGGGCCTTCCGGGACTCGAAAGACTATATTTCATTCCTTATTAAAAGACCCGATACATTGAATCAGGAGTACTCAATACCTCTTTCCGAATTAAAACTTATGTTAAAAAGGGATGAAGCCGAAAAACTCCTGGATATAGAGAGCGGGGACAGGGTTGAAATAACCGGGAAAGTTTTTTCCGCAGCCCTGAATGACCCGTGGGTTGATGTGTATGAATTAAAAAACCTTGACCCTGAAAAAGAAAAGGAAGAGGATTCCGGGCTTTAATATAATTTCCTCCTTTTAAAGCTGGATTTTTGCGGAAAAATTTTTACAATTAAGTAATATGAAAAATTATGTCCTGAAAATCCTTTTAATTCTCTGCTCTATAAGCGGCATAACTGCCTTTGCCGCTGATTTTAACGTCAGGATTACAAGGGAGGAGTTTGCTGACTTTTACGGCATTCTAATCATAGAGGAAAACTTTAAGGGCTTGAGCCTGGACGGGGTTTTCTCCTCGGGGTTTGACCCGCTGAGCGGAAAACTAAAAAGGGATGAGATTTTTTCCGTAAGGAGCGCTTATTTTAAGCCTGATATTTTTAAGAAAAAGGAAAAAGAAAAACCTGGAATACCTGAAAATTACGGGGAAAATAAAGGTATTTACAATGTAAGGCTATCGTCAAAGCCGGAAATAATTAAAAAAACCTTTAAAGATAACCTCCTGGCCGCGAAAAATATTATCGAGTCAGGCAAAAACCCCGGGCAGGCCGAGGAAATCCTTATGGCCCTGGAAAAAACATCCGATAATAATCCCGTAAATATCTCAAACATTGCTAAACTCTACCTTAAAGGGGGCAACAGGCCCAGGGCGCTGGAGCTTTTAAAGCGGGCCAAAGAGCTTGCCCCGGATGATTATAAAATTTTATACACCTATGGTATCGCGCTGTATAAAAATGATGAGCTTAACCGGGCAGAGGTTCTCCTTTTAGAGATTACCCGCATTAAGCCGGATTTTATGTATGCCCATTATAATCTCGGAAATATTTACTATAAAAGAAAAGAGTATAAAAAAGCGCTGGATAGTTTTGAAAAAGCAATGGAACTCGCTCCTGACAAGGCCGATATTTATTTTAACATAGCAATAACCCTTGAACAACTGGGTTACAGCGATATGGCTTCCAGGTTTTATTCAAAGTGCCTTGAATTAAACCCTGATGATGATGAGGCATTTAAGGCGTTACAGAGGCTGGAATAGTTTCAGGCAATATCCTTTTCCAGGATTTCATCAATATATTTATTTATGCTTTTACCTCTTGAAGAAGCTTTTTTGGCAATTTTATAGT
This sequence comes from Candidatus Gastranaerophilales bacterium, assembly GCA_028278305.1. Classification (GTDB taxonomy): domain Bacteria; phylum Cyanobacteriota; class Vampirovibrionia; order Gastranaerophilales; family UBA9971; genus JANQEB01. The sequence goes on from JANQEP010000037.1 coordinate 1,700, forward strand.
GCTTTTCAGGTGTAGTTCTGTAAGTAATCGTCCCTTTGTAGTTTATAAGTTTGACGGGCTCGGGAATTTCAAGCCCTGTTTTAAAAGATGTTAAAATATAGGATTTTAACGCATCTTTGAGGTTTGTAAGCGCTTCTTCAGGAGTTTCCCCACAGGTCATATTTTCTTCGAGTTCTTCTATTGAACCGAGAAAGCAGTTATCAATATCATTCCATTCAATACGATATGACCAGGGTAGATTTAAGTAATATTCCAGGTCTTTTTTCATGTTAATAACCTGCCTTTCTTAATGCTTCTTGTAATTTTTTGACTAAATAATACTTTAACTCTTTCTGCGTAAGGATTAATGTTACAGAGTTACAGTCTTTCTTTCTGTAAGTTATATGAGAACTTCCGGAGGCTGGTTGTTCTGCGTCATATCCTAAAAAATTCAATAATTTTTGGGCTTCTTCAATTGTAATAATTGAATTACCTTTTAAAACTTTTTTAATAAGTTTATCTCTTTTTGTCATACTATTATGATAGCATATTTGCTGTCATTTTCAATGGGTTATACTAAAACGAGTTTGAATTTCGGAAAACCGGCAAAGCCGGATTTTCCCAAATTCATCACTCCTGCTTCGCCTATACTGCTCCAGGCATTTACCTATCAAAATCTGAAATTTAATTTGGGAGCAGTATAATACGCTAAAATTTGCCCTTTATCCCTGTATGGGCTACTATAAAGTACATGGAAATGATTGTCGCAAAGGTAATTAAACGCCACTCGGATTTTATTTACGTAAAAACCGGGAACAAACTCTTTGAATGTAAGGTCAGAGAACGTCTCAAAAAGGAAAAAATTGACATACTTGTCGGGGATAACGTAAAAATTGGGGAGATAAACCCTGAAACAAACCAGGCAGTAATAACCGAGGTGCTTGAGAGGAAAAATTCCATATCAAGGCCATCAATTGCAAACATAGACCAGATGGTTATTGTATCCTCAATTTTTGAGCCGGAACTTGATTTTATCCAGCTCAACAGGTATCTGTGCCGGGCAAAAATCCATAATATTCCCGCAATAATCTGTATAAACAAAATTGATATTCAAAAAAATTCAGATAAAAAAGAAAAAATTTCTGAAATATATGAACCCCTGGGCTATAAAATCGTGTTAACCTCGGCATTGGACGGGTCAGGGGTTAAAAACCTGGAAAAAACGTTATCAGGCAAAATATCTGTACTATCAGGCATGTCAGGGGTTGGAAAGTCAAGTCTTTTAAATAAATTATGCCCCGGTTTAAATTTAAAAATAAAAAACGTAAGCATGAAAACAAAAAGAGGGACTCACTCCACCCGCCATGTTGAATTAATTCCGGTTGATGATAATTGTTATGTGGGCGACACACCGGGTTTTAGTTACTTAAAATTCGACACTGTAATGCCGGCTGAGATAAACGACCTGTTTGATGAAATTAATGCTTTTTCCGGCGGGTGTTATTTTTCTGATTGCCTGCATTTACAGGAAAAAGACTGCAATGTAATAAAAAATTTAGACAAAATAAACAGAACCCGCTATGAAAGTTATAAGATTTTTGTAGAGGAAGCGTTTGAGTATAAAAAAAAGATAAAGTATTCCGGTAATAAAAAGGAAGGGGTAACAAAGTTTATTGACGGGCCCGGTGGGAAAAAGACAAGGCTTATTAAGACGGGGAAAAAGAATGAAACGGGATATTGAACTAATAAACGCTCATCTTGATAAGTACCTTGAATTAAGGTATCCCAATAATATATGGGAAGCTATGCGATACTCCGTTCTGGCAAAAGGCAAGAGGTTAAGGCCTTTAATTGCACTGGAAAGCGCCAGGGCATGCGGCGGTGATATAAATAATGTCCTGCCGGCTGCCTGCGCAATTGAAATGCTGCACTGCCAGAGCCTTATACATGATGATTTGCCCTGCATGGACAATGATGATTACAGAAGGGGGCAGCTTACAAACCATAAGGTTTACGGCGAGGCAATCGCTGTACTGGCAGGTGACGCGCTTTTATCACTCGCGCCCCGGGTAATAATAAAACATACGCCTGATAGTGTTGACAAAAAAATATTATTAAGCGTCCTGGATGAATTTTTTAAAGCAGCGGGAGCAATGGGAATAGTGGGTGGGCAGGTTGTTGATATACAATCGGAAAACAGGGAAATTAACATTGAAACGTTTAATTACATATTGAATCATAAAACAGGTGAGCTGTTTAAATTCGCCGCAAGGGCCGGAGCATTGTTAGCGGGGGCTACGGGGGAAAAACCGGATGCTCTTGCTTCTTACGGGAGTAAAATAGGGTATGCTTTTCAAATAGCTGATGATATACTTGATGTTACCGGAACTATTGATGAAATAGGGAAAACACCCGGTAAGGACAGTAAATTGAACAAAAATACATATGTTTCATTCCATGGTATTGAAAAATCAGAAACAGACCTTATAAATATCTGTGAGTCAGCCAAGAAAATACTTATGCGGAACAAAATAAAATCAGGATTATTATATGATATAGCTGATAATATAGTGATGAAAGCGGTAAAGTAATGATAAATACAGGAATAGAAGTTATTTTCTCAGCCTCTTCAGGTGTTATTACAGCCCAGTTTATTAAATTAATTCATTACTACGTTAAATACAGGAGGTTTAATTTTAAGGTCCTAACCGCAACAGGAGGCATGCCCAGCAGCCATACGGCTTTTTCAGTCGCATTAACCGCCAGTACCGGTTTAATACTTGGCTTTGATTCTGTTGAATTTGCTATAGCGCTTGGTTTTGCGCTTATCGTTATGTATGACGCAGCGGGTTTAAGAAGGTCAGCAGGCAAGATGGCGGCATTATTGAATAAAATTGTTGATGATTATTATTCTGAAAAAAACGTAAGGACACATCACGGCAAATTAATGGAAGTGCTCGGTCATACACCGCTTGAGGTACTGGTTGGTGCTTTGTGGGGTATATTTATTGCTTATTTTGTGCATTTTGTTGTTGTTTAATCAACCTGTACCGGCATTATAAGACAGGTTACATCGCTGTCATCGTCTGTTTTATAGAGAGTTCCCGCCAGGGCTGTGTCAAATTCAACCTGTACACCTTCAGATTCAATTACTTTTATAAAATCCTGTATATACCTGTAATTAAAAGCTATTGTTAAATCATCGAATGTATACGCGATTTCTGTTTCATCACAGGAGTCGCCTAAATCAGGAGCGTCAGCTGTTATTTTTAAATTATTTTTACTAAAGAAAAACTTTACAATATTTGTTCTTTCATTAACCATTGTAGATACCCTGTCAAGGGCAACCATAAACTTTTCCCTGTTTATAACGGCTTTTTTAACGTAGTTCTTAGGGACTAATTGCTCGTAGTTAGGGTACTGACCTTCAATAAGCCTTGAGGTAATGTACCTGTCGGTTAATTTAAACAAAATCTGGGAGTTTTTAACCGTTATTAATACTGTTTTATCTTCGGAACCGGTTAATATATTGGAGAATTCCTTTAGGGTCCTTGACGGGATAATAGCTGAAAAGCTCTTATTATCCTTATTTTCGATATTTTCCCTGACCGTTGCGAGCCTGTTACCGTCCAGGGCTACCATTTCAAGGTTATTACCGCTTATTTTACAGAAAACACCGCTCAGGACATTATTTATATCATATGTAGCAGTTGCAAAAATTGTTTGTTTAACGGCTTTCAGGAAGGGTTCGATTTCTATTTCAATAAAATCTTCTGATTCAGGGTATTCTACGGGTGGAAATTCAGTGGAGACAATACCTTTAACGTCGAATTTTGATGAATTACACCTTATTTGTACGGTATTACTTTCTTTTTCAAGGTTAAAGTCAATATTTTCATCAGGCAATTTTGATATAATCTCGTTTAATTTCCTGGCAGGAAGGGTTATACTACCGGGTTCTGATATATGGGCTTTTATTTTCATTTCAATATAAATATCAAGGTCGGTCGCGCTTAGTTTTATTTCATTATTATCAACCGTATCAAGTAAAACATTAGATAAAACAGGTTGTATGCCCCTTATGGCGGCTGCTTTTGTAACTACGGACAGGGCATTGTTTATGATATCTTTTTTAACTGAAAATTTCATATTTTTTTAAAACTCCTGATTACTTAAATCCAACCTTTTTGAAAATTTTTAACCTATACTAAAATGAGTTTGAATTTCGGAAAACCGGCAAAGCCGGATTTTCCAAAATCCATCGCTCCTGCTTCGCCATACCGCTCCAAGCGTTAGCAGTT
>JANQEP010000038.1 GCA_028278305.1 Candidatus Gastranaerophilales bacterium
AACTGCTAACGCCTGGAGCGGTATGGCGAAGCAGGAGCGATGGATTTTGGAAAATCCGGCTTTGCCGGTTTTCCGAAATTCAAACTCATTTTAGTATATTATTGTTGGTTTTATTCATCGAAAAACTTATAAGACAATTAAGACACTTGAGGGCTAAATTGATGAACCGGCAAGATAATAAAGGCATATTCATAACCTTTGAAGGCATAGACGGCTGCGGAAAATCCAGCCAGACAGACCTTGCGGCTGAGTACCTTGAATCGCGGGGCATTGACTTCATTAAAACCCGGGACCCGGGAGGAACAGCACTCGGAAGTAAAATAAGAGAAATTCTTCTTAACTATGAGGGGCACATAGCATCTATGAGCGAGCTGTTCCTGTATCTTGCTGACAGGGCACAGCATGTAGAGGAAAAAATCCTGCCGGCTCTTTCAGAAGGCAAGGTTGTACTATGCGACAGGTATGTTGATTCAACTATAGCTTACCAGGGATATGCCAGGGGCCTGGATAAGCAGCAAATCCTGGATTTAAACAGCATTGTTGCGTATGGGTTAATGCCTGACCTGACTTTTGTGTTTGATATAACCCCTGAAGTTGCCTGCTCACGCCTTGGGGAGAAAAAGGACAGGCTTGAGGCTGAATGCAGTGAGTTCCACAAAAAAGTCAGGGAGGGGTTTCTTGATTTAGCGGGGAAAGACCCCGGGAGGATTAAGGTTATAGATGCCGGCAGGGGTATTGGGGCTATTTCTGAAGATGTAATAAGTATATTAAAAACCCGCCTGTCGTGTTAGTATCTTTCAAGGTAATTTTCAATCTCCCAGGGAGTTACGCCAACCCTGAACTTATCCCATTCTGTTCTCTTTGACGAGAGGAACTCGCCGTAAATATGCTCACCCAGGGCTTCTCTTGCAACAGGGCTTTTTTCCATTAAATCGAGCGCTTCAAGCAGGCTTCCGGGAAGGGCTTCAATTCTGAGTTTTTTCCTTTCCTTTTCATTCAACTGGTAAATATTCTGCTCCGTAGGCAATGGAGGCTCTACCTGCTCGTTAATACCGTCAAGCGCTGCCGTTAATATGGCCGCAAAAGCAAGGTATGGGTTGCAGCTGGGGTCTGGTGACCTTAATTCAACCCTTGTGGCAGGACCGCGTTTTGCGGGAATCCTCAATAACGCGCTTCTGTTGGCTGCTGACCAGGCCAGGTATACAGGTGCTTCATAGCCAGGAACAAGGCGTTTGTAGCTGTTTACAAGCGGGTTTGTTATTGCTGTTATGTTTCTGATGTTCTTAAGCACGCCTCCAATTACCCAGAGAGCTTCCTGGCTTAACTGATACGGCCTTGACTCATCAAGAAAAGCATTATCGCCGGCTTTGCTGAGGGAGAAGTTTGTGTGCATTCCTGAGCCGTTCACCCCAAAAATCGGTTTTGGCATAAATGTTGCATGCAATCCGTATTTAGCGGCTATTGACTTTACCGCAACCCTGAAAGTAACTACATTATCAGCGGTTGTAAGCGCGTCTGCGTATTTAAAATCTATTTCATGCTGGCCTTCTGCAACTTCGTGGTGGCTGGCTTCTATTTCAAATCCCATTTTTTGCAGGGTAGAAATCATTTCAGCTCTTACGTCCTCACCCAGGTCGTCCGGGCCTACGTCATAATAACCTGCCGCATCGTGGGTTACGCAAACAGGTCTTCCGTCCTCACCTTTTTTGAACAGGAAAAATTCTGCTTCCGGCCCTACATTCATTGTATAGCCTAATTTTTTAGCTTCCTCAAGAACTCTTTTAAGGTTATTCCTGGGACAACCCTCAAAAGGAGTGCCGTCCGGGTTGTAAATGTCACATATTAGCCTTGCGACGTTAGAGCCGTCTTTTGCCCTCCAGGGAAGGAGCGAGAATGTGGCCCTGTCAGGATAAAAATACATATCAGAAGTTTCAATACTCCTAAAGCCCTTGATAGAAGAACCGTCAAGCATTATTTCATTGTTTAATGCCTTGTCAATCTGCTCTGCGGGCAATGCCATATTTTTTACATGGCCGTTAATGTCAACAAACTGCAATCTTATGAACTTTACATTGTTTTTTTTCATGACCTGCTTGATTTCATCATTTGAAAGAGCCTGCTGAACCGGGATAAATGTTGTGTTTGTCATAGTGAACTCCTCATGTTTTTGCTGTTTTGCAATAAATAAAAAAGTATTAAGTAACAAATAAAAAATTTTTACGTATTTTAAAAATTTTCAAAAATATTCCTTATATAATTTTTACGGCTGAGCGAACGCAGTGAGCGAAGCCGAAGAAAAATTAAGGGTGGTGGGCGGGTAAAGAATTTTTGAAAATTTTATGTAAAAAATTATTGTTACCTCCTTACTAAATTATTTAGCACATTAGTTAAAAAACATAAAGACATTGACTTAAGGGGATATTTGACATTAGAAACCTTAAATTCAATAATTCAGGAAAATTTTCAAAGGTTTTTGTCAAAAATGGCGGTTTTGAACAAAAAGTACAAAATAACTGTTTAAATATTGCCATTTTTGGAAAAATTTTTTATAAAATATTAATTTTAACAAAACTTTAAGAATTCAGCGGATATTGTGTTGCTATTTAAAATTGAACTCGAGCGTATCTGGTATATAAAGAAAACCTATGAAAATGGATGGTCTCGGAATGTTCTCAATATACAAATTGAAAGTAGCTTGTACCAAAGGCAGGTAGCTGCCGAAAAAACAAACAACTTTAACCTGACACTCCCAAAGCCACAATCTGATCTGGCAAGAGAACTACTGAAAGACCCTTATAAATTTGATTTTCTTAGTATTGGAGATGAGGCATTAGAAAGAGAAATAGAAAAGGAACTGGTTAAAACATATAACACATTTTCTATTAGAGCTGTATCCATCTGCATCCATTGCTTCCTTTTTTATGTTGCCGCATAGGATCATACCTGCTTCGGCTGTTCTTTCGTAATTACCTACAGTAAAAATTCCTGATTCAAGGTAGCCCTTCTACAGAAATTATTACGGCTGGAATGTTCTTAAAACATACAAGAGACCATTGGAAAATCGAAAAATTGAGTCATTATGTGAAGGATGTAACATTTAATGAGGATAAATCAAGAATCAGAAAGAAGTTCAAGATTTTCGCAATACTGAGGAGCTTTGCTCTAAATAGTTTGAGGTTAAATAACTTTAAAAATATTGCTCTGGCAATTTTTTCGCGGGGACTGAACCTTGACAAGCTCTTATCCTCAAAGAGGAACGCTTAATTTTCCTCTACCCTGACTAAATAAAATCTCACTTTACATCAAAAAATCTTGTTGATATAATTAAATATACTATTTAAACATTCCCCAGTAGCTCAATGGCAGAGCATTCGGCTGTTAACCGAAGGGTTGTAAGTTCGAATCTTACCTGGGGAGCCATTTTTTTTGAAGGGATATAAGGCCACTGCCTGTATCCCTTCTCAGTTCTAAGATTTCCACTGATTTATCCTGATTTGCTAAAAATATCTCATTAAAGGGTTCTTTCAGCTCTATGTCTAACTTTCCATCCTTATACGTAAAGTTCGAACACACCAAATTTAACAACCTCCGTTTTTCTTCGGGTGATTGACGGAAATACAAGTCATAAGCGTTTTTACAGAGTTCTAATATTAATCCTGCATTTATAAAATATTCTTTATCAGCCTTGTTGAAAGCCTCCAGTTTTATGATTAATTCATCTTTTTCTCTCTGCAATTTATGAGTTTGGTTTCTCCAAAAATCTTCAGTTATTACTATAGTTTTTCTGGACATTTTAAAGTCGGAAAAATTGGTAATTTTCAAATATAGAGGCGATTCAGGGCAGTTTGTGAAAATGTCCAGAATGTCCGTTTTCTGTCACTTTTTCGGGCTGTTTTGTCACTTTTTTGACAAAACTTTTTAAAAAGAGAGGCCTCTATTATAGACGTGTTGCGAATTTATACCGATGTCCAAAATGTGGACATTTTCAGAGTGAACCGGACATTTTATACCGAACTCGGAAAAAACTTCCGACTTCGCTTCCGACTTATTTTTAGTCGGAAATTTGAGACGAAAAAAATTTTCGGCGGTGTCGAATGATGTTATTATTTATATGATTACAAATTAAATGCTATGAGGTTTTGTATGGATTGGAGTGACCTTTTTAAACTATCTGGCGCAATTTTTATTTCCATTGGAGGATCAAGCGTTGTTATTGTAGCTATAAGCAGCTGGCTTGGTAAAGTATGGGCAAATAGAATTTTTGAACAGGATAAATTAAAATATACTACTGAGCTTGAAAATATAAAAAATCAGTTGCTTATTGAAAATCAAAAACAACAATTTATGTTTACATTATATTTCGAAGGGCAATTCAAAATATACAATGATCTATGGATAGCCTTAATAGAACTACAAAGTGAGGTTGATAAATTATGGGAAAATGCATCAAGTGGTAATCTTCGTTCTTTTGTTAGAGCTATCAAAAAAGCAAAGACCCAAATAATGAGTAGTGCAATTCTTATTGAACAAGAGCATTATGAACAAATCATGTTAAATCTAAATGCATTTGAAGATTACCAAATTGGAAAAGAAAAACTTATAAATTTTAGAAACGATAATTATTATAATGATAATATTGATTATCAAATTGAAACTTTGATTCAAGAGAATAGTGAAAGAAGACAACAAATCAAATTATTTATAAATACAATGTTGGAGCAAATCCGAAATCAAATTAGTGGTAGGAGGAGTGCAATAAAATAATGACTGATTTAGTTGCTATTTTTTAAAATGATTCAAAAACTTAACATAACTCGGAAACAGACTTTAAGTTTCCGGCTTCGGAGTTATCATCGCAATGAAGATATAATAATAACTTAAAAGGCAATGCTAATGAGCAATCAGGATAAAAATGAGTTTGCAAGCAGCACTCCTGCTGCCGCAATCTGGATTGACTTAAAAACAATAGCTGAGATAAAAAAAATAACTCCAAGAGCATTGCGTATTGCATTAAGCAAAGGCAAATATGACTTCAGGGAAACAAAAACTCAGGGAGGTAAAAGCTATGAAATTCTTTTATCTTCGCTTGAACCTCAAATCCAAGAAATATACAGAAATGCTTATTACAAGGATATAGTTGATGCGCTAAACAATGAACCGCTGCTGCCAGTTGAAAAGTCTGTAGAAACTGATACAGGCTTTATTCCTCAGCATGCGAAAACTATTGCCCTTGCAAAAATTGATTTGATTAGTGAATGGATAAAATTCAGGAGTAAACATAAGCCCAAAAGCGATGGTGATAAAGTATTTCTTGATTTGTACAACTCCGGGGAATATCTTAAAAATATTTATCAAAAAGTTGGTAAAGCATCTCGTGGCAGTCTAATGCGCTGGAATAAACTTTATTCAGATAACGAGACCTGGGAGGTGCTGGTGCCAAAATATAGATACACCAGTTTTAACGAGTACCGCACTATACTCACAGAAGAGGAAATCGGAATCTTTTTAAAACTGCTCCTTCACCCAAACCAATTCAATATAGGCAAGGCAACAAAACTAACAATTCATATACTTGAAAGAAATGGCCAAGAAGATATTCCAAAGCCCATAACGTTTAGAAAATATGCTGAATACTTTCGCAGGCATAATTATGATAAATGGGTTCTTATGAGAGAAGGAGAAAAAGCACTTCATGATAAAGTCTTGCCATTCCTGCCACGTGACATTTCAAAACTTGAAGTCGGAGATGTCCTTGTAGCAGATGGCCACCGCCTTAATTTCCTTGTTCTTAATCCCTTTACAGGCAGACCCTGCAGGGCAACTTTAGTCGGTTTTCAGGACTGGAAATCAGGATACCTTGCAGGTTATGAAATTATGGTGGAAGAAAATACCCAGTGTATAGCCTCAGCACTGCGTATGTCCATCATGAATCTTGATATGATTCCAAAGATTGTTTATCAGGACAATGGAAAAGCATTTAAAGCAAAATATTTCAGTAAGTCCACGGACTTTACAGAAGCGGGGTTTAACGGCATATACACCAATCTTGGAATAAAGCCTGTTTACGCAAAGCCATACAATGCCAGAGCCAAAGTTATAGAGAGATTTTTCAAAGAATTTCAGGAGGAGTTTGAAAAATTAGTGCCAACATACTCAGGCAGCAGCATTGAAAACAAACCGGCTCACATGAAACGAAATGAAAAACTGCATAAGGAGCTATACCAAAAAATTAATCAAGGGTATGTGCCAACAGTTGAAGAAGCAATTAAGTTTATCAACGTGTGGCTCAACTACAGGCACTCCCAGCCTTGTCCAAACGACAGGACAAGAAGTATAAAGCAAGTTTTTGAGGATAGAGCAAAACAAAACATCAATATCAATGAACTTGATGAGCTGATGATGGCGCATGAAGTGAAGACTATAGGCCGGAACGGCATACGCTTTTTGCACTCTGATTACAATAGTGATGCTTTATACGGATTAAGAGAGCGGGTAATGATAAGGTACAGCCTGTTTGACCTAACTAAAATCAAGGTTTATTCAACCAGAGGTGAATATCTATGCACGGCTAAAAGAGTAACAGGCACGCATCCGATGGCTTATCACTTAGGTATAGTAAAAGACAGGGAAGACTTTATCCGGAAAATCAAAAAGCCAAAGCAATTAAGAAACAGAACCCTTCGGAGTATCAAAAAGTACCTGCCTAAAGAAGATGTTAAATTTCTTGAAACACAAATGATAGAGGAAACGCTTCCGCAGAAAATCCCTGCAGAACCTGTAAAGCTAGTGTGCAAAGTATAAAATAATATGATATAATAATTTCAAGTATAAAACTTGGGAGTTATTGTAAATGGGGAGGAAAGCGTTAAGAATTAAATTC
>JANQEP010000105.1 GCA_028278305.1 Candidatus Gastranaerophilales bacterium
CGCCTGCTAAAATGCGGACAGCCTGCGAAGCAGGGACTGCACTTCGTTTCACTGTCCATTTCGCCTGCTTCGCCTTTTCTAATCTATATACATTTTGAAAAAATTTTGTAATGTAAAATAGAGAAATTTTTATAGGTGGCAACTTGAATTTTATTATATTTCATCTTGAATTTCATGGCTAATTGTAAACTGCAGGGCTAAAACACAATCTTTCCGAAATCCGCCAGCCTTATAAACCTCCGGTTAAGGCAGTTTAATAAGTTCAGCCGGTTTTGCCTGATGTTCTCGTCTTTATCCATAACCAGCACATTATCAAAAAACGCCTCTATGTAAGGAATTAACTCTTCCAGCTTCCGGATAAGTTCCTGATAGTCTTCTTTCTCGCTTATAGTTTTTGCTTTTTCCCATAAATTCCGTTCTGATTCGTCTTTAAGCAGGGATTCATCAGGCATGCCCGCTATTCCCTGTCCTTTTATGATTCTCTGAATCCTGTTTGCTGACTCGTGAAACTCTTTGTAAGAATCCTTTTCAACCAGGTCTGAAACTATATCCAATCTTTGCAATACGTCTTTTAAGTTAATAAGCGGATCCCTGGTTTCCAGAACCGCATCAACCAGGTCATATTTATATTTTTCATTTAACAAAATCCTGAGCCTCTGGACTATAAAGTTTTTTACATCTTTAGCCGGGTTTTCGGAATTTTCCGCCCGGACAGGCTGTATAGAAATTGCGCTATCAACGATTTCGGAAAGATTAAAATGGATATTCCTTTGTATAAGCGTGTTTATGATTCCAAGAGCTGCCCTTCTTAAGCCAAGCGGGTCAGCAGAACCTGTAGGGGCTTTGCCCAGGGCAAATACGCCGCAGATAGTGTCGATTTTATCGGCAATCCCCACAACCTGGCCGATTCTGGTCTGGGCAGGCTCTGCTTCTGCCGATACCGGCATATAATGCTCTTTGATTCCTGTGCAAACCTCTTCAGCTTCGTTATTCAGCCTTGCGTAATCCTCTCCGATTATGCCCTGAAGCTCAGTAAATTCTCTCACAAGGTTTGTTACAAGGTCAGCCTTGCAAAGACAGGCTGTTCTTTGAATTTTATCCTTTAATTCTTCATTTAAACCTGACTTATCTGATATAAATCCGGAAATCTCCTGAATCCTGAGCGTTTTATCATAAACCGTACCAAGCCCCTTCTGGAAAGTAACACCTTTCAGGTCTTCAACTTTAGTTTGCAGGGGCTTTTTTGTGTCTTCCTTATAAAAGAAAATCGCATCATCAAGCCTGGCTTTGACCACTTTTTCATTTCCTTTTTTTATATTTTCGATGTTTGTTTCATCATGATTTGCTATGGTTATAAAATAATTTAAAAGCCTTCCCCGGCAATCATAAACAGGGAAATACCTCTGATGATACGCCAGTACAGAGATTATAACATCCTGTGTAACTTCAAGATACTTTTTATCAAAGGTTCCTATCACAAAAGTCGGCAATTCAACCAGGTTTGTAACTTCTTTTAGAAGTTCAGGATTGATTTTTGCAATTCCACCTTTTGATTTTGCAGCTTCAATTATTTGTTTTTCAATTTCCTGTTCTCTTTTAGCCTCATCGGCCATGACTTTGACTTTATAAAGATCATCAAGATAAGTATCAGGATTCTGAATTTGTATTTTCATAGGCTCAGAAAACCTGTGCCCCCAGGATTCCCTGCCGGATTCCACATTCCCAACCCGAATTTTTACTTCTTTATCATCAAGAATTGAAACCAGCCAGCGTATGGGGCGGGAAAACCTGATTTCCAGGTCTGCCCACCTCATAAAATATGAGCCCTGAACCCTGAGTATAAGCTCCGGTACAAGTGTTTTTAAAACCTCTTGTGTTGGTTTTCCCTTCTCTTTCAAGGAAGCCCAGAGATATTCCGTGTTATCTACGGTCTTTTTTTGAAGATCTTCAGGGTTTAAGCCCTGTTTTTTTGTAAATCCAATACCTGCCCGGGTTAAGTTTCCGCTCTCATCAAAGCCAATACTGGCTGGGGGACCTTTTATTTCCTTAAAAAGATCAGGCTGTGAGGATGAAATGCCTTCTATTACTATACAAAGCCTTCTTGGTGTTCCGTAAGTTTTTATATTCGCAAAGTCTATTGAATTTTCCTTTAAAGAGGAGGAAAAAGACTCTTTAAGCTGCTTAAGTCCGGATGAAATGAATTTATAGGGCAGCTCTTCGGTTCCGATTTCCAGCAGGTATTTATTTGTCATTTTTTTACCTTTTTAACACGATTATTTTTTTAAAAATTATAACTCAAGTTGCTGCTTATAAATTTTGGTAGTGTTGTAATAATAACTGATGTTACCCCGCACTTGATGCGGGGTCTATTTAATAGGGCTTATTATGCTTGCCGGATAGATGCCGCGTCAAGCAGGACAGGAGGAGCTTATCAGTTAATATTTGATCACTACCTAAATTTTTATAGGCGACAATTTGAATTAATTATACTTGAAACAGTTTTTATGTTTAAGACTTTACATAAAATCATTCCGGTTGTGTTTAGTTTAAGTTATAATTGCGAAAGAAAGCCGTATAGAGGGTTAAAAAATGACATTCAGGTTTTTAACAGCCGGGGAATCCCACGGAAAGTGTCTTACTGCGATAATAGAAGGCGTTCCTGCCGGCGTAAAAATTTCCATGGAAGACATAAACTCCTGCCTTGCCAGAAGACAGCAGGGTTATGGGCGGGGCAGCAGGATGCAGATTGAAAAGGACCGGGTGATAATTAATTCCGGAGTGCGTCACGGAATTACCACAGGCTCTCCTGTTACTTTGGTAATAGAAAACAGGGACTGGGAAAACTGGAAAATCCCTATGTCTGTTGATCCTGTGGATATGGAAAACCCGAAAATAAAACAGCTTGTCGATGAAAAGAAAATTACCCATGTCAGACCCGGACATGCTGATCTTGCAGGTTCTATAAAATATCATCATAAAGACGTAAGAGATGTCTTAGAAAGATCAAGCGCAAGGGAAACAGCAATAAGAGCAGCTGTTGGCGCTTTTGCGCAAAATATTCTCAGGGAATTTGGGGTTGAAATTTTTAGTCATGTGCTTAGAATTGGTCCTGCAGAATCGGATAAAAACAGATTAATAGAGGATTACACCCTATTAAGGCAAAAAGCGGAAATTTCCGATTTAAGATGTGCTGATGAAAAAGCTTCGCAGGAAATGAAAAAAGCCATAGACAGGGCAAAAGAAGAAGGGGATACACTGGGAGGGGTTTTTGAAATTATCGCGGTTAATGTTCCGGCCGGTCTGGGTAGCTATGTACACTGGGACAGAAGACTTGACGGTCAGATTGCTCAGGCTGTAATGAGTATTCCTGCCATAAAATCAGTTGGTATAGGTGTAGCAGAGGAAGCAGGAGAGCTTCCCGGCTCACAAATGCATGATGAAATATTTCCCGGGAAAACACCCGCTGCTTATTCCCGAAAAACCAATAACGCAGGGGGAATTGAAGGCGGGATCTCCAATGGAATGCCGATCATAGTAAAAGCCGCAATGAAAGCTATTCCTACCATGAGAAAACCCCTGAATTCAGTTGATATTTCCACAGGAAAAGAACATATTGCCCATTATGAAAGATCAGATGTTTGTGCTGTTCCCGCAGCAAGCGTTGTGGGCGAAGCCATGGTTTCAATAGTTCTTGCTAAAGCTTTTCTGGAAAAATTTGGCGGAGATTCCACAGAAAAATATTGAAAATAAAACGTTATAAGGAAGTATGAAAAAATTCTTACGCAAAATTTTTTAAAATGCGAAAGACTGCGGGTCAGTCAGAGATTATACATTAAATTTTGTAACAGGTTTAATATATAATAAATATATATTAAATAAAATGTTTTTATATAAATAACCGGAAAATAAATTAAAGATTCACAAAAAAAAATTGCGATAATTAAATTTGTAAAAAACGGGGATATTCATATAAAAAAAGCTGACTTTTGTAAGTCAGCTTTTTTTACATATGCATATTTTTACTTATTTTTCTCAAGATATTTTATACGCTGATGTAATTCATTTACCTCTTCAATTATCTGTTTTAGTTCACTACTTAAATCTTCAATGGATTGTTTGAGATCGAAAACTATCGAATCAATTATTTCTGTCTTTACCATTTTTCACCTCTACATTGCTTTTACTCTACTTATATTAACTATTTTGGCAGTGTTGTAATAATAACTGATGTCACCCTGCACTTGAGAAGCCTGTCCCCACGCATCAAGGCAGTCTGTCCTGCGTTAAGCACGGGGGGCAGGCTCAGTCATGCTTGACTGAGGAGCTTATCAGTTAATATTTGGTCCCTACCAATATTTTTAACCTCTGCATAATTTTTTATTAAGTGCGCCCTATATATTTATTATATACTCTTTAAGTGTACAATCAACATTTAATTCCGAAAATCAAAAATAACAATAACAAATATTAAAAAAAATTACTTTTTATAAAATCAAATTATATCTTTTATATTTTACTTAATAAAACTTAATAAGGAACAAAGAAAAAATTCTAAAACACGTAAGTTTTTATTTCTTACCCCTTAATATTTCAAAATTTATTTTGGCTCTATATGCTAAAATTGAATTTGTTTTTAAGAAAATCACAGATAATTCAGCGGTTTTTATATGAAAATAAAAAGACTAAAAATTTATCAACAGCTTTTAATTGTATTTTTTGTTGCGGTATTGCTTCCGCTGTGCATCACTACTTTAATTGTTACAAACGTGAACCAGCATGCTGTAAGGGCAGAGCTACGATATTCCGCTACTATAACTGCTGATAGTGTTTATCAGAGGCTTAAAAAAAATATTCATGAAAAAAAACTTGCCATTCTTTTTATTGCAAAAAGCGTGGAGTATATTAAATCCGAAGAGAGAATTAAAAGTTTTCTTAAAGATATTTCCGGGGCTTCTGAAAGTATAACAACTCTTGATATCATAGAAAGTGATAAAAATATCAGTAAGGAAAATGCTGATAATTACTTTCATAACAGCAATGTTGAAATTTTCCCTGAGCATGAAAAAAATGCAATTTTAATGTATGTAAGGTTAAAGAGCGGGAATTTTTTAAAAAAACGGATTGATATACGGGTTATTAAGGAGGAACTGTTTAAATATCTTGTTAATGATAAACGCCAGGTATATATTATTGATTCTGACGATAAAATCATAATGTCCTATAACAAGGATGAAAAGCTGTTTAAAAATCTGCTGCCGCAGGTTCCGCGTAATTACAGCAATGATGAGCCGTTGATTTTCGGGGAAATAAAAAACCAGCCCAATGTCTTTCTTAAAATAAAAGAACCCGCCTGGTCAATTGTGGTTGCAACTCCTAAAAGTCTTATAAGCTACGGAATTATTGATGCCAGGTTTAAAATAATAACAGCTATTGTAGTTGCTGCAACAGCAATTATAGTCCTGGGAATGCTATATTCCTACTCTCTTAACACAAACCTGGCACAGCTTTTCAAAGCGCTCTCAGCTATGACAGCCGGTAATTACAGAAGAAAAGTCAGATTAATTAAAGACTTTTTTACTCCGTATGAATTTGCCTATCTGGTAGAAAAATTTAACATAATGGCGCATAAAATCGATGAAAGCTATAATGAGCTTCAAAAAGCAAACGAAGAGCTATCCAAGCTCGATAAGTTAAAGTCCAATCTTATAGATACAGTCAGTCATGAATTTAGAACACCTCTTACGAGTATTAAAGGCTATACATCAAGACTTCTTAGAAACGATGTGATTATTGACGAGAAAATCAGGGTTAAATCTTTAAAAGTCATAAAACACCAGACCGAAAGGTTAAGCAGGCTCGTTGACGACCTGCTTGTTGTTCCTGAAATTGAATCCTCACTTTTGCGGGTTTTCCCCGAGAACATAAACCTTAATGATATTCTCGAAGATTGTATACTATCTATTCAGCAAAAACAATCCAGGCAGATAAACCTGGAAATTGAGGAAAACTTCCCCAATATTTATGCGGATTCTGACAGGCTGGTGCAGATTATATTAAACTTGCTTGATAATTCAATAAAATATTCACCTGAAAACTCAGCTATTGATATTAAAGTATTAACAGATAACAATTTTGCTGTCATTAGAATTAAAAATGACTGTAAGGCAATATCCAAAGAAAAGCTTGAGCGCCTTTTCGATAAATTTACCAGGTTGGAAGACGATCTTACCAGAACTACCCGCGGAACCGGACTGGGATTGTTTATAGTAAGAGGACTGGTGCAGGCAATGGGCGGGAAAATTTCCCTGAAGTCCGAAGACTACTTTGAAATCAGCTTTACAATTCCTGTTGCACAGGAATAGATTTATCGGTATTCCTGTGTTGACATCAGCAAAGCTTTTAATTTAACCTTAAAATAATCATAAAATTATAAGCAAGGCGGTAATTATAATAAACGCTATGCCCACGTAGTTCAGCAGGATAGAACGTATCCCTCCTAAGGATAATGTCGGGGGTTCGAATCCCTCCGTGGGTATTTAACCTGAATCATGAAATACATAAAACCCTGTAATAGCTTGCTGAAATTTTCTCAAAATCTATATGGAATTGTTAAGGGACGGAGTCCCTTAACCACCTCTGAGGGTGGGCGATTTTGAGAAAATTTCAAAAAATACAATTCATGATTCTAGTTATTTAAATTTGTTTTAAAATAAAATAATCAGGTATTTAAAGAAAAGATAAAATGCAGATTAACCTGGCTTATTTATATCCCGGATTACTGAATATATACGGAGATAGAGGCAATGTCTTAGCCTTTGCTAAAAGGTGTTTTTGGCGGGATATTAAAGTAAAAATATATGAAATAGAACTCGCAGATAAAATTGATCCTGAACTTTATGATTTTTATTTTATAGGAGGAGGGCAAGACCAGCAACAGATAGCTGTTTCCGAAGAGCTGCAAAAACAAAAATCTTTTTTTACCGAAGCCGCGGAAAATAAAGCTGTTTTTCTTGCTATTTGCGGAGGATACCAGCTTCTAGGGCATTACTACAAGCCTCATAAAGGCGATGAGCTGAGAGGAATCAGTATTCTGGATGCATACACTGTTGCAGGACATAGCAGGTACATAGGAAATGTCACCATAGAAACAAAACTACTTTCCCAGCCTTCCAATACTCTTGTAGGTTTTGAAAATCATAGCGGCTTAACCTACCTTGAACCTGGAACTGAGCCTATAGGAAAAATAATTACAGGCAACGGCAATAACGGAGAGGATAAACTGGAAGGCGCACACAAGCAAAATGTCTTTGGAACATATTTACACGGGTCTTTTTTACCTAAAAACCCGCATTTTACAGATTACCTGATAAGACTTTGCCTTGAAAGAAGATACGGACAGGTAGAATTAACTGAAATTGACAATAAACTTGAGTGGGCAGCACATAAAAAAGCCGTTAAAAGAAAATATTAAAAAATACAATTCATGATTCGGGTAAATTAGACAAAAATATAGCCGGAACAGCTATTCATTCTTTTATCTGAGCATTGTTAAATTTTTTTGTTCATAAAAATTTAGTAAAAATGATTAATGATAACAACTTATGAAAATTTAAATATTCTGCAAGCATTGCCTCAGGCTGGTTTAAACATATTATTGAAAGCCGTTAAAGAAGCAAACCTTGACAGTGTGATTGAATCAGCGGATAACATAACTGTTTTTGCGCCTGATGATAACGCTTTTAACAAGCTTGAAGGCTTTATTTCAGAGAGCCTTTTAAAACCGGAAAATAAAGAAAAACTGGCTGATATTCTGAAATATCACCTGGTATCAAGCGCTATGCCGGCTGATGCCGTTGAAAGCATTGACAGTATTGAAATGATGAACGGTAAAAAAGCGGATATTTTCAGGCAAAACTGCACTCTTATGATAAACGATGCCCGGATAACCGGGGCTGATATAAAGGTTAAAAACGGAATTATTCATAAAATCAATAAAGTACTGCTGCCCGGATAACTCGCTTTTTGCGGGAAAGATAAATAAAGAGAACCTGAAAATATGCAGAAACAAGCCGCTCTTATTTTCCCAAACCAGTTATTTGAAAATAATCCTGTGATCTCAAAAGACAGAATTATATTGTTAATAGAAGATAAGAGGTATTTTTCCGATTTTAATTTTCATAAAAAAAAGCTAATGCTTCACAGGGCATCTATGCAGGCATATAAAGACATGCTTGATGCTGAGGGTTGCGATGTTACTTATATAGAATGGAAAAAAAGCAACCCGACAGCTGTTTTAGAGCGCTCACTTGCAGAAGTGCTTAAGCGGGAAGGTGTTAAAGAGTTATTTTTTATTGACCCTGTTGACAAAAAAGCAGAAAAAGAACTTCATAACCTTTGTAAAGAGAACAGTATAAAATCCATAAAAATGGATAATCCGGGGTTTTTATCTTCTGAAGCAGAGCTTACACGGTTTTTTAAGGATTCAGAGAAGTTTTCTTTTACTCCTTTTTACATAGAGCAGAGAAAGCGGCATAAAATCCTTGTAAACAGGAACAATAAGCCGACAGGAGGAAAATGGAGCTTTGACCCGCAAAACAGGAAAAGGATTCCGCAGGGGTTAGAAATTCCTGAGCTAAAGACTTTTGAGCCGAATGAATACGTAAAAGAAGCCCGGCAATACGTGCAAAGAATATTTCCGGATAATCCGGGAACTTCAGAAGGCTTTATTTTTCCGATCACCCATAGCGAAGTCCGTGAATGGTTCAGGGATTTTCTTGAAAACAGGCTAAGTTTTTTCGGGGACTACGAAGACGCTATTCAGGCGGATAACAGTTTTCTTTTTCACTCGGTAATCTCGTTTGCGCTGAATACAGGGCTTATAACCCCGAGCCGGGTTCTGGACGAGACTTTTGAATTTTCCTCAAAAGATACGGTAAGCCTGAATTCCCTGGAAGGTTTTATAAGACAGGTACTGGGCTGGCGTGAATACATCCGGGCGGTTTATGTTTTAAAGGAAGATAAAGAAAGAAATACAAACTTTTTTGAATTTACAAAACCTCTTCCCAAAGCCATTTATAGCGGAACAACAGGAATAGACCCGGTTGATACTGTAATTAAGCGGTTATTAAACAATGCATATACCCACCATATAGAGAGGTTAATGGTCATGGGGAATTTCATGCTTCTGTGTGAAATCAGTCCTCATGAAGTTTATAAGTGGTTTATGGAATTGTATATTGATGCTTATGACTGGGTAATGGTTCCTAACGTCTATGGAATGAGCCAGTTTGCGGATGGGGGCTTGATTATGACCAAGCCTTACATAAGTTCATCAAATTACATAAAAAAAATGAGCGATTTTAAGCAGGGCAGGTGGTGCGAAATCTGGGATTCACTTTACTGGAGGTTCATAGATAAACACAGGAAAATTTTTGAAGAAAACCCGCGCGCCAGACTGATGGTAAGGGTTTTAGACCAAAAAAATAAAGAACAGCTTGATGAATATTATAAAACCGCTGAAAAATTCCTGGAAAATCTTTACAAATAAAATTTAAACGTTATTAAGGAAGTAATAAAAAATAAAAACTTATGCATTTTAAAATTTTTTATTACTTCCTTAATTTATTTACTAAAATGACGATATCTAATATAAGAAGTTTATCAATTCATTAAAAATCCTGATTATGATCAAGTTTTCGAAAAAAAAAGGCATAGCCGTAGCTGAATATGCCCTAATAGCAGTGCTGTTTGCATTGATCCTGGGGATTGCCATATTTCAGATAAGTCCGGGGGTATTAAAAACGTATTTTATAAAATCAATTGATACTACCAGCACCGAAGTAATTAACGGAAAGCTGAAATTGAAAACTATGGGAGAATAAAACATTTAAAACTTTTTAACAGCTGATAAGAGCTTGTTCAGGAATTGAAGAACTCATTATTTCTATGATTAACCCCTGAAAAAGTTTCCGTCATCAATGTAGTTATTTTTCCGTTGTTTTTCGGGAATTAAAGCTATCCGGAGCTTTGTTTTTTTTCTCTGATTATAATTCTGATCGGCGTTCCAAAAAAACCGAAAGCCTCTCTTAATTTGTTTTCTATATATCTTTCATAAGAAGTCATGAAAAGTTTTTTGTCATTAACAAAAAGTATAAACGTCGGGGGAATAATGCCTGCCTGGGTTGAATAGTATATCTTTAACCTCTTTCCTTTCCGGGAAGGCGGAGGGTTCAGGGCGGTTGCTTCGCTGATTACCCTGTTTAAAAGGCTGGTTGCAATTTCTTTTGTGGAAAATTCCCGAACTTCCTGAACTGAGCGGAAAATTTTATTAACCCGTTGTCCTGTTTTTGCGCTTATGAATAAAATTGGCGCAAAACTCAGATGAGGAGCATCATGTCTTATCTTTTTAGTAAACTCATTAACCGTATTGGATTTTTTATTTTCCATCAGGTCCCATTTATTTACGAGAAGCACTATAGCCTTACCCGCGTCAATTATAGTAGCGCCGATTTTTTTATCCTGATCGGTCATGCCGTCTTTTGCATCAATCATCATAAGCACAACATCAGAGTTTCTCACAGCCCGGACTGCCCGGTCTACAGAGAACATTTCCACTCCATAGCCGACTTTGGATTTCTTTCTTATTCCCGCTGTATCAATAAGAATATATTCGGCTCCGTTAACTACAAGCTCGGTATTAATTGCATCTCTTGTGGTCCCGGAAATTTCACTTACTATAACTCTTTGCTCGCCTAAAAAAGCATTAATAAGCGAAGATTTACCCACGTTTGGTCTGCCTGCAACAGCTATCTTGATTGGTTTTTGAGCCTCTTCTTCTTTATGTTCAGGTAATACCTTGATTACTTCATCCAGAAGATCACCTACATCAACCGTACCGTGCATTGCAGAAACCGGATAGGGTTCTTTAAGCCCCAGGGCGTAAAATTCGTTTATAAGCCCTGTTTTATCCGCGGTATCTATTTTGTTCACCGTTAAAAATACCGGTTTTTTAATTTTCCTGAGCATATTTGCTATATCTTCATCAACCGTGGTAAGCCCTTCTTTTCCGTCAACCAGGAAAATAATTGCATCAGCCTGCTCAGAAGCTATTTCCACCTGAGAGCTTATAGAGAGCATTATTTCATCTTCCGTTCCCGGAATTATTCCGCCCGTATCAATTACGGTAAATGAAACATCAGACCATTCAACATCAAAATAAAGCCTGTCCCTTGTAACTCCCGGCATGTCATCGACTATAGATTCTCTTGCCCCAACAAGCCGGTTTACAAAAGTTGATTTTCCTACATTTGGTCTGCCTACTACGGCTACTACAGGTTTTTTGCTCATGGTTTTAGTTATTAAACTTCAAATATTGCTTTTATTAAAGTATAAGACAAAAAAATATTGATCTAATGCTGACATTAGTGGTCTGAGAAAATAAACGTGTAATTAAAAATTTATAAACGCCGCATGTCATTGCCTGCGAAGCGGGAGCGTTAAAAACGGAAACGATGAGTTTTCGTTTTTAAAAGCTCATTCATGC
>JANQEP010000154.1 GCA_028278305.1 Candidatus Gastranaerophilales bacterium
TCGGGTGAATAACAACTACCTGCTTACATTCTCGCTTTTTCGCCCGCCCTCCTCGGAATGACATTTCGGGGGCTATCAACATGGTGCCGGGAGACAAGGGCTTTTACAAAAATCCTATTTTCAAATAAGGGGTAAAGAATAAAAACTTACGCATTTTAAAATTTTTGAAAAATTTTACCGGGGTATTTTTTCCCTGTTCTTTTAAAGCAGTTTGCCATATGCGTTTTTATCATAAACAGAAGTTATTTTTACTCTGGCAAGCCGGCTTTTCAGCTCATCAGGTCCATCAATCAATACAGAAATAAAATTATCAGTCATACCCTTTAAAAGTCCGGTTTGCTTATCACGTGAATTCTCCACAATTATTTCAAAGTTCCTGTCAACCATTTTTTTACGAAAATCAAGGTTTTTGATTTTTGCAAGCTCACTTAATACAGCGTTTCTTTGTTTTTTTACTCTTTCATCTACCTGATTATGCATTAAAGCAGCCGAAGTTCCCCTGCGCCCGGAATATGTAAACACATGAATATAGCCTGTAGGAAGGTTTTCAAGGGTTTTATACGTGCCCTGAAAATGTTCTTCTGTTTCTCCCGGAAATCCGACTATTATATCGCTTCCTATATTAATAAAAGGGATTTTTTCTACCAGTGTATTGATTAATTGAGAATAATTCTCAACTGTATAACGCCGCTTCATAGCTTTGAGAATGTCGTTATTACCGTTTTGAAGCGAAATATGCAGATGACGGCAGAATTTATGAGAGCTTGCAAGGAAATCCAGCAGATCATCGTTGAATTCCATAGGATCCATTGAGCTTAGTCTGTATCTTTTAAGCCCCGGTATCTTTTCAATTTCTCTTAGCAGGCTTAAAAGGCAGTTTTGGGGTTCAAGATCCAGCCCCCATTGCCCAAGATGGATTCCGGATAAGACAATCTCCTTAAACCCCTTTTTTGTAATTTCTTCAATCTGGCTAAGAACTGCTAAAAGCTCATTGCTTCTGCTTTTACCCCTGGCATAGGGAATTATACAGTAAGAACAGCGATAATTACAGCCATCCTGAACTTTCACATTAGCCCTTACACGTCCTGAAGCTGATAAAACAGTTTTATCCCGAAATTTTTCCTCTTTCATTATGTCTGAAACAAGTGTTTTATTGCCATTCACGGCTAAAATACCCTGCCTGAGTATTAAATCAGCAAGATCGAGCTTTTCCGTGTTACCAATGACCAGGTCAACTTCATTAATTTTAGCCACTTCTTCTGCCGCAACCTGGGGATAGCATCCTGCAGCTATAATTTTAGCCTGTGGATTGAGGCTTTTGGCTTTTCTTATAAAGTATCTTGAGGAATCATCACTATTTTCGGTTACGGTGCAGGTGTTTATGACATAAACATCTGCTTTAGTATTGAAATTAACGACTTGCCAGCCGTATTTTACGAACTTATCAGCTATTATTGAAGATTCCAGCTGGTTTGCCCTGCATCCCAGGGTTTTTATTGCTATTCGTTTCATTTTATCGGCTGTTTAAAACAATAAAAGTATAAAATAAAAAGATTACCGCATCAGGTTTGTTTAAAAATCAATGATGGCAACTTTTTTTGTTTAAAAATTACCCTTTATGCGATACACTGACAGGCTTAAAGGATTCTTTGTAAATCTCCCTGACTGTATTTTCGTCTGCGGGAATGGGAGCGAGCTTTAAAAGCCCTGCCAGGGAAGCTGTTTCAAATACCTGTTTTGTCAGCATATCTATGTCTTCTTCTTTAAAGCCTTCGTCTGACAGTTTGGAAGTTACTCCCAGACCGAAAAGCCAGTTTTCCATGCCCGTGGCGGCTTTTTTTGCTTCACCGGGATCACCGGTTAATCCGGGAACTACAGGTTCGAGAACCTCGGCAAGAATTTCCGAGCGGCTGGCATATACCTTTTTAATCACCGAAGGCAGGAGCATGGCAAGTCCAAGCCCATGCGCAAGTTCAGGCTTAACACCGCTCAGGGGATGCTCAAGCGCATGCGTAAAATGAAGCCTTGTGCTGTCAAAAGAAATTCCTGCGATCATCGCCGCATACATCAGGTAATATCTTGCTGTAAGGTCTTCAGGATTCTCAAGGGCATCAGGCAGGTACTTTGCAATAAGCCTTACAGCTTCTTTTGAAAGAAGCATTGCGAGCGGACTTGCTGTGTTTGTGGAACATGACTCTATTACGTGGTTCATTGCGTCTATAGTTACGTAAAGAGTCTGGTCTTTAGGCAGCTTTGTCGTCATTGCCGGATCATCAATTGAAATTAACGGGTATATACAGTCAAAACCTATGGAAGGCTTGGTTTCTGTTTCCGGAATACTTACTACAGCAAATCTGTCAGCTTCTGTTCCCGTGCCATGGGTTAAATTTATTGCTATTACAGGTAATGCTTCTTTTGGGGCAAACCTGAACTCAAATAAGTCCCTTGCTTTTACATCAGTATTTTTCAGTAAAATTGCAATGCTTTTACCTGCGTCAATAGGGCTTCCCCCGCCTATGGCGAGAACCGCCTGCGCTTTAAATTCCAGTCCCAGCCGGACAGCTTCATCAACCTGGTGGGTTGTGGGATTTGGAGTTATGCCATCGTAAATTTTGTAATCAATACTGTTTTCGCTAAGGGCTTTTTCTGTCGGATCCCAGGCGCCGCTCTTTTTATAAGAACTTTTTCCTGTTACTACAAGAAGCTTATTGATTCCTCTTTTTTTCAATTCCAGTGCAACGCTGTTAATTTTATTTATTGCGCCCACTCCAAAGTAAATCCTGCTTGCTGTGCGGATTTCTTTTATTTCGTTTATATTAATGCTTTTTTCCCACATATAAAACTCCTTTTTTTGAATATCTGTATTTTCTAATATTTACAGCAATTTTATTAAAAACCGGCTTTTATATCAATTCATAAAGACCTGATATTGTAGACAAGAAAAAAGTCTCGATTGAATTTTATAAAAAAACAGGAATTTTCATAAGGAATTCCGGCAGTGGTATAAAATTACGTGATAATCTGTCTATTCTACTATTTGTCACCCCGCATCAGGTGCGGGGTGACACTTATGTAAAAACTTTTTCAACCTTCCTTAGTAGGTGGCAACTTAAGTATAAAAAGTTTAAAATAATAATAAGTAAGCTTAAAAGGGATAAGCTCGTGAGTAAGGGATACGGGGAATTTACCGCAACTGTTTTATGTTTTATAGCCGGATTTCATATTTTTACGGCTTCCATACTCTTTGGGGGTATGGAAACAAAGCTGATTTACCAGCCTATAGATAATGATATCAGGAATATCTGGATAGACATTGACGAAACTATACAAGACACTTATTTTTTTTCAAGGGATGGAGTGAAATTAAACGGCTGGTATGTAAAATCCAAAGAAAATAAACCTACAATCATCTATTGTCACGGGCAGGGAGAAAACATAAGCCTGTGGCAGAACGTTATGAAGTTTCTTGTTGATAACGGATACGGTGTTTTTCTCCTGGAATACAGGGGGCATGGCAGAAGCGAAGGTACTCCCTTTGAATCAGGGCTGTATATAGACCTGGAATCTGCGGTAAAATACTTAAAAATTTATGAAAAAGTACCAAAAAACAACATTATCCTATGGGGAAGATCACTTGGAGGAGCTGTTGTAGCTGATATAGCCTCAAGAAGTGAATTTAAGGCGGTAATCCTTGAAAGTACATTTACCAATATAAGAAATGAAGCCCTCCATCTTACGAGTACGGGCGTTCTGGAAAGTAAATTTGGCTTTTGGGCATGGTTATCAGGTTTTTTTGTAAAAATTATGCCTATAACCCAGAAGTTTGAGACGGATAAAAAAATTCACAAAATAAAATCACCGCTGCTTATAGGACATTCAATCCATGATGTCACTGTTCCCGTGGAAATGTCCTATAAACTCAGGGCTTTGAACGATTCAGCAAGGCTTTTTATTTCTGATACAGGAAGTCACCATGAAAGTGAGTGGTTTTTTGAGGAAGTCCTGGAGTTTATAAAAAAACTCGAAAACCAGGCTAAACAAGATCAGGTCTCAAATTTTGGGCTTTTTTCAGATAAACATGTTTGAGTTCATGCTTTGATTTTGGTGTATTAAATGTAATCATGACTCTCAGGCATCTTTCAATACCTCCGGGAACAGGAATTTCACCGGCGCATATCATTGGAATATCGTCCCAGCCAAGATTTATCCTGGCTGATTTTGCGGGATATTCAGCATTAAGATCAGGTGTTAAGGTAAAAATTACCGAAACTATATTATCCCGGTCGATTTCATTTGCTTTGATAAGTTTATCCAGTAATTCCAGGGTTGCTGTTTTTATTTGATCCGGGGAATTTTCCCCCACTGTGGTTGCCCCTCTTACCGCTTTTGACATCAAAAAATTCTGCATGTATTTGTCCTTAAAGATTTTAATAATAAAAAAGTTTTTTAGTATGATATCCGGCTCTTATTAAAGCGGGTTAGCTTCTGCATAGCTAATTTTAGCATAAAAAGGCGATAAAAATTTGGCAGTGATATTAAATGGTAATTAAAAATCTTTAAAAATATGCTTTCCTGATAATAAAGGAGGGCAGAAAAATGAAAGAAAATTTAGGAAATTGTACGAAATGTGGCA
>JANQEP010000098.1 GCA_028278305.1 Candidatus Gastranaerophilales bacterium
TGACACGGGGTTCCACAGATTGCCACGGGCTCTCAAATTGTCATTGAGCCCTCGCAATGACAATTTGGGTGTTATCAACTCAATTTCGGGAGACAAGGAAATTTTTCAAAAATCCCCGCCTGGTTTTAAATTTAATCATACAGGGCTTTATTCAGCTCGAATCGTTAATTGCATAGTCATATCACGACTTTGGGCTAATTGGCGACTCGAGTTATTCAGGCTCTTTAAAAAAATCATTAATTTCTTTTTTAAACTCCTCAATATCATGATATTTTGTAAAATCTGCCCTCATTTTTTTGTTTTCCTTACTGTTAATAAGATAAACAGTAGGATATCCGGGAATGTAGAATTCACTGATAATTTTTTCATTCACGGGTGAGTCTGCTTTTACGATTACAAAATTATACTCTAAGCTGTATTGTTTTCTTAAGTTTTCAAAAACAGGCGCAAATCTTCGGCATGCATTGCACCAGTCAACGTAAAAATTTACAATAACAGGTTTTTCGCTTTTTTGAGCATCCTGCCAGGTAATACCTGTATGATAATCCGATGGGACAAGATTTTTTCTGGGTAAAACAGCAAAACCGGACTGCTTAAAAATAAAAAGCGCTGCTATAAACGCTGATAAGGTTATCAGGCAAAACATGCAAAATATTTTTTTTAAAATCATAAAATTGCTCCTTTAGGAACTATAGTTATTCCTGATTCTGTAACATAAAACCCCCGCGCACGGTCTTCCTCGCTATTGTAGCCTATTTCCGTATAGGGAGGAATGAAAACTCCTTTATCAATTATGGATTTTTTTATCTTAGCATATCTTCCCACATTAACGTTTTCGGAAATAATTGACTCTTCAACCCGGGCAAAGCTGTTTATCCTTACACTGAAAGAAATAACACATCTGTCTATCTGACCGCCGCTTATTACAGACCCTTCTGACACCAGGGAGTTTGTTGCCATACCTGTGCGCTCTGATTCTCTCCAGATGAATTTTGCGGGAGGCAGGTTACGGTTTTCTGTTCTTATGGGCCATTCCTGGCTGTATAAGTCAAATTCCGGCAGAGGTGCAAGTAAGTCCATATTTGCCTGCCAGTAAGCATCTATTGAACCCACATCTTTCCAGTAGCCTATTTCCGAGTCAGTCATTCCTTTTATAAAATTCCTGCTGAAATCGTACACCAGGACATTATGCCTCTCAAGCATCCGGGGAATTACATTATTCCCGAAATCATGGCTTGATAAGGGATTTTGAGCGTCAGCGGCAATTTCCTCAAGAAGCGTGTCTTTATTGAAAATATAGTTTCCCATTGAAGCCAGGACTTTATCGGGTTGACCCGGGATGGTTGCGGGGTTTTCTTTCGGCTTTTCCTGAAAACCTGTGAGCTTCCAGTCTTCGTTTATTATCATTACTCCAAAGTGATGAGCTTCTTCTACAGGCACAGGTATAGCTGAAATTGTAAGATCAGCACCTTTTTTGCGGTGATATTTAAGCATATGGTTAACATTCATCTTGTAAATATGATCACCGCCAAATATACATACGTAATTCGGATTTTCATCAGTGATAAGATTCTTGTTTTGAAAAATTGCATCGGCTGTTCCCTTATACCAGTCAGCCCCTGTTCTCATCTGCGCCGGTACAAGGTCGGTATAATGCCCTGTAATTGGTGAAGTAGGCCATGTCCTTGATATGTGCCTGTTCAGGGAATCGGATTTAAATTGTGTAAGAATTTTTATTTTATAAAAACCGGAGTTAATGAAGTTGTTCATTACAAAATCAATGATCCTGTATCTTCCTCCAAAGGGTACAGCCGGTTTTGCCCTATCTTTGGTAAGAGGAAAGAGCCTTTTGCCTTCGCCGCCCGCGAGAATCATTACCATTACGTCATCTTTGTGCATATAGTAAAATTCCTTTTTCTCTCACTCATCCCAAGTGTAACGTAAATTCCTCTTTTATGCCAATTAAAGATGTAACAAAAAATTACTGCGCTTTTTATAAATTTTTGAAAAATTTTACCGAAGAATTTTTTATTACTTCTTTAATTTCCCCGCCGGAAAAGTCAGGCTGTCAGGTTCGACCTGCAAGGAATTTTATAAGCACGGAATTTTCCGTAATAATTAAACAGGTGTTTATTAAATATTTTGACTCTTTGAAGGCTTTCTTCCCCTTTTTGAGAGCTTTTCCCTGTTTTGTTGCTGTATTTCTTCAGTAATGTTTAACTTCTGTGCAATTAAGTCAAGATGGAACCTGTACTCTCTGGAATCTATTCTTTTTTCTTTTAAAAGCTCCAGTATTATTTTTATTCCTATAATGTTTATCCCTAGCTCTCTGGATAGGTACTGGACAAACTTTCCTTTCTCAATATCGTTTATGGAATATAATCTTCTGTTTTTAGGCGATCTTGCAGGCACAAGGATTTCTTCTTCATTATAAATACGAAGCGTTCTTTGATGGACCTGAAGAATATCTGCCACAACACTGATAGGAAAAACCGGTTTATTCGGGTCAATCTCTTCTTTTCTAACGGTTAGCAATTCTTTTGTCATTTTCTATCTCCAACTATCACTCTATATAGGCTTTAACCAGCTACACACTAAATTGTATTTTTAGTAAGATTACCATTTATTTTGTAAAGACATATGGTATACAAGGAATAATTTAAATTTTACATATTTAACAACATACCATTTTCTATTTTCTGAAAAATTTCAAAGTTATTTCTAAAATATATAAATTACCATTTTTCTCTCCATAAAATTATTACACTAAAATTTTTATTAACTAGTGAGTGCAGAACTTAAAGCTATACCCCACTCCATATATGGTTTCAATCCAGTTGCCATAATCCTCAAGTTTCTTTCTTAGACGGTTTACAAGTATATCTATTGATCTATCTCCCTGGTTATAGTAGTTTTCATAAATTTCTTCCAGAATTTGACTCCTGTTAAAAACTTTTCCCTGGTTTTTAGCAAGAAAATAAAGTAACTTAAATTCAAGAGGAGTCAGATCTATAAATTTTTTATTTACATAAACTTCGTATCTCTCAGGATTAATTTTAAGCTCTGCAAATTTAAGAATATTTTCATCTTCACCTTCATGGCTTTTTTGATAGTTTTTATCTGACTTAAATGATAGGCAGGCTTTCACTCTTGCTACGAGAATTTTTTCATTAAACGGCTTTGTTATATAATCCGCACAACCAAAGTTAAAAGCATTTAAAATATCATATTCATCATTTCTGACTGTTAGAATTACGATAGGAATACCTGAGTTTTCTTCCGTTTCATTAATTTCCTTACAAAGCTGAAGCCCGCTTAAATCCGGCAGCATAAGATCCGTTAAAATTAAATCGGGCTTATTGGTCTTAATTTTATTGAGCGCACTTGCTCCAGAGTAAAATTTATGCACTTCAAAACCTTCTTTGGAAAGTATACTTTCCAGTGATTCAGCAAGCTCCTTTTTATTTTCTATTATAAAAATTTTTTCTTTCATTTTTAATTTACTTATCTGAACAAATTTTTTATTTTTATCAAAAATTTATAAAATCATGATAAATTTAACTGTGTTAAATATATAAACCACAATCATATGATAAACTAAACATATGATAAACTAAACAAAATTTTCAAGTTTTTTTAAATAATTTTTATATAGCTCTTATTTCTTTTTCGTAGCAGCCTGAATTCTTGCTATTGCTCTTGCTAAAGCGGCCTGTGCCCGGTTAACGTCAGTATCTGATATTCCTGTTTTTAATCTTGCTTCAGCTCTTTCTTTTGCTGATCTGGCTCTTGGAATATCTATTTCTTCGCCTAACTCTGCTGAATCAGAGAGGATGGTAACCGTGTTATCTCTTACCTGTATAACCCCGCCCATTGTAGATACATATTCTTTTTTATTGTCT
The DNA here is from genome assembly GCA_028278305.1 of Candidatus Gastranaerophilales bacterium. Classification (GTDB taxonomy): domain Bacteria; phylum Cyanobacteriota; class Vampirovibrionia; order Gastranaerophilales; family UBA9971; genus JANQEB01. Next base: position 3,903 of record JANQEP010000098.1, read on the forward strand.
ATCCTGTATTCGGTCACGCCTATATCAAGGTCTGTCATATAAGAGATATGATCCGGCAGAATGCCGAATTCTCCTTCAATACTCTTTGAAAAAACAGAGTCAACAAGCTCTTCAATGAGTATATTTTGAGGTGTTATTATTTTTAGTTTAAGTTTTCCGGACATTATTTTTCCCAATATAACTTTTTATTCTTCTGCCATGGTTTTAGCTTTTTTTTGGACTTCTTCTATGGTCCCTACCATATAAAAAGCCTGTTCAGGAAGCTCGTCATGCTTTCCTTCAAGTATTTCCCTGAATCCTTTTATGGTATCTTCAAGTTTTACATACTTTCCGGGAGTTCCCGTAAACTGCTCAGCTACAAAAAATGGCTGACTAAGGAATTTCTGAAGCTTCCTTGCTCTTGCAACTACTATTTTATCTTCTTCCGACAATTCATCCATACCCAGAATAGCAATGATATCCTGTAAATCTTTATATTTTTGCAGAATCTGCTGCACGCCGCGTGCTGTTTGATAGTGTTCTTCACCTATAACTTTAGGATCAAGTACGCGGCTGGTGCTTGCAAGGGGGTCAATCGCCGGGTAAATTCCCAGCTCTGATATTTGTCTTGAAAGAACAGTTGATGCATCCAGGAAAGCAAAAGTTGTTGCAGGTGCAGGATCTGTTAAATCGTCCGCCGGTACGTAAATTGCCTGTACTGACGTAATAGAGCCTTCTTTTGTACTGGTAATCCTCTCCTGAAGTTCTCCCATTTCTGTTGCAAGGGTAGGCTGGTATCCAACCGCACTCGGCATACGTCCCAGCAGCGCTGATACTTCAGAACCTGCCTGGGTAAACCTGAAAATATTATCAATAAACAGCAGAACATCCTGTTTAGCGGAATCCCTGAAATATTCCGCGGTGGTTAATGCTGTTAAGCCGACTCTCATTCTTGCGCCCGGAGGTTCATTCATCTGTCCGTAAACAAGAGCAACTTTATCTATAACACCGGATTCTTTCATTTCCCGCCAGAGATCGTTTCCTTCTCTTGTTCTCTCTCCAACACCACCGAAAACAGAAACTCCGCCGTGCTCCTGAGCTATGTTATGGATTAACTCCATAATAACAACTGTCTTACCTACGCCTGCACCACCGAAAAGTCCGACTTTACCGCCTTTTGGATACGGTTCTAAAAGGTCAATAACTTTAATTCCTGTTTCAAAAATTTCAACATCAGTGTTTTGATCCTGTAGACCAGGGGCTGGTCTGTGGATTGGGTATTTTGTCTCGTACTCAACAGGTCCTCTCTCATCCACAGGGTTGCCGAGTACATTTAAAATCCTGCCGAGCGTACCGTTTCCTACCGGTACAGTGATAGGCTGGTTTGAGTTTATTACTTCCATTCCTCTTTTTAATCCGTCTGTAGAAGACATTGCAACAGACCTGACTCTGTTATCACCCAATAATTGCTGAACTTCAGTTACCAGATCAGGGTTTTCACAGCCGGAAAAAGCGTTTTTAATAACCAGGGCATCGTAAATTTCCGGTAATTGACCGGCTGGAAACTCCACGTCAACTACCGGTCCTATTATCTGTGTTATTTTACCTGTTGTTTTTTCCTCTACAGCATTAGACATTATAATTTACCTCAATCCAGTATGTTTATTTAAAATTATCTTTTACTAATATTTACCATAAATTTGTTTTCTTACCAAATATGTTAAGTATGTTATAACCTAGTCAAAAACCTGTTTAATGTTCTCAAAAACAGTAATATCATTTAAATTTTTGATTAAAATAAAGCAGTTAAGAAATTTTTGCAATTCATTAATCTCTTCAAAAGTAAACAGTTGAGTTAAATCCTCTGAATCTTTTGCATTTATTTCAGTTATAACCGGTTTTCCCGATTTTGCAAGATTTAAAATATGCTCAAAGAGCTTACCGGAAAACATTTCTTCAATATAGACGATATCAGGCGACTGGAAATCAATAAACTTCAGGGCTTTCTCAATATTAAAGCCGACTTTTTCGTTTAATTCACACTGATTTATTCCCGGTAAATCATACTTTACTATGGATTCCAGGGTCATGATATTTTTATTTCCCGAATCCAGGGAATTTAAGATAGTATAAGCAATAAAACTCTTCCCGCTTAATTCCGGTCCTGCAATGAGAATAATTCCGGGTTTTTCAATGCTTTTCAGAAAAATTTTTCTGTGCTCATTTTTTACAGGCAGCTCTGCTATGGTTTTAGGGGAATTATAGAGTTTTATGGTTATTCTCTCCCCGTTTGCCGCAGGAAAGGTTGATACTACACCTGTTACGTAGTCAATATCCGCGCAGTAAGAAAACTTTCCCAGTTGAGGAACCTCAGAAACCGAATTATCAAGGTTACAGAGGTTTTTTATATGGGATACACACAAAGAGGAAATTAATAAGGGAATAATACCCTTATCTTCGGTTATTCCCGGCTTTTTAAACTTTACATTCAGTCCTTCTTCACTGTTTTCAAGTACTATTTCAAAGGCATTTTCCAGCAAAGCCTGGGAAACAATGGAATTGACTATTCTCTTTGCCTGCTCAATATCAGGGGCTTGCTCGTTTAATTCTTCTCTCCAGTCAATTATTAAGCCGGGTTCAGACTTTGGCTGTCCCGGTTTAGAAAAATAGTACTCTTGCACTGACTCCAGAATCAGCCTTTCCGAGCAAATAATAGGTTCTATTTCGCATTTTATACATTTTACAAGGTTGTTAATGACAAAAAGGTCAAGAGGATCAGCCATTGCAACGGTTAAAACATTTTCTATCCTGAAAAGAGGCAGTATTCTGTATTTTTGTGCATCTTCCGCAGTGATGAAGTGAAGACATCCTTCATCAAGTGAATAGTCCCGCAGGTTAACGTAAGGAATACGAAGATTATTCTGGATAAACCCCAGCAAAACGTCTTCCTCTATAAATCCTTCTTCTATAAGGACCTGAGCGAGGTTTTGCGTTTTTTTCCGGGAAATTTCCTCTGCCCGCGATAAAATTTCAAAAGAAACAAGATTATCTCTTACCAGGTCATATTTTAGCTTTTCTATTGTTTTATTGGAAACATAATCAGGCATGATTTATCAGATATTAATTTTCATAAATAAGCGTTAATCTTTTCCAGGATACTGTCTATGTCAAAAGGCTTTGTTATATATTCATCCGCGCCGGTCTTTTCACCTATTAACCTGTCTTCTTCCTGTGTTCTCGCCGTTACCATAAGTATGGGAATATCCTTATACTTCGCGTCAAATTTCAACAGCCTGCAAACTTTATAGCCGTTAATTTTAGGCATCATTACATCGAGGATTATAAGATCAGGAATGCACTGCTTTGCAAGCCTCAGGGCTTCTTCGCCGTCAAATGCGCTCAGGCAGTTGAAACCTTCGCTTTCAACCAGAAATCTGATAGTCTCAACAATATCAGGCTCATCATCTGCTATTAAGATTGTTTTTTTCATACCCTCACTCATATACTCATACTACGACTTTATTTCTTATGTGGCAAATATTTAATTTGAATCATAAAACTCAATAAATAAAAAACATGTTTAGAGCATTTTTTATCAACTTTTGGTTTTAATAATATTATGGAAATAAAACTTAAGTTCGGGTCTTTATGAATAATTCAGTTACTGCACAAAATTTTTCTGCATTTATTCAGCAAAATACTGATAAAAATGTATTTATGCCATTTTTTTTAAATAAATATAATACGAATCCGGAAAAACCAACGCTGGATAAATTAATTAGGGGTAGTAACGAACTTAAAAAACAGCAGGAAAACCAAAAACCATCTTTTTTTCAAAAACTTTTTAGGCATCCTACCCTGAGTATAACCCCTTTATTACCTTTGAATATCGGCATAATTTATCTCCTTGTTAAAGGAGCTAAACTGCTCAGCAAGATAAAAAAACCAAGTATACCAAAGAAAATGATTAAGAAAGAGTTCAAAGAATTATTAATTAAAGGGTCAAAACAACTGATGGCTCTTGCAGCCCTGGCTCCTGTTCTTTATTTTGCTATGGATTTTTTAAATAAAAAAAATAAAAATAAACATTTTGATAAGGCGGCTAAAATTGTTAATGATTTTAACAGGGAAAATAACTCTGATGTAAAATTTGTAGAACAACCAATAGATTCTTCAATGATAGCTGCTATGGCAGATCCTTTTTCCGGCAGAATTATTCTCGGGGAACAGTTTAATAACGATATGATTCTTGCTAACACTCATCAAAAACATGCATTAAATCATGAACTTGTCCATATGAAACAGTATATGCTCATAGCCAGATCAAAAGACGGAATTGAAAAGCTGAATTATTTAGTATTAAAAAGACTTGCTAATACAATGGATAAAAATGAAATTTACAATGCTTATCAGGAAACTAAAAGCGGGTTGACTGAAAATTACAAAAATGCAACTATGGATAGATTTGGTTATAAAATTAATATGGTTGATTTTGTAACAGCTATGTATAAAATCATCTTTGAAAAAGATACAACCTACAAAGATATACCAATTGTTATAAATGAAGATTTTTATAGGCAACATAAAAATTCAAAGGGCGAACTATCAGAAAAAGAAGAGAAAAAAGCGCAACAATACCTGGAAGCATATGAAAATTACCCTGCTAAGATTGATTTTTTACAATTATATAATCCTTTATCTGAATACAGACAAAATTTACTTGAAAAAGAAGCTTACAAAATGAATCCCTGGTATACACTCTAATAAACTCGAATTGCTAAATAGCTGAAAGGCTTAATATGACTGACTCAAAATTCCTTAAAATTTATAAAAAAGAGGCGCCGCCCTCCTCCAGGGGGGGCTGGGCGGGCGTTTTAAGGAATTTTGAAAAAATGTAATTAGCAATTCGAGTTAATAAAAACAATTTATGTGAATTAGGAAACATTAACTCACTTTATTTTCAAGTTTTACAGCGGGAATTATAAAGCTAAATGTAGTACCTTTTCTAAACTCGCTTTCAAACCAAATATGCCCGCTGTGAGCTTCCAAAAGTTGTTTTGCTATAGGCAAACCAAGTCCTGTTCCCCCTGTAGTCCTGCTTAAGGAGCTTTCTATCTGCTGAAACTTATCAAAAACTTTTGCAATGTCTTCTTTTTTTATACCGATTCCCGTATCTTTTACGCTAACTTTGATATAATCTCCGTAAAGTCTTAAATTATCAGGATTTTTGTCTTCTAATGCCACCAGGAGCAGGGATTTATTCAGGGAGCCGGAATCAATCTTTTCAGCCTTAACAAGGATTTTACCGCCTTCCCGGGTGAACTTTACCGCATTTGAAATAATATTGGATAACACCTGCTCGATTTTTCCGGAATCTGCAAGAATTATAAATTTACTGTTTTCTGTATCCATAATAAGATCAATATTTTTCTTTTTTGCAACAGGCTCAAATGTAGAGAGTACAAAATTTAGAGTTTCAACAATATTGTATTCTTCAAAACGGTATTCCATTTTACCTGCTTCAATTTTGGATAAATCAAGCAGGTCATTAACAATACCTGATAACCTGTCCAGATTTCTCTTTGCCAGGTTAAGAAAATTATCCTGCGTAGAAGTGATTTCACCCATTCTGCGGGACAGCATCATATCAAGCGAGTTTTTTATTGAGGTAATAGGGGTTCTTAGCTCATGAGAAACTATGGATATAAACTCTGACTTCATTTTCTCAAGCTTTTCCAGCTTAATGTTTGTCTTTTTTAATTCCTCGTAAAACAGCGCGCTTTCAAGCGGAAGTGAGACCTGCTTCACGACAGTCTGAAAACATGTCGAGTCTTCGCCGGTAAATTCATCCTGCCTGATTATTTCTACAGTTCCAAAAAACTGATCAGACGTACTTATCGGCGCAAAAAGCCTATCCCACACCAGGATATTCAGGTCAGTAAGCTCACCTTCTTCTTTAAAATTCTTTATAACTTTAATATTGTTAATGGACAGGTCAAAAGGCAGCTCATTGTTTTCAAACAGGTTTTTATAACCCACAAGTACCCTTAATTTAAGCGCTTCTTGAAGTTTTTCAGAAATAGGATACCGGGAATTTATTATAAGCGAGGCATCTTCCGGTTCATTAATAATAAGGGCAAGGCATAAAGAGAAATTTAAGCTCTTTTCCAGTCCTATATTCATAATATCTATCAGCTTTGTCTTATCCAGGGTTCCCGCAAGCTGCGAACTTGTACTGTAAAGGACATTTAGCTGGTATAAGCTTTTTGCCAGTTCACTATTGTTGGTATAGAGAATATCCAGAAGCTTTTTTATCCTTAAGTGAGCGTTAACTGTTGCAATCAGGATGTTTTCATTGAACGGCTTTGTAATATAGCCGTCTGCTCCGACCAGAATCTCCCTGGAAGATGAGTCATTTGAAGTTAAAAGTATTATCTGGGTGTCATTGGTTGCGTTTTTTAGCTTAAGGTTTTTACATATATCGGAAATATTGATTTCTAAACTGGAAGTATCAATTATCGCAAGGTCAGGACAAATTTCCTCAGCTTTTTTGGTTGAATCTTCCTGGCTAAAAGCTGATTCTATTTCATAACCAACCCCTGAGAGAAGATCTGTCAGGTCCCGGTTTATTTTTTCATCAGGGCAAATAATTAATATTCTTGACATATCTGCTATTTTACTAAATATATTTAATATTATTTTATCAATTATGGAACAAACAAAAAATTCTTATAAATTTTTGATAAAAAAATAGCTTATATCTATTAATAATAATTGTCATTCGTATGTATAGCGAAGTAGAATAAGGGTCTTAAACCTTCCTCCCCGCTTTATTATAAGATCCGGGTCTCGCGAATGACGACTATTTTTTACAGTAAAATTTTATCACTTCATAAATTATCACTACCAACTATCGAATTTGTAAGATAAAATTATTCTGTTATTCTTAGTTAATAAGGTTGACTCGGGACAATAGGAATTAAAATAAAATGTGCGGAATAGTAGGTTGTATAGGACAGGAAAATTCAGTCTCATTCCTGCTTGAGGGTCTGGAAAAACTGGAATACAGAGGATATGACTCAGCAGGAATTGCGGTTCATGAAGGAAGCAAAATTAACGTTTATAAAGCATCAGGCAAGCTTGAGAATTTAAAAAACCTCTTAAACGGTAATTCAAAAAAATACAGGCTAAACGCAGGGATCGGTCATATCAGGTGGGCAACCCATGGAATCCCTAATGAAACCAACGCCCATCCGCATTCCAGCTCGGAAAATACAGTTTCTATAGTTCATAACGGCATTATAGAAAATTATAAGGAATTAAAAAAAGAGCTGGCTGAAAAAGAAATTGAATTTAAATCTCAGACAGATACCGAAGTTATTGCCCATCTTATAGAAGAAAGCCTTAAGCCGGGACAGGCACTCGGCGATGCCGTAAGACATGCCCTGAAAAAACTGGATGGCGCTTATGCTCTCGGAGTTATCTTTAAACAGGATCCTGAAACTTTATATGCGGCAAGAAAAAGCGCTCCTTTAATTATCGGGGTCGGGGAAAACAGGAATTTTATAGCAAGTGATGTACCTGCCATACTTGAGCATACCAGGCAGGTAGTTTACCTGGAAGATAATGAAATCGCTGAAATCAAGAGCTCTTCCTATAAAATTACCGATCTTGAGGGAAATACCCTTGAGAAAAAGGTGGAAACCCTTCCCTGGGAACCTGTAAATGTCAGTAAGATGGGCTATAAACATTTTATGCTCAAGGAAATTCACGAGCAGCCTGATGTTATAAGACAGACGCTTTTTGATAAGTTAAAAAGCTCAACCGAACCATTGAACCTGAAAGAGGTCCAGCTAAAAAAAGAACAGCTTGGGAACCTTGGCAGAATCCAGGTTATAGCCTGCGGAACATCCCTTCATGCCGCGCTTGTAGGCAAATACCTTATTGAGGAATTCACGGGTATTCCTGTAGATGTCGAGGCTTCCAGCGAATATATTTATAAACGCACAATTGTAAGCAAAAATTCCATAACCATAGGGGTTTCCCAGTCAGGGGAAACCGCTGATACTCTGACAGCAATCAAGCAGGCAAAAGAAAAAGGTTCTCATGTCCTTGTGATAACTAACCGTCCGGATTCAACAATGGCAAGGGAAGCAGACAGTCTGTTACCTGTTAATGCCGGTTTCGAAGTCAGCGTTGCCGCTACAAAATCATTTTTAGCACAGCTTATGGCGTTTTACCTGCTTGCAATTTACCTGGCGGAAGTGAAAAAATTCCTGCCTGAACATATCATAGAAGAGTATAAAAAAGAACTTATCCAGCTGCCCCAGAAGATTGAGATGATCCTCAGCAATAAGGAAAAAATCCATGAATGCGCTGTAAAATTTCATAATACAAGGAATTTCATCTACATTGCCCGTGGAATTAACTTCCCTACAGCCCTGGAAGGCGCTCTTAAGCTTAAGGAAATAAGTTATATTAATGCGACAGGATACCCGGCAGGCGAGTTAAAGCACGGTCCGATAGCAATGCTGGATGAGACAATTCCCGTACTGTCCATTCTTGTGCCGGGCAGGGTTTATGAAAAAGTTTTATCCAACAGCGAAGAATCAAAAGCAAGAAACGCTAACATGATCGCTGTTACTTGTGAGGATAATGAACACCTGGATTCAATTTTTGATTTTATAATCAAAATTCCGCATACAGATGAAATATTTTCACCTATATTAACCACGATTCCGCTTCAATTGCTGGCATATTACATAGCGGAGTTTCTCGGAAAAGACATAGACCAGCCGCGAAACCTCGCTAAATCCGTTACTGTAGAATAATTTCAGGGAGCGGTCTAAGGAATTAATAAAAAATTCTTACGTAAAATTTTTCATATTTCCTTAATTAATGAATCAATCTACTAGGTTCAGGGAATAAAAAAACAAACCGGGCGGGGAATTTAAAATATTTCTTGAATTTCCTAAGCTTATAGATATGGAAGAAACAGTTTACATAAAAATTGATAATATTACACTCGAGGGAAAATTAGGCGTGCCTGAAAATGCCCGGGGTATAGTAATATTTTCTCATGGAAGCGGCAGCAGCAAATTAAGCCCGAGAAATAATTATGTTGCTCAAAAACTCAGGCAAAACGGCTTTGCTACCTTATTATTTGATCTTCTGACCCGGGAAGAGGACCTGGATTATATGAACCGGTTTAATACAGACCTTCTGGCTAAGAGGCTTGAATATGTTACAAAATGGGTTCAGGAAAATGAAAGTACAAAAAATCTTCCTATAGTTTATTTTGGAGCAAGCACCGGGGCGGCATCTGCTTTATACGCGGCAGCCGAGCTTAAAAACGGAATTAAAACCGTTGTTTCAAGAGGAGGACGTCCTGACCTTGCGGAAGAAGCGCTCGGGAATATTGAAGTTCCTGTTCTTTTGATTGTTGGGGGTAATGACCATATTGTTATTAACCTCAATAAAAAAGCTATGGAGAAAATCAAGTCTAAAAAAGAGCTCAGGATTATTCCCGGGGCTTCTCATCTTTTCGAGGAGCCTGGAAAACTTGATGAAGTCACTGAGCTTTGCATAAAGTGGCTTAAGCAGGAATTAAAAGTTTAGCTGTGTTTTCATAATTGTTTGTTAAGCAGTCCCGATGACGGGTTAGCCAAAAAACAATTACAGCTTGAGCTGAAGAAGTCTGTAAACCAGGGCGGAAAAACTTAAAGTTTTTCCGCCCTCGCTATAAGCTATTAAAGGTCACTATAAGCGATATCGCTTATTATAACAGGTTTTATCAGGATAATCAGCTCGTTTTTCTCGTGATCAAACTCGGTATCCCGGAATAGCTTTCCTAATAGGGGGATATCTGCTAAGAAAGGGACTTTGCCTTCTTTAGTAACGTCATTTTCCTTAGTAAGTCCTGCAATAGCAAGAGTTTCGCCTGATTTTACCCTGACATCCTGAAGGATGACTTCCCTGGTTGAAATGGGAGTGACCTTTATAGCCGCGTCAGAACCGCCGCTGCTTGTTGCAAATTCCCCTATCAGCACCTGGGGAAGTGCGCTGGTTATTGAAGGTCTTATTCTCATTGTTACATAATCATCATCACCAATTTTAGGCAGGATGTTGAGCACTATACCTACATCCGCAAGCTCAGCGTCATAAGTAACAGCCATATCAGTAACTGTTGTTTCAACAGTGCTGACTACCTGTTCAGTTATCTTAATAAGGGATTCGCTTCCGTTAAGCGCTATGATTTTAGGATTTGCAAGCAGCTTTGCTTCTTCTTCTTCCACAAGAGCCTTTAATTTCACGGCTACCTCATCAGCTATACTGCTTATTGTGCTAAGGCTTATGCCTGTCTGGTTCGTAATGGAGGAAAAATCAAAGGCATCTGAAAATTCGCCTGAAACCGAGTTAAACCCGCCGCTCATTTTTCCGCCCTGTATTGTGGTGCTTAAGCCAAGGTCTTTTGATTTATCTTTTTTAAGCTCTATAAGGGAAACTTCTATAGCTACCTGTTTCAGAGGTTTATCGAGATACCTGATTGCTTCTTCGGCAAGAAGAATATCCCTTTTAAGCCCGGCTACCAGCAAGGAATTGGTCCTTGTATCAGGAATCACTATAGCTCCGCCGTCGTTGTTATCAACCTGGATATCACCGGTTCTTGCTGTATAATGCTGGATCTTGATTTTGCTGGCAAGTTGCCCGGCATCTCCAAAGTTTTCACTTACCTGAAGCTGTTCAACTTTTCCTTTGATGGTTTTTGCGTCTATAAGACTGCTCTGCCCGGTTGAGGAAGCTGTTGATGCCGGATCTGCGCCTGTTAAAGATCCTCCCGGCGGTGCAGGGATCGCCTGAAGCGCTGCACCTTCCACAGGGTCTTTTACTTTATAACCTTTATTAAAAATACTTGCCCTTAAAATGCTGGAAATATAAACAGCATTAGAGTTGTTAAGCTTAAAAGTCTTTATATACCTTCTGTTAAGACCTTTTTTAGCCATTACGGGTCTGGAAGCTACGAAAATTGTGTTATTGGAAATCCTGGATTCCAGCTCTTCACTGGTTAAAATAATTTGCATCGCTTCATTAAGGGAAATATTTTTTAATTCCGCACTGATAAATCCCATAACGCTTTCATCTATAACAATATTCATATCCCCTTCTTTTGCAAGGATCCTGAGGATTGATGCTACACCAACGTCTCTCAGGGTAAGATCAATCATAGCTTCCTCTGGAAAGGCGCTAAACCCGGATTCAAGGTCAAGATATTCCTTGTCTATCCTGATATTGTCCTGCTGCATTTTAAGTTGACTCTGAAGCCTCCTTCTTAAATCTTTTTTCGCTATATCGGAAATCACTCCCTCCTGAACGCTTTTTAAAGAGTCCACACCGATGTTTTTACCCTGCTCCTGAATTGAAAAAGCCGGCAAACTGGGTATAACAGCTAAACAGAGCGTACAAACAAAGGAGAACAGAATAATCCTGTAAATTCTAACAAAAAACATAAACACCTCTTTTATTTTCTATCATTTATAATTACCGCAGAAAATTTTTCATCTTCAGATTGAAGCTGTGATTGCTTTATATATTTGATATCCACATTTTTATCAGGTTTGGTTACAGGCTGCATCTTCCTTGTAACTTTATTGCCCTTGATTTCAAACTCGCATACAAGGTTTTTGGGATCTATTCTGAGAACCTTAACCCCTCTCAGTGTTTCGCCTGTGCCCAGCGAATCCGTAAGTCCGTTTACTTCCGCTATAACCTTGTTTCCGAGAAAACCTTTTATTTCAACATAATTATCAGGTTTTTTCTTTATGGCGGGAGGATTTGGTAATTCACTGCGGCTGCCTCTTCTTCCTGTGTTTGCAGAGATAAACGGGCTAAAATTGCTTTCTAAATATGAAAACGGATCATTTTTCCCCGCAGAATTAAAAGCCATCCTGATTAAGTCTGATTTATCAGTTGGTTTAATTTTTTTCCCGGTATTTTTTACCTTAGCTGTTTTCATTGGCTTGACAACCGGGGGTTTTACCTGTTTTTCAACTTTACCAGCCGCCTGTTTTTCGCCTTTTAAGTCTTTTTTATCGGAAATTTCTATTTTGGCGGAAACTACTTTTGTTTTCTTTGGTGCTATTACCTGTTTTTCCGCAGCTGTTTTCTGCTTATAAATATAATAATAATAACTCGTGCCGAATAAACACAGCACAACCATAATTATTAGCAGTTTTTTATTTCTTTCCTGTTTTTGCATCTGATATTTCCTGTCTGATTACCAAAGCTCTTTATTTAATTAAACTTTTGTTGTTTTTTTAGTTTTTTGATTTTCATTGGTTTTTTGTGGGGTCTTAACCTTCTTATTTACGGTAGATTTATAGATATTTCCTTTTATATTCAACTCAACCCTGGGGTTGGGCATATCTTTATCTTCGTTAAACACATTAGTATAAATCCCTTCGATGTTTACTTTTCTCTGGTAGTCTTCCAGAAAGGTTACAAAGTCAATTATTTCGTTGTAATAAGCAACTGTATTTATTTCCAGCGGTTTTTGCATTATAGTTACGGGTTTTACCTCCTCGGGCTTATTAACGGTCCTTCTTGACCTGTTTTTGTTTTCAGTCTTCTGTTTTGAAGGGTCGGTTATTTTAACCTCCACTTCCGGCATTGACCTTACTTTAAAAATTTTGTTAATTGTTTTATTAGCAAACATTTCCAGGTCAATTAGCAAAATTTCATCCTTGAGTTCTGACGGAAATTCAACATCAAAACCGGTTAATTCCGCTTTTAGCCTGTTAAGTTTGTCTAAGAGCATTTTGTTTGCCTTAAGCACTTTTATATTGCTTTTAATTTCTTTTATAACTATTTTTTCACTGTCAATCTGCTCCTTCAGCTTAAAATATTGCTTAACAGAAGGAATAGTAAATTTAGCGACAAAAAATACCGTTAAAAATGTAGGTATTAAGCTTAATAAAATTATTTTTTTCAGGTTATTCATAAATAACTCCAGGTTTGATGTTTATTTTTCCGTAGATTATTCTTTTTTAATATTTGTCTCTATTTCAAATTCATAGACACTTGTTTCCGCTTTATACTCGACTCTTTTAATTTCAGCGCCGCCAAGAAGGGAATTTTTATCTTCATTTATGTTCAATATAAGAAATGAAACAGCTGTAAAAGGTTTAACCCGGGATTTTCCGGAATCCGGCACTATCCCTGAAATACTCAGCCTGTTTATACTGCCTGATGACCTGTGGGAAGCGGTTTTATCAATATTTGAAACAATAATGTTCCTGGGAATTTTAGCGGCAAGTTCTTTTAATACCGAACTCCAGGGAATAAAGGAATTATTTACCTGTCTTTGCGCAAGCAGTTTAAACTCGGCAACTTCCAGCTCCTGCTGGAGATTTTTTCTGTAAATTGTAAGCTCGCTCTGCTGCCGGGATAGCTTCTGATGTTCCTCTTTCAGGTTTTTAAGCTCTACTGAATGCTTTTTACCCAGGTTGTCAGTGATAAGCCATAATCCAAAACTGATTACAAAAATCCCTAAAATTCCTATCAGGAATACCATTATAATGATTTTTGTACCTGTATCCAGGTTATCCTTTTTGATAACGGCTTTATTGTACTCAGGAGCTTTATCCAGCTCGCCTATGAGGTTGATGTTTATGGTTTTCAATTTTCTACTTCCTTAAGTGCTAAACCAATACTGGTGGAAAATAAAGTCATATCCAGCGGGGAATCTTCCTGCATTGATTCTGACAGGTTAATAAACGGGTTAAAAATACAGGTGTCTATTCTTAGCTTGTTGTATATGTATTTATCAATATTTTGAACACATACGCCGCTTCCGCCAAGAATTATCTTTTCTATATCTACCGGCTGCTGCCTGTCAGAATTGAAAAACTCAATTGTTTTCTGTATTTCTCCGGAAATACCGCTGTATACGTTTCTTGCCGCATTGGAAGCCTTATTAAGCTCGGGGTTTTCGCTAAGGTCTGCCCCCGGTATCATCAGCGCAAGCTCAGGCAGCAGCTCTAAAATTTGATCTTTCTTTTTATTCAGGCTGTTAGTTATGCTATCAATAATATTCTTCTTACCCTGCTCAATATTATGGGAAAAAACAGGCATTCCGTTCTGAATAACGTTAATATCAGTGTTTGTATAGTCTATAAGAACTGAAATATATGTTTTTTCAGGATCATTTATTAATTCCGCATTTGCAAGCGCCTTTATCATAGCAAAAGAAGAAATATCAATAGCCTGGACATGCAATCCTGTATTTGAAATAGCTTCAAGATAGCTTCTTGCTACAGATTTTGACAGTGCGCACAGTATAACATCGATTTTTCTGCCCGATTCATCCTGCTTTCGGGAGTTTTTAAGTATCTGAAAGTCAACGTTCATTTCCTTTTCACTTAAAGGAAGGTGTTTTGACGCCTCCTGCGGGGCTATGATTTTCAATTCCTCCTCCGGAATATCCGGTAATGTTATTTTCTTCATAAAAACATTACTGCTTGGCATTGAAATTATGGTATTTCTTGTTTCAGGCTTATACTCATTGATTATTGATTTTAATTCTTCCGTTAAAACTTCAAAATTTTCCGGCTGCTCATCCTGATAGACCTTATTTTGAAAAGGCTTATAAATATAGTTTTTCAGGGTAATTTTATTCTTTTTTTCATGAAGAACCACCATGGTAATGCCTTCCGGAGAAATATCCAGTCCTATTTGGCTTTGTGAGGATTTTTTAAATAAATCAAACATTTTTTGACTCTTACTTTTTTATGCTCATTATCCTGTTTTTTTAAAAAAAGCGCATTAGTATTTCCCTGTCCTTATTGAGAAGGATTAGGCATAAGGGGTTTAATTTTTGAAAAAATTTCTTCTAAATCCGGAATAGAGAAAGCTATTGTCTTTATAAGTTCATATTTATAATACACGTATTTTCATGAAAATATAAGTATTCGAAAATAAAAAATCATATTCTGATTTTAAGAAATTAATATTTTTTATTGATATATCTGAATTTTAAACAGGAAAAATTTATGTTTACATTTTGAAATATTAGAAATTAATTTTTGAAAATCACCTTGTCTCCCGGCACCATGTTGATAGCCCCCGAAATGTCATTCCGAGCAGCGCGGGCGAGAAAGCGAGAATGTAAGCAGGTAATTGTTATTCGCCCGA
>JANQEP010000109.1 GCA_028278305.1 Candidatus Gastranaerophilales bacterium
CGCCTGCTTCGCACCTCTTTTCGATTCTCTATAATTTTTTGGCAAATATTGCTCAGTCATATCCTGGCTTTTGACTAATTCGCGACTCGGGTTAATTAATCCGAGCCGTTAATTGTATGTATGCAACGTTTGTCAAAAAGTTTTTTAAAATGCACAGGAATTTTTTGTTTTTTCCAATCAGATAAAAAATAGAAAAATTTCTTTACAAAAAGAAATTTTCACCTAAAGTTTTTTCAATCAAAATCCGATTAAAAAATTGTTGGTTCCCGTCTAATGTGGGGTCTGTTTAAAATATATTGATTTAAACAGTCTTTCCTGAATATTTTCCTGTTGACTTAAGAATAAAATTAAAGAATTTACCGAAGTGGATGTTAGATACAAAATTTAAAAAAGAGAACTTATAAGGGTGTATAGAGATCTGAGAAAATAAACAAGATTTAGTTGAGCAGGTTGGGTTAAAAAACAGGTCTGAAAACAGATATTCCAAAGTAGACTACAAAGAGGAACAATAAAAGCGAGATTCCGCTGAGAAACGCTGTAATTTCGACTTTCTGTTTTTCAAGTGAAAACGCGCTGGTTCTTAATTCCTTATAAATATTCCTGAAATCGTTCTTTGACTTTGCCCTGAAATATTTACCGCCGGTGATGTTTGCTATTTCCATAAGAGTTCCTTCATCAAGAGCAGCAAGGTATCCGCCTCTTACAAAAGCTCCTTGCCTGCTGCCTATACCAATTGTGAATATTTTAACTTTTTCGCTTTTTGCAATTTTCGCCGCATTCAGGGGAAGCATTCCCTGATTACTCTCACCGTCGGTAAGCAGGATTATTACAAGCCTGTTATTTTTTTTCCTGTCAATAGAAAGAATATTAACAGCTGCATCTATAGCTGAACCTATAGCGGTTCCAGGGTAAAGATCAGTAATTACCAGCTCGGAAAGAGAAGATATTACTTTTTCATGGTCATCAGTAGGTGCTACAGCAACGTAAGAGCTGCCGTAAAAATATTCAAGTCCTATTCTTATGCTATCCGGGGCTTTTTTTATAAATTCAACAGCTGCATCTCTTGCGGCTGCAAGCCTGTTAGGCTCCATGTCAGCCCCTTCCATGCTTATGGAAGTATCAAATACCAGCATTAATTTAACGGGGCTGACAGGGACTTCCATAGATACATAAGGTCTTGCAGTTGCCATAACCCCTGTTAATACTGCCAGGATAAACAAAATTATAAAAGTTTTTCTTTTATAGTCTGTTGTTTGCGCAACAGCTTTTTCCAGAAGCTGAATTCTGCTAAACTTAGCGCCTTTTACACGTTTTTTCACCCCAAAATATCTCTCTAAATATATAAACAGAGGTAAAACTATTATTAAAATCAATGCCCAGGGGCATTCAAACCCAAATCCGTACAAAATTACCTCCTGTGCGTATAATTAATTAAAACATCCGCAATATCCGAGTTAGTATAAATTTTAACAGGATCAAGTTTTAAAACCGAGAAAATTTTATTTAGCTTTTTATTTTCCTCGTCTGATAATTCTCTGTATTTACGGGTTATTTCAGGGTTAGAAGTGTCAAAAAATAAATTTTTACCCGTTTCCGAATCAAGCAGGCTTATGTAGCCCACAGAAGGAAGCTCTTCTTCGACCGGGTCAAGGATATGAACCACTCTGAGCTCATTTTTTACACCCAGCTCGCCAAAATAATTTTTCCAGCCCATATCAGCAAATATAAAATCAGATAAAAAAAACAGGGATTTTTTCCTTCCGATTATGCTTACCAGCTTTGAAAAATCAGTTTCAGAAGAAGTTTTTTCCTGTGATTCATAGCTAAGAAGTTTTTTAATTATTTTATAGACCTGCTTTATTCCTTTTTCAGGAGAAATTATTTCTTTTATATTCCCGTCAAAAAGAATAGCTCCGGTTCTATCACCCCGCTTATATGACAAATAGCCTATCACGGCAGAGAATTTTATCATTATGTCCTTTTTAGTGATAAACTTAGATCCAAAATCCATAGAAGAGCTTACATCAAGCACAAGCCAGACAGTATGATCTCTTTCTTCTTCGTAAACCCTGACATGAGGTTTGCCCATCCTGGCAGTAACATTCCAGTCCAGGTTTCTTATATCATCGTTTATGGAATATTCGCGAATTTCCTTAAAATCAAGACCATGCCCCTGAAAAAGCGAACGGTAATCACCATGAAGATGACTTTCAACTTTTTTTACGGTCGGCAATGTAATCTTTTGCAGGATTTTTTCTGCAAGTATAAAGGAATCTTCTACCTTTAACTTATTTTTTTTCATATTGTGAGTAAAACTCTTTTGGAAGTTCTTTTAGCGGATTATAAATTTCAGCCAGCTCTTCTTTGCAAAAGTGGATCCTGGCTTGCTCTTCTGAAGTGAACCCTTCTTTTTCTATTTTATATAAACAATATGGATTGCATCTTCCGCCTTCTATGGAAGCTGATCTTACGCAACCTGCCTTACAGACGGCAGCATAAATACAGCTTTTGCAGTACCCGGTAAGCATAGAGCAATCAAACTGCCTGTTATATTTAAAGCTTTCAGGGTCATTCCAGATATCCACAAGAGAACGGTCCCTTGTGGTATAAGGCTCAATGAATTCGTCCTTTTGCAGGGATAAGCACCCTCTGACAGAACCGTCACTTCCCAGCCCGAGGCACTGCATGCCCGCATAACACCCTGTCCAGCAGCCCTGGATTTGCTCTCCCAGTACACCGTTATAACCAAAAACATCAGCGCCGTTTACCACGTCAAAATATTTTTTATATTTCTGCTGGGTTTCCAGGATAAAAATTCCCATTTTCCAGAATTGCGCTTCTGTAATCATTGTCTGCTTTGTCATTCTTCCTATATAGTCGCCGTACTGGATCTGCCAGAGGCGAACCTTGCTTTTCATCAGGACTTCTCGTATTTTAGGCAATTGATCAAAATTTAGTTTATGAATGGTACTGACAACCGAAGGAGTTATCCCGTTCTCCAACAGCAGGTGAAAAGCCTTTATAACCTTATCAAAACTGCCTTTTTTCCCTCTGATATAATCATGTAAATAAGCTTCCCCTGCATCCAAACTAATACCAAAGGCATCAGGTCTTATTGCCCGTAAAACTTTTACTGTTTCCTCATTTACCAGGTCACCATTTGAAATAAAGCTTACTTTCATCCCATGTCTTTGTATTTCAGCGGCAATTGCTCCGTAATCCTTTCTCAACAAAGGTTCTCCGCCTGATAATACAATGCTTTCACATCCCAGCTCAGCCAGATCCCTTATTATTTTGAAACATTCCGCTGTTGTAAGCTGATAAGGTTTTTCTACGCTTGAGCAATCAGAACCGCAATGAATACAATTCATATTGCAGCTGAAGGTTATTTCCCAGACTAATTTTTTTGGTGCATAAGCCATAATAAATAAGCTCCTTCACTTTAGTAACTTATTTTTTAAGTATATTATAAATTATTAAAAAATGTAAAAATATATATAAAACATAACAAATTTATATATATTATAGTTTTTAAATAAATAAGGATAAATAATGGAGAAATTATAAATGTCTATGCAAGCTATGAGCGTACGTCCGCTCTATGGAGTACCTATAGGAAACAACAACCCAAATCCTTTCCCTGGTGCACAGCCTCTTTACGGGGTAATATCGCCTCCCAATCCTAACCCAAGTCCTTTCCCGGGCATACAACCTCTTTATGGGATAATATCGCCACCCAATCCCACTCCAAGCCCAACACCGCAACCTCTTTATGGAGTAATATCACCCCCAAACCCATGCCCAAATTCTAATTTCCTGCAAATGTTTATAAATATGATTATGCAGATATTTCAGATGATGTTTGGTTTTCAATCGTTTGGACGATAATTTAAAATTTGGTATTGATCCCCGCACTCGATGCGGGGTCTATTTTAGGCTGGCATGACATAGTCTCTACAGCCTCTTTTTATTTAATCAAAAACAATAAGCAGGCATGAAGTGTTTATCAGTTAACATTTGAACATTACCATATTTTTTATCAGTTATATTAAGGAAATAACAAAAAATTTTAAAATGTGTAGGTTTTTATTGTTTATTCCTTAATAATAAAAGCTTATTATTTTTTGAGATATATATTGTCATAAGTATAATATAAGAAATGTAGTTTATTAAATTTACGGGAAGAAAAATGGTAAAAAAAAGAATTCATATTTTCGCCTCCGGCAGGGTACAGGGTGTTTATTACAGACAAAATATGATAAAAATAGCATCAGAGCTGGAAGTTACCGGCTGGGTAAAAAACAGGACAGACGGCAGAGTTGAGGCTGTTATAGAAGGTGATGCCGCATCTGTTGATACACTGGTTGAATGGTCTAAAAAAGGTCCTGTCTTTGCCAGGGTAAAGCAACTGGAAAAAATTGAGGAAGAGTATACCGGTGAATTTGAAAAATTTCGGGTTAAGCATGATTAAAAATAAATTTTATTTAACCCGAGTCGCGAATTAGCCCAAAACCAGGATATGACTATGCAACATTTGCCAAAAAATTATAGAGAATCGAAAAGAGGCTCCGCC
>JANQEP010000059.1 GCA_028278305.1 Candidatus Gastranaerophilales bacterium
AAAAGAGGCTTCGCTGCGAAATGCGGACAGCACCGCCTGCTTCGCACCTCTTTTCGATTCTCTATAATTTTTTGGCAAATGTTGCATAGTCATATCCTGGTTTTGGGCTAATTCGCGACTCGGGTTATTTAGCAGTTCAGGTTATCAGTTTTAGACATATTTATGTCCACAATATATATGCATAACCATATGTATATATTATTTTATGAGTTTTGCATTGAACAACTGTAGTATTTCTACATAATAAATATTATGTAGAAATCAAGAGACATGAAATAAATTCAAAGTTGAATTTATTAATAAAAAAAAATATTATGTCCTGTTGTATTTAAACGGGGAATTAGTGCAGGATGAGCTTATAGAAAAGGGCTATGCAGTTCCTTACTACCGGAGCAACAGATATAAATATGATAAACAACTTATAAAAAATTGCATTAATTGTTTTTTAACACCTTTTGTATAAATTTCAGAGACTTTAAGCATTTTAAAATACTGCCGATTATTTAAAACAGGCAATGTAATTGAGCAAAGTAATTGATTGAAAGAAAATATGTTTCTATTGTAGAATTAAAAAAAGAAAAACTAATTTTTCTGCAACGTATTTTATAGGAGAATTTTATGTTTGAACGTTTCACCGAAAAAGCAATAAAAGTAATAATGCTGGCACAGGAAGAAGCCCGCAGACTTGGTCATAATTTCGTGGGAACAGAACAGATTCTCCTGGGTTTAATTGGGGAAGGCACGGGCATAGCTGCAAAAACACTTAAAGCTATGGGAATAAACCTTAAAGACGCAAGAGTTGAAGTTGAAAAAATTATTGGTCGCGGTTCAGGATTTGTAGCTGTTGAAATTCCGTTTACGCCCCGGGCAAAACGGGTTTTAGAGCTTTCCTGGGATGAAGCAAGGCAATTAGGTCATAATTATATTGGAACAGAACATCTTTTACTGGGCTTAATAAGGGAAGGAGAAGGGGTTGCCACAAGGATTCTTGAAAACTTAGGCGTTGATTTGAATAAAGTCAGAAGCAATGTAATCAGAATGCTTGGTGAAACAAGAACAGGCGCAGCACCTGCCAGCACAGCCCAGGGAGGAAGGAGCAAAACTCCCACGGTTGATGAATTCGGTACAAATCTTACCCAGGCAGCCCAGGAACAACGCCTTGATCCTGTAGTGGGAAGAGAAATGGAAATTGAAAGGCTTATTCAGATTCTCGGACGCAGGACCAAGAATAATCCGGTTCTCATAGGAGAGCCCGGTGTTGGTAAAACAGCTATAGCTGAAGGTTTAGCTATCAGAATAGTAAACGGGGAAGTCCCCGAGCACCTGGAAGATAAAAGACTTATCCAGCTTGATATGGGTCTTTTGGTTGCCGGTACAAAATACAGGGGCGAATTCGAGGAAAGACTCAAGAAAATAATGGATGAAATCCGGGGCGCCGGTAATGTAATACTCGTTATAGATGAAATGCATACCTTAATAGGGGCAGGAGCTGCAGAAGGCGCTATTGACGCGGCTAACATCCTTAAACCGGTACTTTCAAGAGGAGAATTACAGGTTATCGGTTCTACAACACTTGATGAATACAGAAAACACGTGGAAAAAGACGCTGCGCTGGAAAGAAGATTCCAGCCAATCTATGTTGAGCAGCCTTCTGTTGATGAAACAATAGAAATAATGCGCGGCTTAAGGCAAAAATATGAAGAGCACCATAAGTTAATCATTTCTGATGATGCTATTGAATCTGCCGCAAAATTATCTGACAGGTATATTACCGACAGGTTCCTGCCGGATAAAGCTATTGACCTTGTTGATGAGGCGAGCTCCCGTGTAAGGCTGAGAGCAAGCTCTCTTCCTCCTGAAGGAAAAGAAGTTGAAAAAGACCTCAAGGCAGTTATCAAGGAAAAAGAAAACGCAATCAGAAATCAGGAATTTGAAAAAGCAAGCCAGCTAAGAGATACAGAAGCCGAGCTTAAGGATAAAATAAGGGAAATTTCCCAGAAATGGAAAAACGAGCAGGAAGCTAATAAAGCAGTTGTAACAGAAGAAGAAATTGCTGAAATTATAAGCACCTGGACAGGCGTTCCGGTTACAAAACTTACTGAGACAGAGAGTGAAAGGCTTCTTAAGCTTGAAGATATCCTCCATCAGAGGGTTATTGGGCAGCATTCCGCTGTTGTGTCTATTTCTAAAGCTATAAGAAGAGCACGTGTAGGATTAAAAAGTCCCAGCAGACCGGTTGGGAGTTTCGCATTTTGCGGACCTACGGGCGTTGGTAAGACAGAACTTGCAAAAGCTCTTTCAGAAGCAGTATTCGGATCTGAAGAAAATATTGTCAGAATAGATATGTCTGAATATATGGAAAAACACGCTGTAAGCAAGCTGATCGGCTCCCCGCCCGGATATGTCGGTTTTAACGAGGGCGGACAGCTTACTGAGGTCATAAGAAAAAAACCTTATTCACTTGTTCTTTTTGATGAAATTGAAAAGGCGCATCCTGACGTGTTCAATATGCTGCTGCAGATTCTTGATGACGGAAGGCTAACCGATTCCAGGGGACGCGTTGTTAATTTTAAAAATACAATTATCATAATGACAAGTAATGTAGGAGCCAGAAGTATAGAGTATACCGGGAAATTAGGATTTGCTGTCGCAGAAAACGAGGAGCAGGACAGATACGAAAAAATGAAAGATACTGTTATGGAAGAAATGAAAAAAGCTTTCCGCCCTGAGTTCCTTAACAGGCTGGATGATATCATTGTCTTCTCGCACCTGACCCGGGAGGAAATCAGACAAATCGTTGATGTTATGCTTAATGATCTTATCAAAAGAGTTAAAAGCCAGGAAATCTGTATTGAAATTCCTGATGATGTTAAGGATCATCTTGCCAAAGAGGGTTATAGCCAGACATATGGCGCAAGACCCCTGCGCAGGCTGATTCAGAAAACAATCGAAGATGCCCTGGCAGAAGAGCTGCTTACAGGAATTGCAAAAGAAGGCGATACGATCAGGCTTAAGCTTGACGGAAAGAAAATTACTTTTGAAAAAACGAGTAGCAAGCCTGTCGATAAGAATAAAAAATCTCCTGAGGAAAGAGAAATTCCGGCTAAAAAAACTGAAGAAGCCGTAAGTGAGCCGGAAGATGCCGAACCGGCAACTGAACCTGAAAGCTAGATTTAAGCGTTTGTCCGGTTAAAATCGGTTAGCGTTTAATTAACTCGAGTTGCCAATTAGCCAAAGGCAAGGATATGACTATGCAATTAGCGACTCGAGTTAATTACCGCAAATAAAAATCACTTTAACTTTTACCATTACAGTTTTTTTATAATAGAATAATTTGTAAATATACAGGAATTTAAAATGAATGATAAAAACAAATTATTCCAAATTATAGATAATTTTAAAAATTGCAATGTCCTGGTTGTAGGCGATATAATCCTTGATGAATACATCTGGGGCAAGGCAAACAGGCTTTCACCGGAAGCGCCGGTCCCTGTGCTGGAAGTCGGAAAATATGAATACATTCTCGGTGGTGCTGCAAACGTGGCAAACAACATAAGGTCTTTAGCAGGAAATGTAACCCTGGCAGGAATTACAGGCGATGATTCCCAGGCGGAAAAGCTCGGGGAAATCCTGAATAACCGCAATATAAATTCCTCATGCCTGATAAAAGATAGCTCACGGCTTACTACGGTTAAGTCAAGACTTCTTGCACAAAACAGACAGCAGCTTGTAAGGTTTGACAGGGAAGTAAAAGAGCCTATTTCAGCAGAAACAGAGATCAAGCTGACTGGAAAGATTTCCGAATATGCTTCTGATGCTGATCTTATCCTGCTTTCGGACTATGCAAAAGGTGTTCTTACCGAAACTTTTCTTAAAAAGGTCATTTCTCTTGCAAGAGAATTAAACAAGCCTGTGCTGGTTGATCCTAAAGGGCTTGATTTTACAAAATACTGCGGGTCGACTCTTATCACGCCAAACAGGTTGGAAGCTGCCCGGGCAACAAAATCCCCGCAGGAATCCGAGCCTGAAATGCTTGCCCAAAAAATCAGACAGCAGCTTAATATCGAGCATGTACTGGTAACACTGGGAGAAGAGGGAATACTTGTTTCCTCGGAAAATAAAATTAAAACCATTCCTGCTGTTACTTCCGAGGTCTACGACGTGACAGGCGCGGGAGATTCCCTGATATCAGGAATTTCACTTGCTTTAATTGTAACAAAAGGCGACCTGGAGACTTCTGTTGAAATCGGCAACTATGCAGCGGGCGTAGCAGTAAGAAAAATCGGAACAACCGCTGTAACTCCGGCTGAGCTAAAAAACATTATTGAATTACACCTGATGAAAAAGACTATAGCTGTATAAAATGGGAAAAGTACTTAAACTACAGGATCTTTTACAAAAAGTATCGGAAGCAAAGGCTGATATGAAAACAATAGTGACCACAAACGGCTGTTTTGACATTATTCATGCCGGGCATGTAAGGTATTTAAAGGAAGCAAAAACACTCGGTGATTTGCTGATTGTTTGTTTAAATTCTGATGAATCAATAAGAAGGCTTAAAGGACCTGAAAGACCGCTTAATTGTGAAGCTGACAGGGCAGAAGTCCTGGCTTCCCTTAGTTCTGTGGATTATGTAGTGATTTTTGAAGAAGATACTCCATCAGAGGTGCTTGAGAAAATAAAACCGGATATTCACGTAAAAGGAGGGGATTATACTGAAGAAACCCTGCCGGAAGCGCCGATTATTAAAAAAGGGGGAGGAATAGTTAAATTTATTCCGCTTTTAGAGGGCAGGTCAACCACAGGTTTGATTAATAGAATAAATAGCGGCGGTTAATCAACCTGACCAGGACAGTAAGCGCACTTATCCAGGAAGACGAAATTAAATGAAGGATTTCCTTAAGACTTTTGAGGCTGCTTCTAGTTCATGGAGAAATCCAGCTCGGCTTTTTTGTCTCTCATTGTCTGTATAAATAATGAGATTGCAAGGCTTCTTACGTCTTCGCTTGTAAATGGGGTTTTTGTATCCCGTAGCTGGTTTTCAATCTCTTTTATGCAGTCTCCAAGCATTTTTGCATTGATTTTTATTTGCGTATCCCCGGTTTGTACAGGTTCGTCCTTTGATTCTTTAGATGCAGGCTTCACTACGTAGCCGCTGCCGGCTGTGTTTTTTTCCAGGTAAACTTCTTCGCCTTTTTTAAGCTCTCTTATCCATTGTTTTTTTGGATCTTTGGCGTTTACATACTGCCTGTAATCCCCGAAATCTTCATTTTCAAAAGTTATCGGCGCGGAAAGACCAAACCCCATATCCTTTTCCCATTCTTTTTTGTAAGGATACTTTACCCTAGCTAAATGCATACAATTCCTCCTATAAATCCTCAACATTTAAAGTCTAAAAATATAGTTTTACAGACGCATAGTTTTTTTATAAGTTCTTGTTTTCCGATTTTTTTTTACATTTCTTAATAACAGGACTTGCTCCAGGGGATTTTGAGTCAGTCATATTAAGCCTTTCAGCTATTTAGCAATTTGAATAATTACTTTTGAAGATTACTATAATTTTTAGCTAACCCTATCTTTGAAAGTAAAAATTTTTTATAATAAGTAGTATTATTTAATTACAGATAAGAAATAAAACTTGAATTTTAACAGGCTGATCACAGCTCTTTTGATACCGGCTCAAAAATAACTATTTAATGACAAAAAGCAGCTTTAAACAGCTCTTCTCCCTTCCCCGCAAAAGCCGATAAATTAAAGTTTCTATGCGGATAAACCGATAATTTATATTAAATGGTAATTAACTAAACCGGATTGAAGGCAAAGATAAGAGCTATAAAAAAAGAGGATAAATTTAAGGAATCAGGCTAAAATGCGCTCTAAAAAAAATAAGAAAAAACTTATTATAGCTATTTTTCTCGGAGTGATAGCTACTTTTAGCCTTTTTAGCTCCATGAACAGCCAGAAAGCGGTTATAGCCGAACTTAATAAAAAGCTTAATGAGCAAATTAACCAGCAAAATGATTCCCTGGCAGAGCTTAAAAAAAATCCAAAAGCTGCTGAAGAAGAAAAAATTAATGCTGTTATTGCAGCCAAAGATATAAATGTAGGTGATATTTTTGTTCTCGAATTACTCGAGGTGAAAAAATTTGAGGAAGATGAACTTCCTGCGAATTATTTTAAGAATGAAGCGATGATAGTAGGCAAAAAAGCCGGCAGGAACGTTGTTAAAGGAGGTTTTATAACCCCGACGGAAATTCAGGCAACTGACATTAATACGATAAATATCCCTAATGACGCCCGGGCAATTACAATTCCGGTTGAGAAATTCAAAGGACTGGCTTCACACATAAAAGTCGGTTCAAGGGTGGATGTCTTAAAAGTATCTAATCCTCCTGAGTTTATAGCTCAAAACATTAAGGTGGTTTCCTTTGAAGCTATAGAATCACCCACATCCGGACGAGACCCTAAAAAAGCGGAAGTAGGCTACATGACAGCAAAAAAAGCAAGCGCAATAACTTTTTTAGTACCTGTAGACCTTGTCTCGAGCCTTATTGATGCTATGTTTGAGGGACAACTTCAAATAATTACCAGGAATAACAATGATGAAAAAATTCTCGTAACAGAAACAGAATTACCGCCGCCCCCGGCAGAAGTTGCGTCTGTTCCGGAAGCCCCGCCTATTCCCCCTTCTGAAAGAGAGAAGTTGCCTGAGCCTGATATGCCCAGGCCCGATCCCCAAAAAATAGAGTTTATAAAAGCAAGCAATAGAACCACTCTGGAAATAGAGCCTGAGTCAATTCAAATAAGCAGCGAAGAAAATGATGATCTATCAGATGAAAAATTAAGAGAGTTACTGGATATGGTTAATTAAGAGGAATAATCGGTGAATAAATCCGCGAAAATATTAAATAATAAACAAAAAATTTTTATGCATTTTACCGCAGAATTTTTTATTACAGCCTTAATAGTTTTATTTTTGGTGTTAAGTCTTATTAACACCGGCTATGCACAGCAGAGACCTGAAATTAGAGAATTAGACTCTGACTTTCTTAACATTGATGAAAATATAATTGACCCTGAAAAAGATTTAATTTACAGCTCGGATAAAGTTATGGAAAACTCGGGAAATTACAGGGATGAAAAAGAAATAATTAAAGCGCCGACTTTAAAAGGAGGAATTTCAGAATTAAGGGCTATTGTGGGTAAATCCCAGATAATCAGATTTGATGAGCCTGTAAGAAGAATTTCCATAACAAAGCCAGAGCTGGTTGATATGATATTTCTTTCACCCGGGGAAATAATCATGAACGGTAAAATGGGCGGGGAAACAACCGTAATCATCTGGGGAGAACATAAAGACCCCGTATTTTTTAACCTGTTTGTCGAAAATAATAACCTTAATTTTGTAAAAGAAGTTAAAAAAATCGCCCCAAATGAGCGGATAGAAATTGATTTTATAGACACAGGCACTGATTCAGGATTAAAAGTAGTCCTCTCAGGCAAAATTTCCTCTTCAATTATTAAAAGCAAAATTGATAAAATAGCCGAGGCTTACGGGTATTCAATTGTAGATCTTACCGAAACTCTCGAACCCCAGGTTATGCTCGAAGTAAGATTGGTTGAGTTAAATAAAAGTAAAGGTAAAAAGAAAAATTATGAATTTAAACAGGGTGTTTTAGAGTATGTAGACCATATTGAATCAGTAAGCAACACAGATTTCACGATCGAGAATTTTCCTGACGGAAGCGGAGGAACAGAAACACGCGGCGAGGGTGATTCAGACGATTCTCTGATAGATGAACTTGTACTTAAAAAAATGCCGTCAAATTTACTGAGGGGCTATTCATTTACTGGAGGTCTTTTCAAGTTCTGGAAAGCGTTTCCTGACCAGGAACTTAGCTATGTGTTAAATATGGCGGAATCAGAAGGGCTTATAAAAGTAATTTCAGAACCGAGAGTTATGGTTGTAAACGGAGAATCAGCCAGTTTCACATCAGGAAGTGAAGTCCCTATTCCTTCAGGAGTTGATGAGCTGGGAAACCAACAGTATGAATATACAAGTGTCGGAACAACTATCAATATAACTCCGAATATTTTAGAGGAATCAGAAAGGATTCTTCTTGATATAACAGCCAGTATAAGTGAAATTGACAGTGCTATAAGCACAACAACAGGACCCGGGTTCAATACCAGGAACGGGCAGACAAAAGTGGAAATCGCCAATAACCATACAACTGTCATAACAGGACTGATGCGTAAAAGTGAGACAAAAACAAGGGATAAGTTTCCTTTTCTCTCTAATTTACCTGTAATAGGCGAGTTATTTGACAGCGTAACAGCGTCAAGTGATGAGACAGAGCTAATGATCTTTGTCACCGCTTCAATAGTAAAAGCAGATCTGGCAAGAGGGCAATAAAATGATCCGGCTGCCAATGGTAATAATCGATGCAGATGAGACTTCAAGAAGTAATGTTACAAAGCTTATTGAAGAAGTAAACTTTATTGAATTAATCGGTGATTTTGAAAACATGCTCACCGGCTATGACGTTATAATGCAGGCAAGACCTCCCCTGGTGTTTTTTGACCTTACGGAAAATGTTGATTTAGCGCTTGATACAATAGAAAAAATATCTTCAGTCCATAAAAATATAGTAATTTTCGCGGCTTCTGAAAATGTGGATGCCGACCTGGTAATTCAAGCCATGAGGGCAGGAGCAAGGGAATTTTTAACTAAACCCGTTGTAAAAGAAGACCTTCATAGAGCCCTGAAAAAAGCAAGAAATATGCTAAAGCAGGAACAGGAGTCAGCTGAGGGAAAAATTTATTCTGTTTTCAGCAATAAAGGGGGCATTGGAAAAACATCCATAGCTACAAACCTTGCCCTGCAATTAACTGAGTTGACAGGAGAGAGG
Organism: Candidatus Gastranaerophilales bacterium; assembly: GCA_028278305.1. Classification (GTDB taxonomy): domain Bacteria; phylum Cyanobacteriota; class Vampirovibrionia; order Gastranaerophilales; family UBA9971; genus JANQEB01. Next base: position 8,913 of record JANQEP010000059.1, read on the forward strand.
GTCTGCCTTATAGATTTAAACCTTCAAATGGGAGATATAGCTACTTTTCTTGATATAAACCCTTCTTTTGATATTGCATATGTTATAACGCACCTGAGCAGGCTTGATGAATCATTTTTGCACAGCTCCCTGGAAAAATATAAGGACAAAGATTTGTTTATCCTGGCAGATCCCCCGGATATTGAGCAGGCAGAAGAAATATCAGCTGATGACATCAGCTCCCTTTTAAATTTTTTAAAAACAATGTTCGGCTACATAATAATTGATACAAGCAGTGGTTTTGACATTAAAACCCTTACATGCCTTGATGTATCAGATTATATTTTCCTTGTATTAATGGTTAATTTACCCTCCATAAGAAATTGTCAGAAATGCCTGAGTTTATTTAAACGTCTTGAATATGACGAAGATAAAATCAAACTTATTGTAAACAGGTATATGGAAGATGATGAAATAACGGTAGAAGATGTTGAAGAAGCGCTGAACCACTCAATATTCTGGAAAATTCCGAATAATTACTTTGCGCTGATGTCCTCAATAAACAAGGGCATACCTATTTCGGAACTGGACCCGGGTTCTGATATAAGCAGGAACTTTATCAGGCTTGCAGAAAAATTAAGCGGTGTAGCAAGCTCCCACTTTGAAGATATAGAAGAAGAAACAGGTATTTTGCCAAAACTGGATATTGATTCAATCTTAGAAAAACTAAAAGATTTGAATTTACCGTTTATAAATAAATTTATAAAACAGCAGTAATTTTTAATTAAAAATATAAAGGAGAAAACTCTGATGTCTCTAAGAAACAGACTTACAAGACCGGGGCAGGCAGGACCGGCAGGTTCAGGGGGAATGCAAAAAACAGCTCCCCCTGCCGAGCATAGTAAATTTATAGAAATAAAGGAAAAGATTCATCTTTCATTAATAGAAAAAATTAATTCTATAGGAAGCTGGGAAACCCTTTCATCCCAGGAACAGGATGAGTTTTTAAAAACTTACATAGAAAAAAGAATTGCCGCTGAGTATAATGCAGTTCCTCTTACCTCAGTTGAAAAAGATAAAATTATAGCTGATATAAAACAGGAAGTAAAAGGATTCGGACCCCTTGACCCGCTGTTGAGGGATCCTAACATTTCTGAAATTATGGTAAACAGCTACAGCAACGTTTACGTGGAAATGAACGGAAAACTTAAGAGGGTAAACTCATATTTTAAAGATGATAAACATCTCTCTAATATAATAGAGAGGATCGTGTCAAAAGTGGGAAGAAGAATAGATGAAGCCTCACCAATGGTCGATGCCCGGCTTCCTGACGGATCGAGGGTAAATGCCATTATTCCGCCGCTTTCAATAGACGGTCCTTCCCTTACCATAAGGAAATTCAAATCTGACGCGGCTACAATGCATAACCTGCTGTACTGGGGGTCAATGACCGTTGGTATGGCGGAAACATTAAAAGCGGCAGTAGCTGCAAGATTAAATATAGTTATATCCGGGGGTACGGGTTCCGGTAAAACAACTCTATTAAACAGTATGTCCGCATATATTCCAGAAGGTGAGAGAATTATTACCATAGAAGATTCAGCAGAACTCTCACTTCAGCAAAACCATGTTATCAGGCTGGAGACCAGACCCGCCAGTATTGAAGGGACCGGGGCAGTCGGGGCAAGAGATCTTGTTAAAAACTGCCTGAGAATGAGACCTGACAGGGTAATCATAGGGGAATGCCGGGGAGCAGAAGCCCTTGACATGCTCCAGGCTATGAATACCGGTCATGACGGGTCTTTAACCACAGTTCACGCAAATTCTCCCAGGGACGCCTGCAGCAGGCTTGAAACCCTGGTTATGTTCGCAGGCGTAGAGCTTCCGGAAAAAACTATCAGGCAGCAAATTTCCTCAGCTGTGCATTTAATAGTCCAGATAAACAGGTTAAACGACGGAAGCCGTCGGATTACCTACATTACCGAAATATTAGGAATGGAAGAAAACACCATAACAATGCAGGATATATTTAAATGGGAACAATACGGCACTGAGGATGACGGAAGGGTTATAGGATGTCATGTGCCCACAGGTGTGCGTCCGAACTTCTATGAAAAATGTAAGGCAAAAGGAATTAAGCTTACTACGGACATTTTTGATGTAAACTCCCCTGTAGTCTACCTGTGCAAAAACCCACCCAATATAAAGGACAAGGATAGAAGAAATACGCCTAATAATAACGTCCCGGCTTCAATACCTAAAGAAAAGAGAGACTCAGAGGCTATTGATTCATTCCTTAAAAAAAGACAACAGACTAACAACAGATAAATACCTGAATTTTTAAAAAGTCAGTATATTAGTGGTCTAAAAAAGTTTTCGATAAATGGAATTAAAACTCAACACTGTATCACCACCCCCTTCCTCCTCAAGGAGGGGAAATAGACCCAGGGAGGGGCGAAGCCCCTCCACTCAACCCCAAAATTTAATTTTGATATAATAACTTGCAATTAACATTTATTTATTAAGATCACTAATAAAAATATTTCCAAAGGAAAAACAAAAATGGCAGACTTTTTCATAATATTTATTTCCGTAATTACGATTTTTTTAGTTGCATATACCCTGCTTTTTGATGAAGAGGCGGATTTTTCAATTCAGAAACGATTGCTGGAAATTAAGCAAAGAAAAGCGGAAAATACAAAAATTAAAGGACGGAATGCGGATAAAATATATGAGGCTCTTGAAAAAAGGGAAAAAGCAAAAAAAATAAATGTTACTGAAATGCTCAAAGACCAGTCAGAATATAGAATACCTCTGCTGGGTTTCATTCTTGGCAGGTTTCAGTTTATTGAGAAACTAAAAAGGCTGATGAAAATGGCTGACGTTAAAATGCCTGTTGATTTGTTTTTTATGATAGTAAGCGCTTTTATTCTTCCTTTTCTGGTATTGGCATTATTAAACAATAATATTTTTATATTTCTTATGGGAATATTTCCCGGGTTTATCCCTTTTGGGTTTCTTCACCTGAAGTTTAAGGGCAGGCTAAAAAAATTCAGTTCACAATTTCCCGATTCACTGGGAATAATCTCTAATTCGCTAAGAGCAGGACATTCTCTTCTGGCGTCATTTCAGATGGTGGCAAATGAAAGCCCTTATCCGGTAAATAAACTGTTTAAAACTGTTTCCGATGAAATTTCCCTTGGTAGGGAAATGAGAGAAGCATTGCAGGATATGAACAATTATATGCCGGAAAGTGAGGATTTAAAATTTTTCGTAACAGCCGTACTTATCCAGAAAGAAATCGGGGGGAACCTGGCAGAAATTCTTGATACCCTGAATTTTACAATTCGTGAAAGGGAAAAAATACATGGCATGATAAAAACGCAGACTGCACAGGCGCAGTTATCAGGGCTTGTTCTTGGTCTGGCTCCTTTAGCGATTACCGGACTTGTAGCATTAATAAGTCCCGGATATATGAAACCTTTATTTGATACTATTATAGGCAATTTAGCACTTTTTACAGCCTTTTTAATGTCCTTTACCGGATTTATGATAATCCGCAAAATAACCAGGATACGTGTTTAAATTAACCAGCCAAAAGGAACCTGTTAAAGATGGAAATCATATCCTTAATAATAATGGTCTCAGCAATTGTTTATGTAATATACGAGTTTTCCGCTGAAGAAATAGATGAGTCTGTTTCCAGGAGATTACAGGAATACACCCCTGTGCTGTCTGAAGAAGAGCAAAAAAAGAAAGAAGAAGAGATTTCTTCGGAGTTTATAAGGGAATCACTCAGAAAAATTGCTCAAAATATTATTAATAATTCAAAAAATATTATTATCCAGAAGCAGGCGCTTACAGAAGCGGGTATGGCAACTGATGATGATTCATTTATAAATCATATATCAAAAAAGCTTATGTATGCTGTTTTTTTTGGAATAATCGGTGTTCTTGTTGCAATTGCGGGTGAGGTAAGCCCGCTAAACAAATTAATGCTGATAATCTTTTTTCCCCTGGTAGGTTTCAGGCTTCCTGATATGAAAATTAAGAGAATTGCTAAAAAACGGGCTGAAGAGGTTACTTATACTCTTCCTGATGCGATTGACCTTTTAAGTGTATGTGTAGAAGCAGGGCTGGGACTGGACTCAGCGATCATCAGGGTCGCGAGGGAACAGGAGCTGTCTGCGCCGGTACTGGCTCAGGAATTTAAGAGAACAGGAAAAGACATTGTAGCCGGGATTTCAAGAGCAGATGCTTTTAAAGCCCTTGCAAAAAGAAATGCATCCCCGGAATTAAGATCTTTTATAAGTCTTCTGGTTCAGTCTGACAGATTAGGAACAAGTATTTCACAATCATTAAAGGTATATTCCGATTCATTAAGGATTAAGAGAAGGCAAAGAGCTGAAGAGCTGGCATCAAAAGCCAGTATTAAAATGACTATTCCGCTTGTTCTTTTTATTTTACCGGCAACATTTATAGTTATTATGACCCCGGCAGCCCTGGGTATCTTTAAGACATTTATGGGTATGGGTCCGTAAGTTTTAACACTCACTTAATTAACTCCAATGACGGGTTAGCTAAAAAACAATTATAACTTGATAAAAATTCCTTAAAATTTATAGAAATAACTAACCCGTCATTCAGGTTAATTAAAAATTAAGGGGTAAAGAATAAAAACTTACGCATTTTAAAATTTTTTATTACTTCCTTATTAGCCCTAAGTCCTGCTGTGCTTCTGTATAAATCGTGTTTGTAACAATAATCAAATGCCAGCCAAATTGAGTTTTAACAGGTTTTGAAACTTCGCCTTTAGGAGTTGAAAAAGCTATTTTTTCAAATTCTTTTACCATTTGCCCTTTTTGAATATAGCCAAGATCTCCTCCAAACCTGCCTGAAGGACATAAAGAAACTTCCTGTGCTATTTTTTCAAATTCTTCACCCCGGGAAATTCTGTTTCTTAAGTTTTCAGCCTCTTCAAGAGTTTTCACAAGTATATGCTTTGCTTCAACACTAACTAGTTTTTGTTTTGGCTGATTTAATTCTTCTTTTTTTATTTCTTTATTAGCATTTTCTGCTTTTGCATATTGACAATCAGCATAGTAAACATATGTCCAGACAGCTGTAATAAAAGCTAAAGCAATGGTTAATAAAGGCATGTATCTCTTCATAGCAAACCTCCCTATTAGGATTAAATGTTAAAAACCTTACGATACCTGGTGTTAAGTTAATTTGTCAGGATTTTTCAAATCCGTATACATTTTGAAAAACCCTCATAAACAAAATTAGTCCTACAAAATTAACTTACTAGTTAAATTATGAAATCTCAAATTTTTTATTGCTTCCCACTTTTATCCACCCCCAGCCGGTGAAATAATTTTATATAAATTTGCCGGGTAGGGGATAGATTATAGGATCTATGGATTATAGTTAAGTTAATTTAAATTTATATAAAAGAATGAGTGAGTTATTTTTAACTGGTAAAATACTTCTAAATTCAATGTATGATAGAAAAAGTTTAGTTACTTCAATATAAATAATTTTATGAATAAGTAAATATTAAAAAATTACAAGCGTTGTATATTTAATAAAATTCTTTTATGCAGATTTAGTGTTTTCTTGAAAATTATATTTATGTGTAGGAGAATGAAAAAAACCTAAATTCTAAAATAACAGGAGGTAAAGTCCTTGAAAGTATTATTATTATATCCGCAATACCCTGAAACGTTCTGGAGTTTTAAACACTCCCTGAGTTTTATAAGGAAAAAAGCTCTTATGCCTCCATTAGGTCTTTTAACCATAGCTTCAATGCTTCCTGAAAATTTTGAGACCAAACTGGTTGATCTTAATATAGAAAACCTTGATGAAAAAGATATTTTATGGGCTGACTTTGTATTTATCAGCGCAATGATCACCCAGAAAGAATCAGTTCATCAAGTAGTGAGAAAATGCAAGGAATTAAATGTAAAAACAGTTGCGGGAGGTCCGCTTTTCAGTAATTTACACACTGAATATCCGGATATTGATTATTTTGTGCTGGATGAAGCTGAAATAACACTGCCTTTATTTCTTGAAGATTTAAAAAATAATAATTTACAAAGATATTACAGGTCCGGCGAGAAACCTGATGTAAAAACTACCCCGGTACCCAAATGGGAACTGGTTAACCAAAAGGCATATGTGCGAATGCCCCTTCAATATTCACGCGGTTGTCCTTATGACTGCGAATTTTGCGATGTTGTAAGGTTAAATGGAAAAATTCCGAGAACAAAAACACCGGATCAAATTATAAAAGAATTGGATGATCTCTTTGATTCTGGCTGGAAAGGTCCTATTTTCTTTGTAGATGATAATTTCATCGGAAATAAAAAAGAAACCAAGCTTCTTTTAAAAGCTATTGCAGAATGGAAAAACCATCATAATAATAAAATATCGTTTATGACAGAAGCTTCTTTAAATGTGGCAGATGATGAAGAGTTAATGTCACTGCTTAGAGAAGCTGGATTTAACAGTTTATTTATCGGTCTTGAAACCCCTTCCGAGGAAAGCCTGGCTGAATGCGGCAAATATCAAAATAAAAACCGTAATGTTGTAGATTCTGTGCTTACACTGTATAGAAACGGGTTTGAAGTCTCCGCCGGATTCATTGTAGGTTTTGATAATGATGATTTAAGTATTTTTAGAAGACAGATTGAATTTATCCAAAAAACCGGTGTTGTAATCGCAATGATAGGGATTTTACAGGCTCTTCCGGGAACAAGGCTTTATGAGAGATTAAGGGACGAAAACAGGCTTTTAGCTGACAGTACAGGAAATAATACGGATTTTTCAATCAATTTTATTCCAAAAATTGATCCTGAAGTACTTGTTGAGGGCTACAAGCAGATAGTAAAGACCGTATATTCCAAAAAAGAATATTATGAGCGCGTACTTACGTTTATTAAAAACTATAATCATCAGGTAGATGAATATTTCAACTGGGATTCCCTGTTTGCTGTTTTCAAATCAGTATTTTATATGGGAATTCTCGATAAAAGCAGGCTTTATTATTGGAAAACGTTTTTCATAAGTATTGTAAAATACCCCCAGGCTTTTACAAAGTTTATAGCAATGTCTATTTATTACGCTCATTTTAAAAAAGTTTTTGTTGATTAACTCGAATCACCAGAGGTGGCTAAGGAACGAAGTTCCTTAACAATTCCATATAGATTTTTAAAAAATTTTACGTAAGAATTTTTTCTTTATTCCTTAGATTTCTACAGGCTTAATATGTAGTTTAATATAGCTCTTACGCCTGCTCCGGTAGCACCTTTAGGCATTTCTTTAATTTCCCTGTCAATATAAGCAGTGCCGGCGATGTCTATATGAGCCCATTTTTTACCGTTTACAAATTCTTTAAGGAAAATTCCCGCTGTAGAAGCCCCTGCATATCTGCTGCCTGCATTCTTCATATCGGCTATATCACTTTTTATATCATCTTTATACTCTTCGTAGAGAGGAAGCTGCCAGAATCTTTCCCCGCCTTTTTCAGCTGAGTCGATCAGTGCATTAATAAGCTTCTGGTTATTGCCCATAATTCCGGCTGCCAGCTGCCCCAGGGCAACTACGCATGCTCCGGTAAGGGTTGCAATATCTATGATTTCGTCAACATCCTGCTCTAACGCATAGTGAATAGCATCTGCAAACGTTAATCTTCCTTCCGCATCAGTATTATCAACTTCTATAGTTTTTCCGTTCATTGCCTTTAAGACATCCCCGGGTTTATAAGCTTTGGAACCCGGCATGTTCTCACAGGCTGCAATTATTCCATGAATTTCCGCGCCGGGTTTTAATTCCGCTAAAACGCTCATAATTCCAATGGTTGCAGCTGATCCGGACATATCTCCTTTCATCATTCTCATTGCTGAAGCAGGTTTAAGGTCAAGTCCTCCGCTGTCAAAGGTTATGCCTTTACCGATAATTGCCAGTTTTTTCCTGATTTTACCCGATGGAGTATACTTCATATGAATAAATTTAAGAGGTTCAGAACTTCCCTGTGAAACAGCAAGATAAGCCTGCATTCCCATTTTTTCCACATCTTCTTTCTCGAGAATCTTACATTCCAGACCCTCAATAGAAAGAGCAGTTTCTGCAAGCTTGGCAGGAGTAACTTCACAGGCGGGTTCATACACTAAACTCCTTGCCCGGTTAGTTGCCCGGGCAATTATACTGCCTCTTTCAATTCCTTTTTTAACATCAGCTTGTTTAGCCTGATCAAGTTCAACTATTTCAAGGGTTTGAATTTCTTTTTTACCTTTTTCCCCGTCTTTTTTTGTCTTATATTTATCAAAATCATAATTGCCTATAATCGAACCTTCAGCAATCATTTGGGCGCATTCAAAAGGGTTTATTCCGGCTGTACCCGCTCCATGCAGAATTGTGCAGACAGTTTTTGCATTTAAAGACAGAGCTTTTCTGATCACTTTTGATGAAACTTCCCTTATTTTACCCGGCTCAAATTCTTCTGATTTTCCTAACCCCACTAAAAGAATTTTGTCAGCAGGAATTTTTCCATGGGTGGGTAAAATATAGATTTCATTTAATTTTCCTTTAAACCCTTCTTTTTTTATTACATAGGAAGAAATTAAATTATCAAGAGCCTTATCTACGGCTCCTGTTCCCCCTCCCGGTATTTTGACCTTCTCAAAGAGATTTACTATAAGTACATCACAGGATACTTCTGTTAAAGATGCTTTTTTTAACTTTATTTTCATTTTTTCCTCACTTTTTAAATTCAATTTAAAAATTATAAATAAAAATTATAAATAATGTAAGGTTTTTAATAAAGCTTTATGCCGCAAGTTTTTACCGATCAAGGACGAAGGCTAGCCTTTTAAAAAACTGTCCAGTTTTTCAAGAATATGAGTGGTTTTTTTTCCATATGCTTTTATTAAAAATTCTCTTTTAGTTTCATCAACATATTTAATTTCAAGGTCAAGCTTTTCTTTGGGCAGATTATCAGAAGAAAACTCCGCCCATTCTATTACTGTTACCGAATTCTCTTTTTGTGTATACTCTGAAAGCTCTTCAAGAATTGTATCAACACCTTCTTTTTCCAGCCTGTAAAGGTCAAAATGATATAAGCTTATTTTATCAGAATGATATTCATTAAGAATAACAAAGCTGGGACTGGTAACTTTCTGGTGAATCCCTAAAAAACCAGCCAGATACTTTACAAAAGTGGTTTTTCCGGAACCGATATCACCGTATAGACAAATTAATACCCCGGATGAATCTATTACATGCGACAATGCCTCGGCAAGTTTTCGGGTATCAGAAAGATTTTGCGCAATATAGCTGAAATTTTTATCCATAAAAAAATGATAACATAAAAAATCCCCCGCACAGCCGAAGTTTTGAAACCCGGTTTGTTCACCAGGTGGGTGCTCCCCCGTATAGATTATTCGTTTACTGACATCTCGTCAGGCGTACGGCACTATACCAGAGATAGAGCTCCCTATTCAAAACATTTGTAGGATCAAAACGAAACGACTGCACAGGGTTTCTTTATTATATTCTTTCATATCTTAAAAGGTTTTTCCAGTCTCCGGGCTGCTTATTTAAACTTATTTTACGTTAAGTAAAGAATGAATTTATAAAACTCAAGTTGCTACTTACTAAATTTTTTCAAAATGCCCGCCCACCTCACCCTTAGAGGAGTGAAAAGGCTTCGCCTGCTAAAATGCGGACAGCGCCGCCTGCTTCGCCTTTTCTAATCCATATACATTTT
>JANQEP010000064.1 GCA_028278305.1 Candidatus Gastranaerophilales bacterium
TGATATTTTATGGTAAGTTTTCACAAATATTTACAAAATTGCCCCGACCTGCCCAACTTCCGAAACTGTGTTGATAACCCTTAAACTGTCATTGCGAGGTGGGGCGAAGCCCCGACGTGGCAATCTTTCCAGCATTGATAAAGCAAAGGCTTTTGGCAAGCAGTTAATAAAATCAACAGGTAATGTGGTATTTATAACAGCCGGAATTGCGATTGCAGGGGCTATATTAGTCCCGAGCAGCATGATTTTAGGACTGGTCGGTATGGCAGCCGGGTCTGCCATAGGAATAATGGCTTCTAATGCTTTAAGCAAACAGGTTGATAAATTTATTTCTTAGTGGTCTGATTCATTAATTATAGAGGGTAATGTCATCCCGCACTTGATGCGGGATCTATCAAATGAGCACTAAGTACTATAAGTATTATAGCGAAGTTACATAGACCCCGTGTCAAGCACAGGGTGACACTTACGTAAAAACTTTTTCAACCTTCCTTATAATGATAATTGGATAGATTCCCTGCTTCACTTCGTTCCGCTCCTCGGAATGACATTTTCTCTTTTTGTAGCAGATTTTTCAGATCACCTCTTAGAGCTCTGATAGCCAATTTGCCCTATGTTCAAGGGCATCGGCTACATGTCTCCAACCCTTATCGTTTAGCTGGTCTACTTCCCTGATATGTTGTGCAACTTCTCTAATATCTTTAGGTTTTGTATCTACTCCAATGAAACCTGTATCAAATTTGTAAAGCCGACTTCTGTCACCAGGTGTTCTGACAATAAGCTTCAGTCCTTCATACATTTCTTGGGCAGCTTTAGTAGTAAGCTGACCAAATCTGGGACGATTATTATATTGAACACTGCTGTTATATGAATTTAAACCTGTTAACATACATAAATTTTCCGGTTTTCCTATCTAATATTCTAAAGTCCGGACATGAAAAAATTTAATATTTTATGGTAAGTTTTCACAAATATTTACAAAATATTCAGGGCATATTCGGAAATTAAAAAAACACAGCTATAATAAGTATAAACTTTTTTATGCCGTTTTAAGCCCGTTTCAGCACATGGTTCAGGATAACAGGACTTATTTGCGGGATAAGCTTTAAGTCAAAAGTAATTTCAGTCAAAAAGGTGAAATAAATTATGAAAAATCTATTACGCACAAAAATAATCGCAACAATAGGACCTGCCTCTGATACGGAAGAAAAAATCACAGAGCTTATAAACGCGGGCGCCAGAGCCTTTAGAATAAACACTTCTCACGCCAAACAGGAAGACCATCTGAAAATTCTTAAGAAAATAAGAAAACAGGCCCGGCAGCTGAATTTATATATTCCTGTAATCCTTGATCTTCAGGGACCTAAAATAAGGGTGGGAAACTTAAGGCAGCCTTTGAACCTTACAGAAGGAGAAAATGTAGTTATAAAGCCCTGTCTGGACCAGGCAGAAGAGACTTTTATCCCTGTAGATTACTGCGGTATTACGCAGGACTTAAAAAAAGGCAATATTATCCTGCTGGATGACGGAAAAATTCAGCTGAAAACCCTCAAAGTAGATCCGCAAAAAATTGAAGCAGTGGTAATAGACGGTGGAGTACTTGCTTCGAGAAAAGGCGTGAATATACCCTCGGCTGTGATTAACATGCCTTCAATAACTGCCAGGGACATAGAATTTATAAAATTTTCCGTGGAAAATAATCTTGATTTCATTGCCCTGTCGTTTGTCCGGCAAAAAGAAGATATCATAAGCGCAAAAGAGCAAATAAAACAGGCTGGAGGAGATATTCCGGTTATTGCAAAGATAGAAAAGCCCGAAGCTGTTGAGAATTTGAGTGAAATAATTTCCGTTTCAGACGCAATCCTGATTGCGAGGGGCGATCTTGGGATTGAAATATCCCCGGAACGTGTTCCTGTTGTACAGAAACACATTATAAAAGAAGTAAACTCTTCGGGAAAAGAGGTTATCACGGCAACTCAGATGCTGGAATCCATGATAAAAGAACCCATACCAACCCGGGCAGAAGCAAGTGATGTTGCAAATGCAATTATTGACGGGACAGACGCGCTTTTACTTACGGGAGAAACAGCTGTCGGTAAATTCCCGGTAAAAACCGTCAGGACTATGAAATTAATAGCTGAAAACGTGGAAGGCAGCAGTTTATGCAGGTACAACACTTATGAATTGAAGAAAAACGGGGATTGCTCTTCTGATTCGCAGTCTATTGCAAATGCTGCCATAAAGATTCTGGAGGAAGTAGAAATTAATGCCATAGTTGCCTTTACCAGGTCGGGTTTTACAGCAAGGCTTTTTTCAAAGGCAAAACCTGGTGTACCGGTAATTGTAATTTCCGATAATACTGAAATCTGCAAACGGCTTAACCTGCTATGGGGAGTTTTTCCTTATCATATGGAATTCAGCCCGAATTTTACCGAGGAATTCCTCCGAAAAACAGATGATTTTCTTATTAATAATACTTTTATAGAAAGAGGGAATAAAATCGTAATTACAGGCGGCATGCCCTGTCTTGCCACGGGCACCACGAATTTTATAAGAATCCATGAAGTCGGCTCTCTATAGTAAATTTTTTGTCAGTTACCTAACCCCTCTTGAATATAAAAAATATTTATCCCTATAATTAGGGATGCAGCGAAGTTCTCAAAAATTTTACCGCAGATTTTTGCTGCATCCCTGCTCTAACTTGTTAAATTTATCGGGAGGTTAAAATGTCCCTTACAGGAAAAGATTTTATAACACTGTTTGATTTTGATAATCACAGCATAAACAGCCTTATCGATACGGCTATAGAGATTAAACAGAAAACAAAAACCGGAAAAGCCCACCATGTACTTAAAGGTAAAACGCTTGCAATGATTTTTGCAAAACCCAGCTTAAGAACCCGTGTAAGCTTTGAAGTCGGGATCCAGCAACTGGGGGGGTATGCGGTCGTGTTAAAACAGGATGAAATCATACTCGGAAAAAGAGAGACAATATCTGATACCGCAAGAGTGCTCTCAAGATACGCAGACGGCATTATGATAAGGACTTTTGACCATAAAGACGTGGTTGAACTTGCCGAGTACTCTGATGTTCCAGTTATAAATGCGTTAACTGATTTTTGTCATCCATGCCAGGTTCTTGCAGACCTTTTGACCATAAAAGAAAAATTCGGAAGTTTTAAGAACCTGAAACTTGCTTACGTGGGAGATGGAAACAATATGGCGAACAGCCTGATTGCCGGGTGTGCACTAACCGGAATTGATGTTTCAATAGCAACTCCTGACGGGTATGAGCCCGGTATGGACATAATATGGAAAGGTAAAGATATTTCTATATCTACAAATTCAAATATAGAGGTGATAAACAATCCATTAGATGCTGTCTCAGGGGCAAATATTGTTTATACAGATGTCTGGGCAAGTATGGGACAGGAAAAAGAGGCTGAAAAAAGAAAAAAAATATTTAAAAATTACCAGGTTAACGAAGCGCTAATGAAAAAAGCTTCTGCAAATGCGATAGTTCTGCATTGCCTGCCTGCACACAGAGGTGAGGAGATTACTGAGGACATTCTTGAAAAACATGCTGACACTATATTTGATCAGGCTGAAAACAGGCTTCACGCTCAAAAAGCCGTGATGGCATCAATTATGTAAGGAAGTAAGGGGTAAAGAATAAAAATTTACGCATTTTAAAATTTTTCAAAAATCTATATGGAATTGTTAAAGGCGAAAGCCTTTAACCACCTCTGAGGGCGGGTGGGGGGTTTTTGAAAAATTTTACGTAAGAATTTGTTCTTTATTCCTTAATAAAAAATTTTAAAATACGTATGTTTTTATTGTTTGCTCTTTTTTTTTAATACTCAAAAATGGAAAAGAGAATTCTCAGCCCTAAAACCAGCATCACAAGCAAAAGAATTTTTCTCAAAGCCGGCGGAGAAAGAGCCTTATTTACTTTTGCGCCAAGGCTAGCCCCAAAAACAGATCCTATAAGAATATAAATTATAAGATTCATTGGAACAAGCCCTACAGCTGCCTTTCCAAAAAAAACCAGAGTTGTGGTAATAAGCACAATAAGAATTGTTGTACTTATAGCAACCTTCATGGGCGCTTTGCAAAAGTAATTAAGTATAGGTATAAAAATAACAGCCCCTGCAAATCCGAGTGCTCCTGATATCGCCGTTCCGCAAAAAATCAGTAAATTTGCGGCTATTGGTCTTTGCAGTTTACATTCTTCACTGTCACACTGGGATTTAGGACGCGGCAAAAGAACTAAAGTTCCTGCTACAAAAAGTAAAATAAGATAAATAATAAGCAATTCCCGTTCTGAAAAAAATTTGGCAGAAACTGCTCCTGTTAATCCTCCTATTAAACCTGCAAACAAAATCTTTTTAATCAGTTTAGAATTTATATGCCCGATTTTTCTGTGATTCATATAGGCAAAAAACACCCCTGCCAATGACTGTGTAGCAGCAATTCCCGTGATTTTATTAACTGTAAAAGTTTCAAACCCAAGAAAAGGAACAAGATATAAAAAAGCGGGAAAAATTACAATGCCTCCTCCTATACCGAGTAATCCGGAAAAAAACGCAGCTCCAAAACTAATAAGAATAACTATTACGGGATAAAAATCAAACATTAATATAGTATTTATCAGGATAAAACAAATTCAGAATGACGATTTTAGCTCGGGGATAACGATATTAGCAATTGTAGCATACTTTTCAGGCTACATTTTAACTTTTTCTTCAAGAAGAGCATAATCAAGTACTTCGTTGAAATTCTCCACAAAAACAAAGTTAATCTGGTCCTTTACATAATCAGGAAAATCCATTAAATCCTTTTCGTTTGATTTTGGAACAATTATATTCGTAATACCGCTTCTGAGCGCTGCAATACATTTTTCTTTAAGTCCGCCTATAGTAAGAACCCTGCCTCTGAGTGTAATCTCACCGGTCATAGCCACATCAGACCTGACGGGCTGTTTTGTGAATGCGCTTATCATCGCAAGAGTGAGGGCGATTCCTGCGCTTGGTCCTTCTTTTGGGGTCGCTCCCTCAGGAGCGTGTATATGCACATCGTATTTTTCCTGAATATCTTCATCAAGGTTCAGCCGGTCGTAATTACTTCTTATGTAGCTAAAACCGGTCTGTGCAGATTCTTTCATAATCTCACCAAGCCTGCCGGTAAGGTTTAGCTTACCTTTTCCCGGCATTATACTCGCCTCAATTTCCAGGAGCTCCCCTCCGACTTCTGTCCAGGCAAGCCCGTGTACAAGCCCTACCCGGGGCTCTTTTTCAGCTTCCTGTCTTATGTATTTATAAGCCCCGAGATAGTCGGAAAGATTTTCAGGCTCAAGTTTTATTGTGGTTTCAGGACTTTTTACAATTTCTACAGCTGCTCTTCTGCAGGCTTTGGCAATATGCCTTTCAAGTTCCCTGACTCCGGCTTCCCTGGTGTATTTATTTATAGTTTCCCTGATAATATCATCGCTAAACTCAAGCTGGTTATTTTTTAACCCGCTTGCTTTCAGTTGTCTTGGAACAAGATATTTACGGGCAATGTTAACTTTTTCCTCTTCCGTATAACCCGGAAGATTAATGACCTCAATCCTGTCCCTGAGGGGTTTAAAAAGCCGGTCAATACTGTTTGCCGTAGCTATAAAGAAAACTTCCGAGAGGTCATATTCCATATCAATATAATGGTCGGTAAAATGGGAATTCTGAACCGGGTCAAGCACTTCCAGCATAGCAGCTGTCGGGTCTCCCATATGGCTTGGAAGCATTTTTTCTATTTCATCGAGCAAAATTACAGGGTTTTTAGTCCCGGCATTCTGAACTGCCCTTATTATCCTGCCCGGCATTGAACCTATGTAGGTCCTTCTGTGCCCTCTGATTTCAGATTCATCATTTATCCCTCCGAGGCTGACCTGGGCGAATTTCCTGTTAAGACTCCTTGCTATAGACTTTGCAAGGGAAGTTTTCCCTACTCCCGGCGGTCCTGTAAAACAAATTATAGTAGCCTGGGGCGCTTTTGAAAGTTTTTTTACGGCAAGAAATTCAAGGATTCTTTCTTTAGGGTTTTTCAGCCCGTAATGGTCTTCATCAAGTATTTCCCTGGCTTTTTCGATGTCCAGCATATCTTTGGTTCTCTTTGACCATGGTAATTCCAAAACAGTGTCAACGTATGTCCTGATAACCGAGGTTTCCGCCGAGTAAAAAGGCATCTTATTAAGTTTTCTCACCTCTTTAGTAAGATGTTCTTTCACATATTTAGGTATTTTAGCCTCTTTTATTTTTTTAAAAAGCTCGTCTACCTCATCTATACCTTCTTCCCCGCCGAGCTCTTCCTTGATAGCCTTTATTTTCTCCCTGAGAAGATACTCTTTCTGTGATTTTCCAAGTTTGTATTTAACTTTTTCCTGAAGAGCCTCTTCTATCCCTATAAGTTCAATTTCTCTTGAAAGAAGCCTGCTTACAAATTCCAGTCTCTCGTAAGTATTTAGTATTTCCAGTACTTTTTGCTTTTCGCTGACATTGACAGTAAGATATGTTGCTATTATATCGGATAATTTTCCTGCTTCTCTAATTTCTGCAAGTGAAACAAAGCTTTCAGCATTAATTTTTGTTGTTTTTCTTATATATTCCTTGAATTTTTCTACCGTTAAATTTAATAAGGCATTTACCTCTTCACTTGCAAGCCGTTCTTCCTCTAAAGTTTCATATTTACCCGTTAAAATGCCTTCTTTATCTTCGACTTCAGTTATTTTAATTCTTTCAAGACCATCAGCAAGAGCTTTCACACTTCCATCAGGGAATTTCAGAATTTGAATCACCTTTACCAACACACCATAGTCATATAAATCCTGAGGCTGGGGGTCTTCTGCTGAAGGGTCTTTCTGTGCCAGCAGGATAACATGGTGATCTTCAGTCAGAACAGCATTTTCTACTGCTGTTAAGGATTTTTTTCTTGATATAAAAATCGGCGCCATCATTTGAGGATAGATTACTATATCCCTCATTGGCACAACCGGTATAAAAATATCCTGTTTCTTTTTTTCTTTTTTTTCCATTGCTTATCTTTAATAATCAACCCAATACTCACAATTTTATTTTTATAACATAAACTTTTTTATTATAAAATACCGAAGCTGAATTAATTCCCTTATGATTTAGATTAAATAAGGATTTAAGGGGGTAATAATAAAAACTTACGCATTTTAAAATTTTTTATTACTCCCTTAAAGGCTACAGCTTTGACACATTAGTTATACGGTTCTGTAATTCCGGGCTTGATAAGCCTGCTGCATACAGTGACATGGGGAAATTTACCCGGGAAACATTTAAAACGATAAACCAGCTCACCGGGATTCTGATATGGCTTAAGAATAAGCCTGTTTTGAAATTTGCCTGCTTATGTATCTGCCTCTGCCCGGTTCTGCTTTTAATTCCCCGTTTTCCATGATTATTTCACCACGGGAAACAGTTATAATTGGCTTGCCTGTAACTACGTAATCCTCAAACGGCGTGTAATCCACATTTTCATGTAACTTTTCATGCCTGATTTTCCAGATTAAATCAGGATTCCATATGACTATATCAGCGTCCTTACCTTCTTTAATATCTCCTTTTTGCTTTAAGCCAAATATTTTTGCGGGTCTTGTACAATTAAGGTCCACAAACGTACTCGGGTCTATTGCCCTTTTAACAACCATTTCATTGAACATAACAGGCATTCTTGTTTCTATGCCAGGCATTCCGTTGGGAATTTTAGTAAAATCGTTCAGCCCCCTTTGTTTTTCTTTATTAAAATTAAACGGGCAGTGGTCTGTTGCTATTACGTCTATGACCCCCTCTTTTATCGCCTTTTTAATGTAGCTGCAGTGTTTGTATTTTCGCAAAGGCGGGGACATAACGTATTTAGCCCCTTCAAAGTTTTTGGAAAAATATTTATGCTCACTAAAGACCGTATACTGAGGGCATGTTTCCGCAAAAATTTTCTGCTTATCCTTTTTTGCCCTTTTAATTTCTTTTACAGCTCCTTTGGAGGATAAATGAACAAAATAGACAGGGGTTTTTGTCATACCGGCAAGCTTTATAACCCTGCAAACAGCTTCATCTTCAAGTTCGGGCGGTCTGGAATAGGCATGAAAAAAAGGTTCCCGCTTTTTTTGCTTCAGGAATTGTTTCGTTAAATAATCAATGATTTCCCCGTTTTCAGCGTGGGTGCAGACCAGGATTTTATTTTCCCTTGCTTTTGTAAGTATTCTGTACAAATCTGCATCATTTACCATCAGGGAATTTTTATAGGCAAGAAAACATTTTATGCTTGTGATTCCGGACTTAACAAGAAAATCAAACTCATTTAAGACCCTGTCTACCGGGGGGACAATTGCCATATGAAACCCATAATCAATGACAGCTTTGTTATTAGCTTTTTTATGCCATTTATCAAGTGCTCTTTTAAGGGATTCTCTTTTTTTAGGAATAACATAATCAATTATACTGGTAGTTCCACCCATTGCAGCCGCTATAGTCCCGGTGCGAAAATCATCCGTGGAGTACGTTCTCATAAAAGGCATTTCCAGGTGGGTATGTACATCCACTCCACCGGGCATTACCAGCATGTTGGATGCATCCAGGATTTTTGCAGCCGACACTTCCGTATAAAGCCCGCTATCTTTTATTGACTCTATTTTGCCGTCTTTTATGTATATATCAGCCTGTCTGGTTTCCTTTGAAGTTACGACTGTTCCGTTTTTGATTATAAGATCCATTTTTTCACAAAATTACATGTTTTATCCTTTTCTTTATTACACAAAATAACTCAAATTGCTAATTACATTTTTTCAAAATTCCTTAAAACGCCCCTGCAAGCAATTCGAGTATATTGTTAAGAATTTTAACTGCGTCATTTGCTGAATATGTAAAATTTTTTATTATATTTTTCTCTGTCAAACCTGGTTTTTACCAGGTATTCAGACTTAAAATATCCTAAAATCCTGTTGAAATCTATCTTGATTTTTTTATTAAAGTTTTTATGCTCTTTTATGCTGCGCAGTTTTTGTTCATTGCCGTAAACCACAAGAAAATCAAGGCTTTTAAGTTTTTTGTCTGTTAAAAACTCAAGGTTTAAAGGGTAAATTTCCCAGCCCTGATTTTGTGCAAAAAACTGGTAATACCAGAAGTTATCAGGAAAAATAACTCCTATCCGCGAACCTGCCGGCGCAATTGCCTGAAGATAGACCACCGGGTCCCTGAAGTGACTGTCATGAACAAAATCTGAATTATATCTTATATCTTCTCTTGAATTTACCAGTAAACTAAGCCCTTTCACAGGTAAAACAGGTCGAAGCTCGTTGAAAAGAGGTATTTTTACAAAACTAAAAATACATACACCAAATATAAACAGCTTTTTAAAATTAATCTTATTGCCGGCAGGATAACTAAGCGCAAAAACAGGCGCGCTGATAACAGCAGCAGTAATAAAATAGCGGTTATTCCAGATTTCATAACCCATAATAGCTGAAATAGTTATAATAAACACTATAAAAATAATTCCACAGGTTCCAATTAAAAAAGTTCTTTTTGATCGGGAAAAAACATATTTCCCTGCGCTTAAAGCCAGAAGCGGCAATAAAAGCAGGAACCCTAACGGACCGAGCCCCGCCCTGAGCTCATGAGTACTCGTGTTTACAAGCACTAAGCTGTTGAATAATTCACCGGCATGCGTCAGTCCCTCACTCCGGGACAATCCTAGCATGCTGAATAAAACGGTTCTGGCAAAATGCACGGGAAAACTTAAAACTGTTTGCCAGCAAGGATCAATACCTGTAAAATCAATAAAAACACTGATATATCTGATTAAATTTGCTGCAAAAGATTTAATTCCCTTGCCCATAAATGTATGTTCATGAATATATGACTTAACTCCCAACAGATGACCAAATTCCAGAAAATTCATTACATAAAAATATGAGCTTAAAAGAATAAATACAGCAGTCAAATAAAGTGAATACCGGATGGCTGTCTTATAAAAATTCCTGCCATGCTTTTTTATTGCTATTAACAGATAAGCAATGAAAATTCCCGGTAAAAACAGGAATACAGAGCTTTTAGTCCCAATAGAAATTCCCAGGGCAATTGCAGAAAAAAACAGCGATTTTTTTTCATTTTCAAAAACGCCGTAGATAAATAAATACAATGAAGACAGTATTAAAAATCCCGGGATAATATGGTTTTGAGTGCCTGAAGAATGGACTATTATTGCAGGAAGCGACGCAAAAATAAATATTGTCCATAAAATCCTGCTCGTTGAGATTTTTAAATATGAAAGAAAGCTGTAAATTACCAATATACTTGCAAAACAGGATAAATACTGCACCATGCCAAGAAGGAAATCCCGCTTTATAAACAGCATAATCCAGAGCAAAAGAAGGTCGGAATTAGGCGGGAACATTACCTGTCTTACAGAGCTGGTTTCAAAATGGGCAAGAGTTTCGTTTTGAATCCAGAAAGCAACCCTTGCAACCTGATAGCTCATAGCATCCCAGACGTTTACAGGGGCGTATATTGCAAGAAAAAGATTTATCGTAGAAGCAAAAATAAAAAAAATTAATAAAAAGAACAGGATTCTATCATTTTTCAGAGCATTTTTTATGTTTTTGTATAGTTTTTTTATCCGGTCTGTATCTAAAGCCGATCGGTTTTTATAATTCCATATTAAAAAAGTCGCTGCAAATATAATAATGTTAAAAATAATAAACGCAGGTATATTAATTTGTTTTAAAAGCGAAAGAACTTCAAAACTAAGTATTACCTGGGAAATAATAATTAAAATCCAGAACAGGTATGAATTTTCCGGTCTTCTGCTCTGAAAAAGAGCAGCTGTAAAGTAAGACGAGCAAAGAACCAGAATTAAAGATAATATTAACAGGATAAACCCGGACATAAACACATACCAATGATGTTTAACAATATATTAACCTTAAGTTAGCATATGTTGAAGTATAAAAAAATAATGGTTCTATAGACCCGGTCTGGAAAGCTTCAGATGCTTCATATCCGGGTTTTTAAGCAGAACTTGCTTTATTTAATATGCATCAGAACCTCTCATCGTATTTAACTATGCCAATACTGCTGACTCTTTTATATTTCCTGCTAACCACAAGAATAAAATTATCAAATATATAAAAATCATAGTCTTCATCAAGTTTTTCAATTTCAGGGCTTGCATTAAAACTATTTGATATATTATTCAGGTCAGGATTGACAGGTGTAAGGTTTATCCAGCTTAAAAGCCCGTTTTCAAAACGAAGAATCGCTTTTTTATAAAAATGTTTTGCTCCCTCAAGCTCATCTATAAGCGTATATGAAGTATTTACATCAAATTCGTTCTCCATATATGGGAGTAAATCAGGATAATTTTTTAAAAATTCCGCTTCAGTAGTGAGTCCTGGTCTTATGCCCGGAAAAATTTTAAAAAACTTTTTTTTCCCTGAATCCGCAATTGCTTTTTCATACGCAGAATCTGCTATATCAAAGATAGTAATACTTTTTGCAAAGGTATGATCCTTGTTTGTAGAGATATTAAAAGTATCATAATTATAATAATCAAGTTCATCACTATATTCAGAGTCAATAAATCCAGGAAATCCATATAAAGTGATAATTTCACTTATTTCAACTTTTTTATTAAGCACAAATTCAATCCAGTCAAGAGAGCCGTTTCTGAATCCGGTATTTATTTCCCTGAATACATCAGCTTTTTCAGGATTTGTGCTTATAATTTTTATATTATTTTGGGTGCTATAGACTTCCGCACCCGGGCAAAACATCAGGAAATCTTCCACAGTGGATTTTTGAAACTCAAGTTTTTTAGGCAGGTAAGAGTTTATATTTTTCCAGTCAGGAATTTTATCCGGAAAAACATATGAGCAGCAAAATACCGGAATTAAAAATAAATATATTGTGCATAAAAATTTTTTCATACAAGACCTTATACATTAAATTTACTTTTTTATAAAGCAAGTTTTTACTTTATAAAAATATTATGTTTAATTCCGGCAAATTTTATAAACCTTTAGAAAAAGTATATTTAAAAATTTTTTATTACATCTTTATTAACGCAGCAAGAATAATAACTATAGAGCTATATCTATTAATGCCAGCAGTAAAAATATTCCTGTAAGTTCCATTTTTTTCCTTCCCCAACTTTATTTTACGTGTCTGTGATTGATTTGATATTTAAAACATTCCTTTACTATTCTAGCGGAATCTTCTTCTGAAAGTGATATGTATTTAAGCGCTGTTATATAGAATATATTATTTTTAATTCTTGCTTTTTTAGAATATACATACTTACATTTTACCCTAATAGGGTTAGGATTTCCGTCATTTATATATATTTTACATTTAATTTCTTCTTCACAACCCTGCAGGGATTTATCATATAAAAAACAAATACCGCTGCCGCTGATATTTCTGGTTACCACGTAAAAAGATTCTTTTTCCGCCGAGTTTTTATCAAAAGAGCAGGTAATTTTTGTTCTTAGTCTTAAAGGAACTCTGACATACTCTCTTCTCTCCAGAATCTGAGTATTATATGGATAGCTTACTTTAATTCCCGGTAACGTACCGGTTTGTTTTTCCAGAAATGAGCACCGGGCAATTAAAACACCGTTTTTTCTTGGAAAAATCAGATTCAGCATTGAACCGTCCGCCGGTAAAATACCCTCCGGGGAATCTAAGAGTATAAAATCTTCATTAACCCTTTTAATATGACTATCAAGACGATGATATCCGTCATCTTTATCAGTAAATTCAATTTTAAGAGTCTCCAGCTCTTTTAAATAATTAGATAGCTCATCTGTAATAGTCATTTTATTTTCCCGGAGTGAATCCTTGAGTTTCCAGAAATTATAGGTTGAAAACAAGCCTTAAAAGCTAATCAAGCATTTCTTCTAAAACTTTAGCTCTTTTTTCGCTTATTTCAGTATTAAAAAAACTATTTTTTCTTATGTAATTTCTCATAGCTTCTCTGATAAGCTCACTTCTGGTTCGTTGTTCTGAAATAGCAATGTTATCAATTTTTTCCAGAAATTCATCCGGCATTGATATTAAAACTTTAGCCATGGCTATCCTCTCTTTCCTTTTTTCTTAATTTAGCCCTATCAAATATATATTATAGCACTATATTTTATATTTTCTATTTTTCTTAACAAAAAATATATAATATCGAATTTATATATATAAATAATAACACTATATTATAAAAATTTTAATAAAAAATTCCAGAGTAAAATTAAAAAAAAGAATTAATTGCAAAAAAAATTTATATTTTTCCTGTTAATAAAAAATTTTACATACATAAGTGGTATAATAATATAATTATTTATATTTTATTTTTCTCTGGCTCTTGAAGTATAACTATAGAATGTAATATGCAGGAAGAGGTTTTGTGTGATCACTGTTGAAATTCAAGCTCAAAATTTACGCAACAAGTACGAAAACCATTCTGTTATCAAACCTTTAATTTTGTTCTGCGACAAAAATAAACTGGGCTTTGAATTTTTAAAGGAAATTGTCTGTGCTCCTTATGGAGTAAAAAGTTTTAATACTACCAATGTTTACTATATGAAAATAGGTAATAATCTGCTAAAACAAAAAAGAGAACTCTGCGGATGGGAAAACTTACTTGATTTATTGACCCATGCCTATGAATATCTTGACATTAAAAAACCGGAAAATCTTATGAAAGCAATAGAATCCTTTAATAACAGGGTCTAGTTTTATTCATCATTTATGAAAACATGAGAAAAATAGCAGCATACTTATTTATAGTAATTTTTTTATTTTCTGCTCAAAAAACCCTGTCACAGAGCGGGTACAATGTATATGAAAACCCGGAAGAATATAATGTGCCGGACTCCGCGCACAGGGAAAACGTTCTTATTATTCTTGACTGCTCGTTGAGCATGGAAGATGAAATTGACGGGGTAAGAAAGATTGATATTGCAAAACAGGTAATAAATAAAGTTTTAGCCCAAATCCCGGCTAATGTTCATGTAGGTTTAAGGGTTTACGGACATGAGAGAAATTTTTTCAAAAGTATTCTGGGAGTTGATGAATGTAGAGTATCAGAACTTCTTGTACCTATAAACGCAAATAATAAACATAGAATATCCCACGCTCTCTCAAAGCTTAGACCTGTAGGAATGACGCCTATTTGCTATTCTATAGACCAGTCAGTAAGTTATGACTTTACAGGACTTTCGGGGAAAAAAAGAATTATTCTGGTAAGCGACGGCATGGAGAATTGTAATGGCAGTCCTTGTGAATTTGCTGTGGAATTAGTCAAAAAAAATGTTGATGTCTCTATAGATGTAATAGGATTTGACCTTTCGTCAAACCCTTCTGCAATGAAGCATCTCAGGTGCGCAGCTCTTGTTACAAAGGGAAAGTTTTATACGGCTGATAATCCTGATGAATTTTTAAGAAGTATGCAGCAGAGCTTCAGAGTTACAAAAGATGTTCAGGGTATAATTTTAACAGAATAAGGAATTAACAAAAATTAAGGAAGTAATAAAAAATTCTTACGTAAAATTTTTCAAAAATTCCCACC
>JANQEP010000096.1 GCA_028278305.1 Candidatus Gastranaerophilales bacterium
ATTTATTACGATAGTAATTTATATGAGGAGTATATTTTACAGACGTCAAAATTAATTATACCGAATAATAAAAATAGTTTAGCGGAAAAAATTTACTGCCTTCCACCAGAAAGAATCAGCATTCTGAAATTTCGCTTGCACAGCTTGTATTATCCGTATTTTTACTTTTGACAGCAATCAAAAAAGGAAGGAAAAATAAATGAGTTCTCAAAGCAAGCATACTTACCCGGCTTTTGTTTATGAAAATGACAGGCATTACCTCGCTGATTGCTTATCATTAAATCTTATTTCCGTAGGTGAGTCACCAGGTGAAGCGGTTGAAAACCTGGAAAAGGAAGTTAGCAGGGTTTTAAAAGGAAAAAAATTTTCTCTAAAACCTCTTTTTGAAAAAAGATAGAAGCTTAAGAAGTTTCCTTTATCAGGCCGCTGCCTGAGCGTTAAATACAGCTCCGCAAAACCATATTCTCACTACTTTATAAAAAATTTTTTACATATTTTTATAAACTTAGACCTATTAAATTTAGTAAGGTATAATTTAATGAGATAATCAGTTTATAATTTATGTAAAATTATGAAGTATGAAATGTAAGTATGAGGATGAAAGCGGGGAAAATATGAAAAAATTTACTCTCGGAATTCTGGCGGCAAGCCTGATCTTTTTAGGAGGCTGTCTTAAGCAAAAAACTGATAAAAGCAAACCTATAATTAAAGTTAATGGCAGTGCTATCACTGAAAACATGTTTAAAGAAACGCTCGAGCAGAGCTATACTCTCTCAGGACAGGGAGAAAAAGGGGAACAAACTGATGAATTAAAAAATAAATTTATCTACTTAATCCACAAAAATAGAGTTATTAATGACTTAATAACCAGAGAATTAATTAAACAACAAGCGCAAAAAAGACAGCTAAAAGTTGAAGAAACTGAAATTGATGATGTAATCGATAATATAGCAAAAAGCATGGGAGGAAAAGAAAGATTCAAAGCTTCTTTAGTATTAAATAAAATTGATGAAAACACTTTTAGAAAAAATATTAAAATTGACCTGCTCAAAAAAAAGCTGGTAGATAATCTTACAGGCGGCACTAAAATAACTGATAAAGAAATTAAAGAGTTCTATGAAAAAAACAAAGAAGAAAAATTCCGTCATGACGAAGAAGTAAGAGCAAGCCATATATTAATAAGTGCTTCCGAGGCTGAAATAATAAATCAGATAAAAGCTGAAAATACTGATAAAGAGCTCCCTAAAGAAGAAATGGAAGCAAAAGTAAAGCAAAGACTAAAAAAAGTAAAAGAAAAAGCTAAAGATATTTATAAAGAGCTTAAAAACAATCCTGACAAATTTGCGGAATATGCAAAGCAATACTCGGAAGACCCTGCAAGCGCATCTAAAGGCGGAGATCTCGGTTTCTTTTCAAGAAAAGAAATGGTTGATGAGTTTTCAGAAGCCGCTTTTTCTACTAAGCCGGGAAAATTAAGTGATATTGTCAAAACACGGTTCGGCTATCACATAATAAAAGTCGTAGATAGAAAAGAAAAGGGCATAACCCCGCTTGATGAAATAAAGCCTCATATAGAAAGATATCTTGAAGGTAAGAAAAAGATGGAATCCCTTACCAGGCTAATGGATAGCGCAAAAGAGTCAGCAAAAATCGTTTATTTACAGGAAGAATACGATCTTGAAAATATAAACAAAGAGTATCGTAGTCTTATAAAGGATATAAAAGAAGCCCAGCAAAAAGAATCTCAAAAAACTGAAAAACCTGAGACAAAAAAAGAAGAAGTTAAAGCAAATTAAATAAAAATTAAAACTGCGCCGCTTTAGGAAAGGTTAAACGCGAATGAACAGCGAAAATCACGAAAAGTACCTGAAAATAGCCGTTGAAGAGGCTGAAAAATCAGGGAAAGACGTTCCGGTAGGCGCAGTTTTAGTTAAAAATAATGAAATAATAGCCAGAGCCCATAACATAAAAGAATCAGAGAATAAACCGGCAGGTCATGCAGAAATGCTGGTTATAGAGGAGGCTGCTCAAAAATTTAACAGCTGGAGGCTGGATAATACGACTCTCTATGTCACTCTTGAACCCTGCCCTATGTGTGCATCGGCAATCTTATACAGCAGGATTCCCGAAGTTGTCTTTGGCGCATGCGACCAGCTGTACGGGGCATTCGGCTCAGCTCTGAATATGAGTGATTACATAAACTTCAGTCCTAAAATCACCCGGGGAATCCTTGAAGACGAGTGCTCAAGACTGCTAAAAACATTTTTTGAAAGAGTGCGTAAGGATAATTAACTCGAGTCGCAAATTAGCCCAAAACCAGGATATGATTATGCAACATTTGCCAAAACCCACCCATGAATGAGCTACTGCATTAGCTCCCGCTGCCGCGCACAGCCACCCTATAGGTAGAAAAGAGGCGGAGCCTCTTTTCGATTCTCTATAATTTTTTGGCAAATGTTGCATACAGGCAATTAGCGGCTCGAGTTAATTAAGCTAAATGTCATTTCAAAAACTTAAAAGCTGTCTTGTTAATTAATATTGCGATAAAAGATAAATATATGACCCCGGATACAGTGCTCAGGGCAAATGACTGCTTAATTATCTCAGGTACAACCAGCCAACTGAAAAATTTTGAAAATTTTGCCAATTAGGTTAATATAAATGAGTCATACAAAAAATTATTGTTTTTCTTTAAAATTTGATTAAAATTTTTGTCAGGAGATTTAGCAGATATGAGAACTAAATTTATTTCAATTTTAATACTTGGACTGTGCTTATTAAGCATTATTGTGGGGCTATTTGCCCTTAACAAGAAAGAGCAGGTAAAAAAAGCCTGTCCGGCACAGCCTCAAACAGCTATATTTGAAAAATTTTCCGCGGGCGGAAATAAAATCGCGCTAATAACGCTTCAGGGAGTTATCAGCTATAACGTTAAAAGCAGTTTCCTGGGCGATTTTAACTCAGCGGAAAGCGCTCTAAAGGCTTTTAGAAAAGCTCTTGAAGATAAAAGCGTAAAAGGAGTAATTTTCAGGATAAACTCCCCGGGCGGCACCGTTGCAATGTCCCAGGAAATTTATAACAGCATCCTGAGATTAAGGGAAAAGAAGCCTGTTGTGGTTTCAATGGCAGATATTGCGGCAAGCGGTGGATATTATGTGGCAAGCGCCGCTGACAGGATTTATGCCAATCCCGGCACTTTAACAGGAAGTATCGGTGTAATCATGGAAGCTATTAACGCCAGGGTGCTTTTAAATGAGAAACTGGGGATTCAGTCGGAAATAATTAAAAGCGGTAAATTCAAAGATATAGGAAATATTTACAGACCACTTGACGAAGAAGAAAGAAAGATTCTGGAAAACCTGATTAATAATGCTTACGGACAGTTTTTGAATGCTATTAAACA
Organism: Candidatus Gastranaerophilales bacterium; assembly: GCA_028278305.1. Classification (GTDB taxonomy): domain Bacteria; phylum Cyanobacteriota; class Vampirovibrionia; order Gastranaerophilales; family UBA9971; genus JANQEB01. The sequence continues at coordinate 3,404 of JANQEP010000096.1, forward strand.
GGGCAGGGTCGAGAGAAAAGATGAATATAAACTGAAAAAAATTGAACTGAATATGGAGAATCTTAAAAAATACGCTGACGGCAGGATTTTTACCGGGGAACAGGCTTTTAAATACGGTTTTGTTGACTATTTAGGAGATCTTTCCCGGGCTAAAGAGGGAGTCAGGCAAATGGCAAAGGAAAAATTTCCTTTTATAGCGGATGATATTCCTGTTGTGGATTACAATAAACCAAAAGGCTTTGGAGATCTTTTATTTAAGATTTCAGGCAATAATTCCATAGCAGGCAGCTTTGAATCCATGCTGCCTTTAAGCAGGAGATATCCCCGTCAACCTTTATTTATCTGGGAGTAGACTGAATGAATGACATTTATACTAATACAAACGAGAGAAAGTACGATTTTTTTGAAACCGTATATGGAGTTTTGTTTTATCCGGGAAAAACCTTTGATGAATTAAAGGAAAATCCGCCGATAATGCAAGCCCTGGTTATAGTTGCAGTTATAAGCATACTTAACCCGCTTATTAACTTTTCATTTCCAGCAAGCCAGAATCCGGGCTGGCTTATCTTTATACTTTTTAGCGCGGGTATTAGCGGAATAGTCAAATGGTTTTTTTTTGCAGCCTTCGTAGAAGCTCTTGCGTGCATATTCAAAAAAGGCAGTAAATTCAAAAACTTCCTTACTCTTTCAGCGTTTGCCCTGTTGCCGTGGATTTTTATAGGACCGGTTTCCCTTTTAAAGACAGGCGGAATTTTTGCCGGTTTTACGGCAATACTCTTTGGACTTGTAATCTGGATCTGGACAACGGTTTTAACTGTTTTTGCCGCCATGAAGTCTTATGAGATTTCATCAGGCAGGGTTTTATTGCTAATTGCAATTCCTTTTATCGGTGGAATTATATTTTTCAACTGGATAATCGGTTTTTTTGAGACTTTAGTTCAAATTTTAAAAGTGTAATAGCTAAGAAAGAATGAAAAATTTTATGTAAGAACTTTTTGTTAACTCCTTAAAGGTGCAACATTACGTAAAATTTTAGTGAATTAAGTTATTTTGTTTATAATATTTAATGGAAGAAATTATAAAAAACTTAAAAGGATTAATGTCAAATGAAAGACATGCTGGATAAAATTAAAAGTATAGAAAAAAGTTATGTGGAGCTGGGCGAAAAACTTAGTGATCCTGAAATTATAAAAGACTATGAAGAATTCAGGAAGCTGTCAAAAACAAGAAAGTCAATGGAAGAAACCGTTGAAATTTATCATGCCTGGCAGGAAGCTACCAGTGCAAAAGAAGAAGCCCGGCAAATGATAAAATCTGAAGAAGACCCTGAAATGAAAAATTTTATTCAGGCAGAACTTGATAAAGCGGAAGATAAAATTCATTGTTGCGAGGAGCGGATGAAAGTGCTTCTTTTACCGAGAGATCCTAATGATGACAAAGATATTATGCTGGAAATCAGAGGCGGAGCAGGAGGGGATGAAGCAAACATTTTTGCGGCAGACCTGATAAGGATGTATCTAAGATATGCGGAAAAAGTGAACTGGAAAACTGAAATAATCGGTCAATCTGAAGGAGGAACAGGCGGAATAAGCGAAGCTGTTATTTCTATTCAGGGAGATGCCGTCTATAGCCGGTTAAAATACGAATCAGGCGTACACAGAGTTCAGAGAGTTCCTGTAACTGAATCCCAGGGAAGGGTTCATACCAGTACGGCTACAGTTGCGGTTATGCCGGAAGTCGAAGATGTTGAGATTGACATTAAACCGGAAGATCTGGAAATTACAACGGCAAGAGCCGGCGGAGCGGGCGGTCAAAATGTTAATAAAGTAGAAACAGCCGTGAGAATAGTACATAAACCTTCAGGACTGATGGTTCATTGTACAGAAGAAAGAAGCCAGCTTCAAAATCGGGAAAGAGCCATGAATTTATTAAAAACAAAGCTCTATGATATTGAAGTTCAAAAGCAGATGAAAGAAATAACCGATTTAAGACGTTCTCAAGTAGGAACAGGTGATAGAAGCGAGAGAATCAGAACATATAACTTTCCCCAGGGAAGGTGCACTGACCATAGAATCGGGCAAAATTTTAATGTATGGACAGTAATTGAAGGTGATATTGATAATCTTATCGAACAACTCATAGAAGCGGACCAGAAAGCAAAAATTGAAAAACTCGCGAAATCTGCCGGTTAACTTAAATCATTGCTCAATTATAGCTTTACAAATTTTACTTTCAGGTAAAAAATCTATAAACTCTTTATATTATGGAGAATATGGAAAAACTGCCTGCACAAAATACTGATAATAGTTATTTTTATGAATATTTATCAGAATATGTTGAATACCTCTGTCTTGAAAGAGGTCTTTCTGAAAACACCGAACAGGCTTACAGAAGAGACCTTGTCTTTTTTATTGAATTTCTTGAGGAAAACCAGGTTTATAATTTTGGTCTGATAAACAGGTTTATTCTTAATTCATTTATAAAAAAAATGAGGGGCTTGAACTATGTTTCCACAAGCATTACGAGAAAAATAGCCTCTTTAAGAGGCTGGTTCAGGTGGATGATAGCAAATGAGCTTATAGACCATGACCCTACGCTGAGTATAGAACAGCCTAAAATAGATAAAAAACTTCCAAAAGTCCTGACAATTTCAGAAATGGAAAAAATTTTTTCCCAGGATTTATCTTTATTGGAAAAAATTATAGTTGAACTTTTATACGCCTCAGGATTACGTGTTTCTGAGCTGATTAATCTTGACGTCAATAATATAAACCTTGAAAGCGGATATTTAAGGTGCTTTGGAAAGGGTTCAAAGGAAAGAGTGGTTCCTATAGGGAAAGAAGCTATTTATAGCTTGAAAAAATACTTAAAAGAAAGGGATTTAATCCTTAAAAAAAATAAAAAAAATCCTGCAGAGTTTTTTTTAAACGAAAGAGGCTTAAGAATCTCGAGGCAGGAGGTTTATAAGACAATTTCCAGGCTGGGAAAAGCTATAAACAAACACATAACTCCTCATACTATAAGACACAGTTTTGCGACCCATATGCTGGAAAACGGAGCTGACCTCAGAATTGTCCAGGAATTGCTTGGTCACTGTGATGTATCAACAACTCAACTGTATACGCACGTTAGTAAAAAACGGCTTAAAGAGGTCTATTTTGCTATTAATAATGAATAAGGAAGTAATAAAAATTCTCAGGTAAAATTTTTATTCTTTGTCTTTTAAAAGCCTACTCAAACTGCTTCATTACATCTTTTATGGTGTATTCTGAAGAATTATCAATTTCACTCAGCGACATTACCCGCAAATGCTCGAGCTTATCGTGAAGCGTGGCTCTTATATCCTTATAAAAAATACCCATGTAAAGAGGTTCTTGAGTCATTGCATATTTCATGCTTATAATGCGGTCAGAAGTATCATGATGCTCGGGAAGCTGCCTGATTCTTTTTCTGAGGGACTCGTAAGTTACCTTTAAGTTATACTGTGTGCAGGGGGATAAAACATGCACAAAAGCAAACCCCGGATGCTTTATTGCCTGGACAATCATATCCGTAAGCTGTTGCTGGTCTTCACAAAAGCCCCTTGCAATAAAAGAAGTATTAAATGAAAGCGCCATTAAAACGGGATTTATCCTGTCTTCAACGACTTCGTAAGGATTAACCTTGGTCAGAAGGTCCTCGTGAGAAGTAGGGGAATTCTGTCCCTTTGTAAGCGCGTAAATTTCATTATCCATGATTATATAGGTAATATTCGGGTTTTTCCTGGAGGCATGGATAAAATGATTTCCGCCGATACTGAACCCGTCACCATCTCCGCCGACTGAAATGACGGTTCTTTCCCTATTGGCAACTTTTATACCTATTGCAGCAGGAAGAGCCCTTCCATGCACTGTATGAAAACCGTATGTATTGGTATAAAAAGGTAACCTGCTGGCGCAGCCGACTCCTGCGGTAATTACAGTGTCGTCAGGCTCAAGCTCAAGACGTGCCATCGCATTTGTAAGGGCATCCAGAACTTTGTAATCCCCGCAGTCTTTACACCAGGTTGGTTTTGTTTGGCTTCTATATTGCTCAGCCTTTTTTGGCGACAATTTTATTACTCCTTATAGCTTGAATTATTGATGAATCATAAATTTCAGGTATTGCCCCTTAATTATCTGGTCAATTTTACTAAAAATTTCATTGGTTGTAAAAGGCTCCCCATTATACTTCATGAGGTTGTGAATCTGGATATCCTTATTCATACAGGTGCACCTGTAAACAAGGGTATTGGCTAGCTGCCCGCAGTAGTTCCTCTCCACGATTAACAGAATTTCCTTGTTATACAGAAAATCATTTATCCACTTTGTAGGAAACGGGTAGATAATCCTGGGATAAAGAGCCTGTATTTTATATCCCTGTTTATCCGCAAGATCAATAGCCTCAAGAACAGGACCTGATGTGCTTCCCCAGCTGATAATACCGAATTTTGCGTCATCATCACCGTATTTTCTCGCGGAAATAAACTCAGACTGAGCTGTTTCAAGTTTTTTAAACCTCTTTTCAGTCATAGCAGCGTGAACATGAGGTTTACTGGACGGCGCGGAATCCTCAGTATGCTCAAGACCCGTAGCTATATAAGCCCCGCCTTTTTCTCCGGGACTGGTTATTGGTGATATTCCCGTGTAAGTTTTTGTATACCTGGAAAAATGACCTTTTTCATCGATTTTACCGGGTTTTAACCTGTTGAGGACTTCTATATCATCAAGGTCAAAGTAGTCTATGCATTCCCTTCTTTCGCCCAGGGATACATCAGATAGGATAATTACCGGAACCTGGTACTTTTCAGCATAATTAAACGCTTTAATGGTCTGGTAAAAACTGTCTTCAACGTTTATAGGGGCAAGAACAATTTTAGGTGTATCTCCATGAGTGCCATATATGGCAAGGTTTAAGTCAGACTGCTCGGTTTTTGTAGGTAAACCCGTACTGGGTCCGCCACGCTGAACATCAATAATAACTATGGGTAACTCCGCCATAGACGCAAGCCCTATTGCTTCTGACATTAAGGACAATCCGGGTCCGCTGGTAGCGGTCATTGACTTAACCCCGGAAAAAGAAGCGCCCAGAGCAGCAGTAATAGCTGCAATTTCGTCTTCGCACTGTATAATATTGCCCTTAAGCCTTGGCATTTCTTTTGCCAGAAGTTCCATAATCTCCGTAGCAGGGGTTATAGGGTAACCGGAATAAAACCTGCATCCTGCTACCAGAGCTCCTAGCGCCATTGCTTCACAGCCGCTCATTACAAATTTTTTGCCTGAAGGCTCAATTACAAGGTTTTCCAGGAAATCTTCCTTTTGCAGCGTCTCTCTTACCCTGCTATAAGCTTTTTCAAAGGCATTAATATTACCCTCTATTACTTTTTCGCCTTTAGTCTCATATTTTTTTCTTATATCAGACTTAATCTGCTCATTAATAAGAAAATTTGGTGTTAACCCCAGTAAAACCCCCAGGGCAACCATGTTTTTTGATCTTTCAGAGGCAAATTCTTCTGCCAGGGATTTTATAGGCACAAAATACTTTGTGAAATTCTTGTATTCCTCGAATTTATTGTCGTTTTCAGAAGAATCAAAAATTATAACCCCACCTTTTTTAAGGTCAGGTATATTATCCCTTAAAAACCTTTCATTATAGGCAATAAGAACATCTGCTTCATCTGCTGAAGTTAAGATTTTTTTAGAGCTTATTCTCAGCTGGTATAGACTCTGGTCAACGCCCCGGATTTCCGTGGGAAACGACCTGTAAGTACTTACATATCTACCGCTTCTTGCTGCCGCAAGTGTCAGAATATCTCCGGAGCTTATAACCCCGTCTCCCGGAGAACCTACTATTCTGATTACAAGTTCAACCATTTTTTAACTTTAATTTTCCCTTCCATAAATTTATATATTTTAAATTATATCTTTCCCACTAAAACTTGGCTGAATGATTAATTTATATGAATATATTTAAAATCCCGACTTAAATTATTATTCTATCTGTATGATAAAAAGTAAACTAAAGTTAATAAAACTTAAAATAATACTCAATTTTTTATAAAAAATTTTTAAACCAATTTTTTAGTTAATTTAGCTATGATCTGTAAAAACTAAAAATTTTTTATAAAAAATTGTCAAATTTCTATTAATTTTTTTATAAAAAAATTAATTTTTCATAAATTTTTAATAGTCATTAAATTTTTAAAAATTTAAATTTAAATTAATTTTTAAAATAAAGGCAATTTTTAACATTGACAAGTTATAAAAAGTTAGGATACCTTAAGATTATATTAATAGTAAATTTTACACTTAAACGCAAATTGGGTTAAAACTTCAAGTGAATTACTTAATTAAAAGACAAAAAAGCAGCAAAAACCAACAAGCTCAGGTTCAACAAGTTTTGAGCTTGCTTAGAGGTTTTTGATAAAAGTAAAAGAAGAAAAAAATTAAAAAACCCGCAAGCTCAAAAAAGAGAAGCGGGTTTTTAAGTTTTTAAAAACCATAAACAGGCGTAATAGGGGAAAAACAGGAATTGATAAGCGGTTTAAACACAAATTATAATACTTACAAAAAAAACAGCGGGCTCTCGTTTAAAAGTGCGGCTGGCGCTAAAGCAATGGGTTCCCCGTCCTTTTACAACGGTATTAAGGAGATATCTTCCAGAATATTTGGGGCAGATTTTATTACAAAAGGTTTTGAATGGCTTAAAAAAAGACCTATCAGAGAAGTTGTCTGGCTTGACGTTTGCACCATGATAGCCCCCAGCTTCCTAGTTAACCTGAAGCAAAACCTGGTTTACGGGCTTGAGACTCTTGGCAGGGAAGCAATACCTATGTTCCCTAACCCTTTCATGCCGGGAATTGTAAACAATTTAATGATGAAAGCAAGAGGTTATAAGGACTTATATGCTAACAGCAGAACAATAAAAGCTCTTAATCAAGCCTGGGAGACCGCCGGAGGAAAAGCTTTTAACATTGATGACCCAAGCCAGGATATAATTAAAAAATACGTAGAAACAGTATTTAAGAGTACAGAAGGGCTTGTTGGAAAGCAATTTAAGCCAATTACAGGTAAAGACCTCGATAATCTATCAGATGATGTTACTGATATCATCATAAACAAGAAAAACCTGGGCGACAAAGAGTATAAAGAAAGACTGGCAAAGGCGGTTACAAAATACATAGACGCAACAGGAGCCGAGGGTTCTTTAAATGTAAATCTTGGCAAAGGACTTCATACCTGTATAAATAATCTTGTCCGGGATACTGTATCGGTTGCAGACCAGATACTTACCAAAACACCTTATGATAAGCTTAAAGGGGAACTTGACAGTTTAAATAATTATATTAAAAAGGTAACTGCCCTTGCTGTCGGGTCTTCTATAGCAGTTGGCGCTGCGGTACAGCCTACTATTACTTACGTTTCAAAGCTCATAACCGGAAAAGAAGGGTTTACAGGATATAAACCTGAAGAAAAAACTGAGAAAAAAGACCACATCCCGGAAAAAGAAGCTGCGGAAAAAGAAAAACCGGAACCCAAAAGTCTTATACTCGGAAAATCATTGGCTACGGCAGGCATAGCAGCAATTATGCTTATTTCAATGGGAGCCTTTGGTAAAGGCAAAAAAGGATTATTCAGCAAGGAAGGACTTAAAAGATTCGTGGAAAATCTTGAACTTAAAGGTCCTTTTGCCCATATAGACATTATAAGGCTTGTATATACCGGGATTCTTACGGGAAGGTTCTGGGCTGCCAGGGATGAAACAGAATTAAAAGTTAGCGTATTAAGGGATTATGCCGGATTTCTTAACTGGCTTGTACTCGGAAGCGTTGTTACAAAGGGTGTTGCCCACATGATGGACAAGTCACTTGTTAATATAAGCGGACCTGTTAAAGATAAAAATCCTCTTAAAACGGCTGTAAACTGGTTTAATAATGTTTCACTAAAAACTATCGCGGAAAGAGAAGTTATGGATAAAGGACTGACTTCGGGCAAAAAACTTCTAAAAGCCGCAAAACATAACGGCGCAATGATCATAGGTCTTGGTTATGCGATGTTTGCCCTGGGAATCGGAGCTCCAAAGCTTATTAACAAATATGTAATTAATAAACCAAGAGAAGAGCAGATAAAGGCAGGTAATGTATACAGCGCGGGTCTGGATAGATTCAGCAGACCGATTTCTTTTAGCCAGCTTACTACAGATAAAAAAGATCATATATTCGACAGATTCGCTGCAAGAATGAGCAGTCAGGCTTAATTTTAGCAGGACTTAAAACACTTCCGGAGATTTTTATTTAAGTCACTATTACTTTAATTTATGCTTGTCAAAGATTTTGGCTAATTGGGGACTCGAGTTAAATAATTAAATTATAAACTTCTGGCACACCGAACTGACAGGGGCTTGGACATACCCTGGCCGAAGGGACCCCGCAAACTACCATTGCCGAGTCTGTAGACATAGCCGTTATATAAGATCATGTCTGACCTTGCCCAAAGACTGTTGGGGTAGCATTTATCATAGCCGGGGGCGGCAGAGCCGTAACAGCCGCGGTTAGGAGAGCTGTGGCAATACGGCGAGTAATTGCGGCTATGGTCGCAAAGTTCAAGAGCAAGCGCCTCAGCGGTCAGAGGGCTGTTGCTACCGGGAGTTGTACGCCAGCTTTCAATTTCGTCAGTGGTAGGCAAACGCCAGCCTGTTGAGTTTTCTGTGCATTTCCCTGTATCACAGCCATCACCGTATTGTTCGGGATTAGTCCCGTTTAACGCATGGCACGCTGCTTCTGCCCCGGCGTAGTTACACAGGTATTTATCGTAACCGCGGCCTGCTATGTAAGTACCGCAGCCCCCGGACGGGTGCGTTGTATAAGGTTCAGGGTGGCAAGCAAGTGTCCATCCTTTTCCGTACCAGCACCCGGGTTCGCCATGGCTACAGGTACTGCCGGCGCAAGGGTTTTGTTTATTACCAACAAGATGGTCATGATCTGCCTGATTACAGTTAGTTACCACGAAATCATAACCCAGTCCGGTATCTGCAGCTTTAAAAGTCGTGGTAGCGCCCTTTTGATTACCGCAGGTATTCTCCGGGTCAGGAGGTTGAGGACCCTGAGGACCCCCAGGATCCGAGGAATCAGACGAACAAACCGAACTGACAAGGTCAGGCGGACTGTCCCCAGCCCCGGTCAAATTGTAATAATATCCGTTAAGAGCATTGCTCCAGGATGCGAAAATCTCATCACAGGTCCGGTTGTAGTTATTATTATGTCCCTGCTCACAATCCCCCGGCACATAAGACGCGGAAGGAATAGGATTACTTCTGTCATAACCGCAGCCGGTTATTGCCGCACTTGCCTTGCTTGTCATATTGCAATGCACTCTTTCAGTATTGCCCGGACCTTTGTAAGTTAATTCATAATATTCTGTTTCAGCCCTGCTCCACTCTGTTTTTACCTGGGTGCAGCTCTTGTTGTAATCATTACCATAACCCTCTGTGCAATCCTCCAGCACTTCCGCATTGCAGCCGGTTATTGCCGCGCTTGCAAAGTTTGTCATGTTACAGCTTACTCTTACTGTGGGCTTGCTTTCAGGGTCTCCATCCGCCGTCAATTCATAATATCCTGTAGGCGCTTCACTCCAGGCTGTTTTTACCCCGGTGCAGCTCCTATTGTAGTTATTGTCATAGCAATGTTTACAGGCATCCGCATTGCCCGCATTGCATTGTTGTATCCACCAGGCTATATTCATTCCCAGTAATTCACAGGCTATGTTATTTTTTAAATTCTGCTCATGATGTGGCTTCTGGTCATTATAGCAGGCATAGTTTACCTCATTTACAAGGTTTGTTATTTTTTTGCCCAGCAGGTCTTCCAGCCGATCCCTGATATATATTGCGCCCGGACTTGCATCAGTTTTTTGGTGAAGGTAATAAGTTAAATCCAGGAAATTAGCCTCATCATCACAGTAAGGAGGTATATCCCTGCCTGATTTCCAGCAAGAATCTATGAAATAATCACAGGCTGTTTTACCTCCCCTATCACATGCCGTGCGGAGTATTTTCTTACCCATTATTTCCTGGTCAGCTGTTCCGTTGTTTATATACCATTTTGCCGTTTCCAGTGCCCTGCCCCTGTCGTGTTGAGTATCTGTTACCGCAGCCCAGCACATTGTGCCTTCCGTTGGAAGCTCTGTAGTACCGTCGAGTTCTTTGTACCAGTTTGCAGGGCTTTCGTTTATACATCTTATTGTGTTTCTGTCAGTGCCTGTTTTTTCCTGTGCCATTTTTGTCATCAAAGGCATTGCAGCACTTGAGATTATTCCTATTATCAGTAAACCCACCAGGATTTCCGCG